>CAJUKV010000015.1 GCA_910587305.1 uncultured Lachnospiraceae bacterium | reverse complement strand
TCATGATGGTACTGTATGACGAGGAACAGATCATGCGTTCATATGTTGAAAGCGAGAGGTATGATGCACGGTATGATGAAAAGGTTGAGACAGCAAAGGAAATGATTGAGAATGATGAGCCGATTGAGAAGATTATTAAATATTCTCGTCTCCCAAAAGAAATTATCCTTGAATTACAAAGAAAAGAGAGCTTGTAGCCAGTATTGTTCAATAAAAAAATATGTTGTAAAAATGACAGCATATGCAAGCAATGTGCTATAAATTTTGTGTCTGAAAACGAAATAAAGGGATAGAAGTTGCATACCAGCAATCAAGCATAGCGGGTATGCAACTTTTTTGTGCGTTTTTTTACTTTTAACATACGATATATCATTTCAAATTTGACATAGAAATGGTTATGAGAATTGGCGCAAGGTTTTTATTTTTTGACCATTATTAATTATAAAACACACGGAAGTGGTTGTACCCCTTATAAAAGCAGTGGGATGGCAATTATACTGATAATGGCTGGAAGGAATGAAGGACAGAGCGATTCTGTTCTTCTTTTTTTGCAAATTTTTTTTCTAATCACTATGGCTGTTAATTGCCTCAAAATATTATTGATGAAAGGGAGCCTGGCATGATATAATACTTAATTGTGTTGGGCTCTTTTTCTTTATCAAAGGAGAATCACAAAAGGTGATTGCCGCTGTTTGATGAAAGGAGTTCATATATGGGAAAAAATCTTAAAGGCAGAGAATGCGGAAAAGGAATCTGCCAGAGGAAAGACGGGAAATATTCGGCACGTTATAGTACCAAAGATGGCAGCCGTCGTGAAAAACATTTTGATACGCTGCCGGAAGCGAGGAACTGGCTTGCTGATGCACAGTACGAAGATAAGCATAACATGGCAACTGTGGCCGCTGATGTCACGGTAAATGGATGGTATGATTACCGGATGGAAAACCTGATTTGTGGTCTGGCACCTAATACCAGACGTAATTACAGGGAGCGGTATATCCAAAATATTCAGCCTGTTATCGGAATAATGCCGCTATCAGATGTAAAGCCAATGCACTGCAAGGTGATCTTGAATCGTATGGAAGCGGAATATGCCGGGTCTACGATCAGACAGACTTACATTACCATGGGAACCATGTTCCGGAATATGTGGATCGGCGCACTGGCGAGACCAGGAGCCTTGTCATGAGGGATTTGGTTTTCATAAATTATCGTACAGGAGAGCCGGCAAAAAACAGTTCCTATGACACGCATCTGTACAAGCTGTGTGATGAAGCCGAAATCGAAAGGTTTTGCATGCATGCCCTTCGGCATACGTATGCCACCCGTGCGATAGAGGCCGGAATGCAGCCTAAAGTGCTTCAGAAGCTGTTGGGGCATGCAAGCATTAAAACCACCATGGATCGTTATGTGCATGTCACTGATGATTCGCTGACGCAGGCTGTCCGCCAGTTTGAACTATCCCGTGCGATATGAAACACCACGTAAAATTACATATTTCCATACCAAATTGGTGCGGAATTGGTGCGGTAAAAAGACAAAACTTTTCAGAAAACGCATAAAATCAAGGTTTTTAAGGAGGATATATAGAAAAATGAAACTAGGAATCGTAGGATTACCCAACGTAGGAAAAAGTACGCTATTCAACTCGCTGACCAAAGCAGGAGCGGAATCCGCCAATTATCCCTTCTGCACCATCGATCCCAATGTAGGGGTGGTGGCGGTTCCCGATGAGCGTCTTAAGCTGTTAGGAGAAATGTATCATTCCAAAAAGGTCACGCCTGCCGTAATAGAATTTGTGGACATTGCCGGCCTGGTAAAGGGAGCGTCCAAAGGAGAAGGTCTTGGCAACCAGTTTTTGAGCCACATAAGGGAAGTGGATGCGGTAGTGCATGTGGTGCGCTGCTTTGAAGATGAAAATGTTGTACATGTGGATGGCAACATTAATCCCATGCGCGATATTGAAACCATTAATTTGGAGCTGATTTTTTCAGATCTTGAGATTTTGGAGCGCAGAATCGCCAAAACAGGAAAGGCGGCCAAGATGGACAAGTCTCTTGCCAAAGAAGCGGCTCTTTTGCAGAAACTTAAGGCGCACTTAGAAGCGGGAAAGAATGCGGGAAGCTGTGAGACGGAGGATGAAGATGAGCAGGCTCTTTTAGATTCCTACAATCTTCTGACGGCCAAGCCGGTAATTTTTGCCGCCAATGTGGGGGAGGATGACCTTGCCAATGACGGGGCCGACAATGAGGGCGTTAAGGCGGTCAGGGCGTTTGCGGAGGAAAACGGCAGCGAGGTATTTGTGATCTGCGCACAGATTGAGCAGGAGATTTCGGAACTGGATGAAGAGGAAAAGGCAATGTTCCTGGAGGACTTGGGCCTTAAGGAGTCGGGACTTGAAAAGCTGATCAAGGCAAGTTATCATTTGCTGGGCCTTCAGAGCTTTTTAACGGCAGGAGAGGATGAAACCAGGGCATGGACGATTCAAATTGGGACCAAAGCGCCTCAGGCGGCAGGAAAAATCCATACCGATTTTGAGAGGGGCTTTATTAAGGCCGAGGTAGTGAATTATAAGGATTTACTTAAGCAGGGATCTTTGGCAGCTGCCAGGGAAAAAGGCTTGGTTGGCATGGAAGGCAAGGACTATGTGGTGAAGGATGGGGATGTCATTCTCTTCCGCTTTAATGTATAAGACGTCAAGAATTTGTGCCGAAGCGTCACAAATTCCAGGGTGGCAGAGCGAAATCTGACATTTTCGCCCCTCGGCGTAAAACGCTTCGGGATGGAGGAAAAGATGGATTTAATGGATATTTCTTTTCCCAATTTGGGAATTTACTTGAAAAATGTACCCAAAAGTTTTAGCATATTTGGCTTTGAAATTGCGCTTTACGGTGTAATTATAGGGCTCGGCGTGATTGGCGGTATCTTGATAGCGGCCTGGCAGGCAAAAAGGTCGGGGCAGGATCCGGAGCTTTATTGGGATTTTTCTATTTATGCGGTGATTCTTTCCATTATTGGAGCAAGGATTTACTATGTTATTTTTGCATGGGATCAATATAAAAATAATCTTATCAATATTTTTAACATCAGGCAGGGAGGGCTGGCCATTTATGGCGGCGTGATTACGGCTTTTATCACGCTGTTTGTCTATGCAAAAATAAAAAAGCAAAATGCCTTTCGGATGGCGGACACCGGTGTGACAGGCCTTATCTTAGGACAGGCAATCGGCAGATGGGGGAATTTTACCAACCGGGAGGTATTTGGGGAATATACCAACAATCTTTTGGCGATGCGTCTTCCTGTGGCGGCAGTCCGTCCGGGCGATATTTCTCAGTCTTTAGCGGAGCATATGGAGGAGGGAATGAATTATATACAGGTTCATCCCACTTTTCTGTACGAGAGCCTTTGGAATTTGGGCGTGCTTGCGCTTATTTTACTGTACTGGAAGCACAAAAAATTTGAGGGGGAAATTGCCCTTTTATATTTAGGCGGCTATGGGTTAGGAAGGGCATGGATAGAGGGAATCAGGACGGATCAGCTGTTTATTCCCGGGACAGAGGTACCCGTTTCCCAGGTACTGGCAATTGTGCTGTTTGTGGGGGCTGTGGCGTGTGATATTGTTGTGAGACTGCGGATTAAGAACAATGGGGAAAAATAAAAAATAAAAAAATTTTTCTGATAAGTATCACAATATCTGGTAACCTGTTTTTATATGAAATACCAGATATGGAGAAAAAATGGATTTTTGAATAAAAAAGCATCCGGCATGAAATTGCCGGGCGCTTTTTTTTCTTGCGCTTGGTATTTAATTGAGGTAGAATAGACCTATGAGTGGTAAAAAGTGGTGGTTAGTGTTAACTTTGTGGTGAAAAGTGGTACAAACCGATATTTTTTCATCAGCCACTCATTAGTAAGGGTAAGATGAGGAATCCGTGTTTTGTCAATTGACAGGCAGTTCAGGTCGTGAGCAGGTAAATGCCTATGTTTATGGGAGAGTACAACCATACAATAGATGCAAAGGGCAGACTGATCGTTCCATCCAAATTCCGGGAAGTTTTGGGAGATGAATTCGTAGTAACCAAGGGAATGGATGGATGTTTATTTGTGTTTGACGAACCTGAGTGGAAGGCTTTCGAGGAAAAACTGCGGGGCCTGCCAATGATTGACAAGGAAGCAAGACAGTTTACGCGTTTTTTCCTGGCCGGAGCGGCTTGCGTGGAGGTGGACAAGCAGGGAAGAATTCTTTTGCCGGCTGTGCTTCGGGATTTTGCAGGAATTACGAAAGACGCCGTGCTGGTGGGCGTGGGAAATCGGGTGGAAATCTGGAGCAAGGACAGATGGGAAGGCACCGTCACATACCAGGATATGGAGGAAATCTCCAGACATATGATAGAGCTTGGGATTGGCATTTAAGTGTAATGGTTAAGGAAAGCTTCACACTCCCCTATATATTGCTTTTCGCACAAACAATGTGTGAAGAATGATCGCTGACAGGAATGGAGATGGAAAATGGCGTTTGAGCACACGTCGGTATTACTTGAGGAAACAATCGAAGGACTTAAGATAAATCCGTCAGGTCTTTATGTGGACGGTACGTTAGGAGGCGGAGGCCATTCCAGGGAGATTGCAAAAAGGCTGGGAGAGGGCGGACGGCTCATTGGAATAGACCAGGACGGCGTGGCAATAGAAGCCGCAGGAGAGAGACTTTTACAGTTTAAGGACAAGGTATCAATCGTTAGAGGAAATTACCGCAATACGAAAGAGATACTTTTCAAATTGGGAATTACGGGTATGGATGGAATGCTGTTGGACTTAGGCGTATCCTCCTACCAGTTAGATACGAAGGAACGGGGATTTTCCTACCGGTTTGATACACCTCTTGATATGAGAATGGATACACGGCAGTCTCTGACAGCTAAGGAAATTGTAAATGGTTATGGAGAAAGTGAATTGTACCATGTTATCAGGGACTATGGAGAGGACAGATTTGCAAAAAACATTGCAAAACATATTGTGCTGGCAAGGCAGAGAAAGCCTATAGAAACAACAGAGGAATTAAATGAAATTATAAAAGCGTCAATTCCGGCAAAATGTCGGGCGCAGGGAGGACACCCCTCAAAGAGGACATTCCAGGCAATTAGGATAGAATGCAACAGAGAGCTTGAAGTGTTAAAGGAGTCTTTGACGGAATTGATTGATTTGTTAAAACCTGGGGGAAGGCTGTGTATCATAACCTTTCATTCTCTGGAAGACAGAATCGTAAAAACAGCCTTTAAGCAGGCGGCAAATCCATGTACATGTCCGCGGAGCTTTCCGGTCTGTGTTTGCGGAAAGGTGAGTAAGGGGAAGGTAGTAACCGGAAAACCTATTTTGCCTGCGGAGAAGGAAATGGAAGAAAATCCAAGATCTAAAAGTGCAAAATTGCGGATTTTTGAAAAAACGCCCTAAAGGGCGGGCATTCTCCCCACAAATTTGCAGGTTGGGAAGGGAGCATAGTTATTAAAATGGCAGTAAACAGCGAGGGTAACAGAAGAAAAACCGCATATAGAAACAGTGTCTATGTGCAGGGAAATACTGCCAGAAAGCTTCAGGCGGTACCGGATTTTCAAAGACAGCCTGAAAAAAAATTAAGTGCAAGGACGCTAAAGAACAGGGAACGTATCCGCCACATGAGCATTGGCTCTGTGCTTTCCATGGCAGTTGCCATGGTGGCGGCAGGACTGATTCTTACATGGTATTTGACGCTGCAGTCTGACATTACCAACAGCATTGAGCACATTGCGGCGCTGGAAAGCCGGCTAAATGAGCTGAGAATGGAAAATGATGAGAACTACAGCAGGATAACCAATAATGTGGACTTAGAGGAAGTAAAGCGGGTTGCCATACAGGAGCTTGGCATGATTTATGCTCACGAGGGGCAGATCATATCCTTTAATGGGGAAGGAAGCGATTACATCAGGCAGACGGGCAGTATTCCATAAAGATTCAGAATGGATAATGCAGGCGGATTTTGGCAACATTGTGTTGAAAATGCGAAAATATTCCGGATAAAAGCAGGTGTGGTCATGAGTAGAAAAAGATATAATAAACTTACAATTAAAATGCAGAAAAAGCTGGTAGTATTATTTATGTTTATACTACTGGCTTTTGTAGGATTAACCTATCGGTTATTTACCATTACAAGGGACAATGGGGAACGCTATAAAAAGCAGGTGCTTTCCCAGCAGAGATATGACAGTAAGACGCTGCCTTTCAGACGGGGAACTATTTATGACGCCAACGGCAGTGTGCTTGCTTCCAGCGAAAAGGTTTACAATGTCATTTTGGATGCCGTGGCAATTACGGATAACAAAGGGGAGTACTTAGAGCCTACTTTAAATGCGCTGCGCAGTGAGCTTTCAATTGATACTGACAGTGTGCGCACTTATATAGAAGAAAACAGCGAGACATCCCGTTACCGGGTGCTGGCAAGGCGTCTGGAATATGAGGAAATCCAAAGTTTTGTGGAAATGCAAAATGCGGAAAACTCCCTGATCAAAGGAATCTGGTTTGAGGAAGAATACAAAAGAATTTATCCGGGTAATACCCTTGCCTGTGATGTAATTGGATTTACCACCAGCGATAATGTGGGATCCTATGGATTGGAGGAATATTATAATGACGTTTTATCCGGTACGCCGGGCAGGGAATACGGATATTTAAATGATGATTCCAATTTAGAGCGCACAACGATACCGGCAGAGGATGGCAACAGCATTGTAAGCACCATTGATTCAAATATACAAAGGATTGTGGAGAAATACCTTAAGAAGCATGACGAGGAATATAAAAACAATGCCCACGAAGGAAACGGATCCCGCAATACGGGCTGTATTATAATGGATGTAAACAGCGGAGAGGTACTGGCCATGGCAGGCTATCCGGTTTTTGATCTGAACGATACCAGGAATACGGACGCTCTTATCGGTATGCCGGTTTTGGACGAAAACGACAAAGTGACAGGAGAGTATATCAACGAAGAAAATCTGGATGCCATCACCAGCGATTCGGATGTTTTTTACAGGCATTTAAACGCCCTGTGGAAAAATTTCTGTATCAATGATACTTATGAGCCGGGTTCCGTCTCTAAACCATTTACGGTGGCAGCCGGTATAGAAAGCGGAAGTATCACAGGAAATGAAAGCTATAACTGCGAAGGAAAGCTGGAGATTGGCGGTTATAAAATCAGATGCCATAACAGGTACGGGGACGGCTATCTCTCCGTGGCTGAGGGGGTAGAACGATCCTGCAATGTGAATATGATATACATTGCGCAGGCGACCGGAAAAGAGACCTTTTTGGATTTTCAGCATATTTTTAATATTGGGCTGAAAACAAATATTGATCTGGCAGGAGAGGCCAGGACGGCAAGTCTTGTCTATAATAAGGATACTATGGGACCTACGGATCTTGCCACCAACAGCTTTGGGCAGGGATACAATGCCACTATGATTGAAATGATGGCCGGATTTTGTTCCTTGATCAACGGGGGATATTATTACGAACCCCATATGGTAAGTAAGATCATAAGCCCTTCAGGCGCTACGGTGCAGAATATAGAGCCCAGATTATTAAAGCAGACCATATCGGAAACCACCTCCGCAAAGGTTCGCGAAATGTGTAATCTGGTGGTATCAGGGGCAAACGGAACAGGGAAGACCGCACGGCCCGCCGGTTATATGATTGGCGGCAAGACGGGAACGGCGGAGACACTTCCCCGTGGAAATAAGGAATATGTAGTATCTTTTCTGGGATATGCGCCAATCGACGACCCGGAAATTGCCATTTATGTGGTAGTGGACAGGCCCAATGTTCCCGGAGATATTATGGACGACGCCAAGTTCGCTACCAAAATCGTAAAAGGGATTCTCACGGAAGTGCTTCCCTACAAAGGAATTTTTATGACAGAGGAGCTTTCGGATAAAGAGAGAGAAGAATTGGAGGCATTGCAGATTGAGATTATGACGCCTCCCGTCACAGAAGGAACCGGAGAAGAAGGCCAGCCGGAGGGAGAAAACGATAATCCCGACGGCGGGGAAGGAACCGGAACGCAAGGACAGGGAACGGAGGGAGAAGGCACAGAAGGAGAATCGCCGGATGGTCAACCGCCGGAAGGCGAGGAAAGCCCACAGAAGATTTGGACCACATTTCCCATTGATCCGGAAACCGGATATGCAATAGACCCACAAACAGGAGACTATGTGGACCCGGAAACCGGAGCGGTACTGGGAGGAAGCTATGAGGAAGGCGCGGAAAGCACACAAACGCCCTCCACCTCCCCGGAACCGACACAGGAGCCGGAAGAATAAAGAATAACCTCACAAAGAAAGTCATACATTGTAACAATATTATGTTGTTTATAAGATGACCGGTTTGTGAGGTTTTTTCAGGCGATAAGCCGGCTATGGGAAAGGAGGATTTTAAATTATTGCTGAAAAATAAAACCTATAACAGAAAAAAGATTGTTACCATATTTTTTGCCTGTCTTGTGATGTTTTCGGTTTTGGCAGGGCGGCTTGTCTACCTGATGGTGTTCCGGTCAGACTATTATTCGGAAAAGGCCAAACAGCTCCATGAGAGGGAGAGAAGCATTAAGGCGGCCAGAGGAAGAATATTAGACGCCAATGGCACGGTGATTGCGGACAATAAGACGGTCTGTACCATTTCCGTAATACATAATCAAATCAAAGATCCTGACAAAATTGTGGAGGTTTTGAGCAAAGAACTGGACTTGTCGGAAGAATATGTAAAGAAAAGAGTTGAAAAATACTCTGCAATTGAGCGGATCAAAAGTAATGTGGAAAAAGAAAAGGGAGACGCCATAAGGGCATACAATTTAGAGGGCGTCAAGGTGGATGAAGATTACAAGCGTTATTATCCCTACGGCTCCCTTGCCTCCAAGGTGCTGGGATTTACAGGAGGGGATAATCAGGGAATCATCGGCCTTGAAGTGAAGTATGAGGAGTACTTAAAAGGGCAGGAGGGAACCATTTTAACGGTCACGGACGCCAGAGGCGTCGAATTGGACGCGGCCGGGGAGGAAAGGATAGAGCCCATAGCCGGAAACGACCTTTACATCAGTCTGGATATGAACATTCAAAGCTATGCAACCCAGCTGGCAAAACAGGTGATGGAGACGAAAGAGGCGGAAAGGGTGTCTATCCTGGTTATGAATCCTCAAAACGGGGAAATTATGGCAATGGCGGACGTGCCGGAATTTGATTTAAATAACCCCTATAATTTGCCGGAAGATGTTGCAAATGAAGGAATAACGGAAGAAAAAAAGCAGGAGTTATTAAATGCAATGTGGAGAAACGGATGTATTAACGACACTTACGAACCAGGCTCCACTTTTAAGATCATCACGGCGGCCGCCGGACTTGAAGGCGGCGTGGTACATCCTGAGGATCAGTTTAGCTGCCCGGGGTTTATTATGGTGGAGGACAGGCGAATCAGGTGCCATAAGGTATCGGGGCATGGAGCGGAAAACTTTGTGCAGGCCACTATGAACAGCTGTAACCCGGTGTTTATAAATTTATAAAAATCAAACGCGGCTTTGCCCCGGAAGCCGGTCTTACTTATCAAAAACACATGATATCAATTATTTCCATTTCTGAAAAAACAAGCGCCTGCTCACTTTTGCGAACAGACGCGTACAACATCAAGTGCTATTTTTTATTTTTCCAGGCGACAGATCAAGGATGCCTTCTCATGATTGGCATTTTATCCTAAAATAACTTTGTCGTTGGCAAACTCCTCTCCGCTGGCAGCTTCAAATTTGTGCAGCAGATCTTCCACCGTCAATTTCTTTTTTTCTTCCCCTCTGATATCCAGAATAATCTTACCGTCCATCAACATAATCAGCCTGTTACCGTGGGCAATGGCGTCTTTCATATTGTGGGTAATCATAAGAGTGGTAAGAGTATCTCTGGTTACAATATATTCGGTGGTTTCCAAAACCTTGGCCGCCGTTTTAGGGTCAAGAGCGGCGGTGTGTTCATCCAAAAGAAGGAGCTTAGGCTTTTGCAGGGTTGCCATCAGCAAGGTAAGCGCCTGACGCTGTCCGCCGGATAAAAGCCCCACCTTGGTGGTAAGTCTGTCTTCTAAGCCCAAACCCAATATTTTCAGTTTTTCTTTGTATTCTTCCCGTTCTTTTCTGGTAATGCCGGCTTTTAAGAAACGGCTCTTTCCGCGGCGCTTTGCGAGGGCTAAGTTCTCCTCAATTCCCATGGAAGCGGCAGTGCCTGTCATGGGGTCCTGGAATACGCGTCCTAAGAATCTGGCCCGCTTATGCTCGGAAAGCTTCGTCACGTCCGTCCCGTCAATCAGGATTTGTCCGGCGTCTATGGGCCATACGCCGGCAATGGCGTTCATCATGGTGGATTTCCCCGCGCCGTTTCCGCCGATGACAGTGACAAAATCGCCGTCCTCAAGGGTCAGGGAAAAGTTGTCTAAGGCCAGCTTTTCATTGACTGTACCGGGGTTAAAGATTTTGGTAACATTCTTCATCTCAAGCATGGGCGCTTCCTCCTTTCTTTAAAGCCGGGTTGTTGGCATTGCCAAATAATTTGCGCTTCCAATAAGGAATGCCAAGGAAGAAAGCAACCACAAGGGCGGATAATAGCTTTAAGAGATCCGTATCGATACCCAGCCAGATAACCACCTGCAATACAAGGTAGTAAAGGATAGAGCCAAGGGCAACCCCAATCAGCTTGAAGCCAAAGTTATGGAAAATACGTTTAAAAGCAGCCTCCCCGATAATAACGGCGGCAAGACCGATTACAATCGCGCCGCGCCCCATGTTGATATCGGAAAACCCCTGATACTGTGCGAGAAGCGCGCCGGATAAGCCCACTAAGCCATTGGAAATCATCAGTCCCAATACTTTGGAAAAATTCGTGTTGATTCCCTGCGCCCTGGACATGTTACTGTTACAGCCGGTGGCGCGAAGGGCGCATCCCAACTCGGTTCCAAAGAACCAGTAAAGGAGAAGCACCAGCAAAATAATACAGATGGTGATAATAAAAATCGGATTTTGATAAAAAGGCACTCCTTTAATATATCGCAATGAAACCAGAAGGGTGTATTTGTCTACGTTAATTGCCTGGTTCGCTTTTCCCATGATTTTCAGGTTAATGGAATAAAGGGAAAGCTGGGTTAAAATACCCGAAAGGATAGGGGGTATCCCCATAAAGGTATGAAAAATGCCGGTCACAAATCCGGTCGCCATACCGGCTAAGGTTGCTGCAAGCATAGAGATATAAATATTTTGGCCGGACAGAACCATCATAATACAGACAGCTCCTCCCGTACACAGGGAACCGTCTACGGTAAGGTCTGCAATGTCAAGAATGCGGTAGGTGATGTAAATACCGATGGCGGTAATTCCCCATATAAGTCCCTGTGAGACCGCTCCCGGCAAAGCATTGAGCAGGTTTAAGACATTCATTGATTTCCTCCGTGAATAGAACAGTATAAAAGTATTTTTTATCCAATCAGCTATTATAATGGATAACTTCATTTTTTGCAATTCATAATGATATTTTTATATAAAAGCAGCGAGAGACAAATCCCCCGCTGCCTGTATGCCTGTCTGATCTTTACTCGGCAATTGCCTCATAATCATCAGGAACCGTGATGCCTAACGCTTCACAGTTGGCTGCATTGTATTTCTTTGTGAAAGTTGGCGCATATTCAATTGGCATTGTGGAAATGTCAGCTTCTCCCGTAAGGATTTTGGCTGCCATTTTACCGGTAGCAACACCGATTTCATAATAGCTGATGGACAATGTGGCAATGCCGCACCCTGCACAGATACCCTCTTCCCCTGCAATAACAGGAATGCCGGCGGGAACACATACGTTGTTTATAAGCTCCGCATTAGAAGCGGCGGTATTGTCAGTGGGAACATAAATTGCATCCACTGCGGAAACAGCGTTTGTAACCACGGAAGAAAGATCATTGGAATCTGAGAATGCATAGTACTCACAGCTGTAGCCTTTTTCTTCAAGAAAAGCCTTGATGGTGTCTACCTGATACTGAGAGTTTGCTTCGGAGGAGCAGTATAAAAGACCGATATTCTTTGCATCAGGAAGCAGCTCGGTGAACAAATCCGCCTGTCCGTCAAGGGGAGCAAGATCTGAGGTTCCGGATACGTTTCCTCCCACGGTACCGCTAAAATCTGCAATTTCAAGAGCTACGCCGTATTCTGTTACGGATGTTCCCAGAATCGGGATTTCATTTGTTCCCGCTACGGCTGCCTGCAGGGCGGGAGTTGCGTTTGCAAGAATCAAATCCACATTGTTGGATACGAAGCTGTTGATGATGGTGGAGCAGGTATTGGTATCGCCCTGAGCATTCTGCTCATCGAACGTAACCTGATCGCCTAATTCCTCCGTCAAAGCGTCTTTAAAACCCTGGGTTGCGGCGTCTAACGCTTCATGCTGTACCAGCTGACAGATACCTACGGTGTAGGCAGCATCGCCTGCGGAATCTCCGGATTGCGTATCGGCTTCGGAATCAGCTTCCGTCCGGGCAGGTTCGGCTTCGGAATCAGCCGCCGCATCAGCGTCCGCATCTGCATCCGCTGTGCTTTCGGCGTTGGAAGCCGCTTCCTTGGTATCCGTTCCGCCGCAGGCCGTAAGAGTCCCGACCATGGCTACGGTTAATAGTAACGCGATTAATTTTCTCATAATGGTTTCCTCCCATAAATTATTACAGTCCTGACTTATCAAGCAAAGCACTGCGTATCAGATTATACTAGTTTAAAGCGATAAAGTCAATGTGATTTTTTGTATTTTTATAAATGATTTTATCAAACCGGCGCGAAAAGTCTGTTTTACTTTTTCTGTTTTTTAATATTTATACGGGCATGGCATATATTTAAGTAAAATCTTAAGGAAGTATCTTATGGAAGAAGTTTTGAGAAAATTAACAGAAAAGGAAAAAGAATCTATGGAGCGGCAGATTTTGCTTGCGGCCGTGGAACTTCTGGATGAGAAGGGATTTCTTGACAGCGTGGAAAAAAATAGCTTGAAAAGAAGGATTGCGTACGGGGAGGCGTAAGGGAATGGAAAGAGTGGGAATTTATAACAGATGCAGCACGGAAGAAGAAAGCCAGAGAAATGCCCTGGCCAGTCAGGCTCTTGAGAGCAGGGAAATTGCGGAAAAGAAGGGGTGGAGCATTGCGGAACAATACATAGAATCCCAGACGGGCACGGTTGCTTTAAAGCGAAGCGAATATCAAAGGCTGCTTGCGGATATGGAGAAGGACAGATTTGATATTGTGATGATCAAATCTATCGACAGACTGATGCGTTCCGCCAGGGACTGGTATTTTTTCTTAAGCAGGCTCACGGAAAACAATTTAAGACTATATATTTATATAGAAGGAAAATTTTATACTCCGGAGGATAATCTGATTTCAGGAATCAAGGCGATTCTTGCGGAGGATTTTAGCAGGGAGCTTTCGAAAAAAATCAGGAATGCACACAGAAGAAGACAGGAAAAAAAAAGCGGCTGTAATATCACCTGTGAAATGTTTGGGTGGGATAAGGTGGCTAAGGACACTTATGAAATTAATGAGAAGGAGGCGGAATATTATCGAACCGCTTTTTTGCTTGCGAAGGAGGGAAAAGGTTTTTATACCATAAGCAATACGCTTTATGAATTAGGGGCCAGAGGAAAAAGAGGACAAAGAATATCGCAGACCCAGTGGAGAAAAATGTTGTACGCGAAAAGAGCCCACGGAACAATGGTATTTAATACGCGTATATACAATTTTGATACAAAGAGGTATGAGAAAGTACCTGAAAACAACTGGATTATCATGGAACATGCCCTTCCCGCGATTGTTTCAAAGGAATATCAGGAGGAAGTGATTTTGGTCATGAAAAAGAGAGCGAAAGGCGCCAAAGAAAGAAAGGAACAGGGCAAAAAATATGATTTTACAAGAAAGCTTAAATGTGCGGAATGCGGAAGAACTTATTACAGAACCAGTTACCACACGAAAACGGGAAAAAAGGTGATTTGGAAGTGCTCGTCTTTTTTAGAAGGCGGCAGAAAGAAAGAGGGGGAAGGCAAAAAGGGCTGCAACAACAGGCATCTGCCGGAGAAAGAAATCTATCAATATATGGAAGGGGAGCTTGAAAAGTTCTGGGAAAGCGCTGATGGGGAAAGGGAGCATGCCTTAGTAGAGCATACCGCAAAAGAACATTTTCAAAATGAGCATTTACGGAATGAACTTTTCCAAAGGGAGCGTTTGCAAAGAACACTTATGAGCGTATTAAAAGCAGGCTTAAAAGGGGGGAATGAAAGCGGAGAGCTTTTAAGGCTTAAAAAAGAGCATAAAAAGCTTATGGAAAAAAAGGATTTGCTGATGGAAAAGCTGCTAAAAGGGGTAATAGCGGATGAGGATTATGAGAAATGCAACGAAAATCTCAAAGAGCGCATTTTAAAACTTACGGAGCAAATTGAGGTCATAAAGCGGAAAAAGGAGCCATATAATAATTATGAGATGCGTCTTAAGAAAATAGAGGAGGCGGTTAAAGAAGAAAATTTAATGGAAAAAGCGTTGATAAAAGTAATGCTTAAGAAAATTGACACTATAGAAGTGCGGAAAGACGGGAGCCTTCGGTATAGCGGTTTTTAAATTTGTAAATACCTGTAACCCGGTGTTTATTACGGTGGGTCTTAGGCTGGGAGTGGAAAATTATTACCATTTCTTTGAGCAGTTTGGCCTGCTGAACAAAACAGGGGTTGACCTGCCCGGAGAGGCGGGGACGATCATGCATAAAATGGAGGATATGAAGGCCGTGGAGCTTGCAACCGTGTCCTTTGGACAGTCCTTTCAGATTACCCCCATACAGCTGGCCACTACGGCAGCCTCTATCGTCAACGGCGGAAATAGAATTACGCCTCACTTTGCGGTAAAAACGTCTGACAGGGAAGGAACGGAAATAGAGAGGTTCTCTTATCCGGTAAGAGAGCATATTGTATCAGAAGAAACCTCCGCCACCATGCGGATGATTTTAGAGCAGGTGGTGGAGAACGGCTCCGGCAAAAACGGATATGTGGAGGGGGCAAGGGTTGGGGGAAAGACGGCTACCAGCCAGACCCTTCCAAGGGGCAGCGGCAGATATATTGCTTCCTTTTTAGGCTTTGCCCCGGCCGATGATCCTCAGGTGCTTGCCCTTTGTATCATACATAATCCCCAGGGGGTTTATTATGGCGGACAGGTAGCCGCGCCGGTGGTGAGGCAGCTTTTTGAAAATATTCTTCCTTATTTAGGAAAAATGGATTATAATTGAGAGGTATAGGCAATGAACAGCAGTGCTATTATGACGCCTGTTTTAATTTCCTTTGGCATAAGTGTGGCCTTAGGGCCATTCATTATCCCTTTGCTTAAGAAGCTTAAGGTGGGGCAGACAGTCCGGGATGACGGCCCTAGCAGTCATTTGAAAAAGACAGGGACGCCTACCATGGGCGGTATCCTGATTATGGCCAGTATGGCAGTTACGTCTGTGCTTTATGTGAAGGATTACCCTAAGATTGTTCCCATCCTGGTTTTGACATTGGGATTTGGCATGATTGGCTTATTGGACGATTATATTAAGGTGGTGCTCAGGCGTTCCATGGGGCTTAGGGCATGGCAGAAGATGCTCCTGCAGCTGTTGGTGACAGGGCTTTTTGCCCGTTATCTGCTCAAGTCTCCGGACAATTTACTGGTTATGCGCATTCCTTTTTTGAGGGGATATTATGTGGATTTTGGCTGGTTTAACATTCCGCTTTTGTTTCTTGTAATAATAGGAACTGTAAACGGCACAAATTTTACGGACGGATTAGATGGGCTTGCGGGCAGTGTGACGGTTATGGTTGCCACTTTTTTTACGGTGGCGGCCCTTGGCACAGGGGCAGGGATTGGACCTATCACATGCGCTGTTACAGGGGCGTTATTGGGATTCCTTTTGTTCAATGTGCATCCTGCCAGCGTTTTTATGGGAGATACCGGTTCCCTTGCCCTTGGGGGATTTGTGGCGGGCTGCGCATATATGATGCAAATGCCTTTGTTTTTGCCCATTGTGGGACTGATTTATATGGCGGAGGTTTTGTCGGTTATCATACAGGTGGTTTATTTTAAAATAAGCGGCGGAAAGAGGTTTTTTAAAATGGCGCCTCTCCACCATCATTTTGAGTTGTGCGGATGGAATGAGACGAAAATAGTGGCGGTATTTTCTATTGTCACCGCCATGCTCTGCCTGCTTGCTTTATATGGTATTTGAACCGGAAATATATTTACAGGTTGATGCTTTTGATGATATTGATATACGGATAAGGATTTTAAAGGCGGTATACGTAAGGGGATGTTGCAAAACACATCGGTTTTACAATAGGTATCCAACTCTTTGGGGGATGGAGGCTATCTATGGTATGAATCTGTTTTTTGCAACGGTCCCATTAACAGAAACGGAGGATTTACATGGAATTGCAGGGTAAAAAGGTTCTGGTGGTGGGAAGCGGAAAAAGCGGAATCGGCGCGTCCCGGCTGCTGGGAAAGACAGGCGCTTTTCCGGTGCTGTTTGACAGCAACGAAAAGCTGGATAAAAAAGAACTGACGGAAAAAGCAGGGGAGATACCGCAGCTTGCGGTTTGGGTTGGCACATTGCCGGATGATGTAAAAAGGGAAATTTCTCTTGTGGTGATAAGCCCCGGTGTGCCGGTGGACGCTCCCTTCTTAGCAGAATACAGGAACAGAAATATTCCCGTGTGGGGAGAAATCGAGCTGGCCTATGCCTTTGCAAAGGGGAAAATAGCGGCAATCACGGGAACCAATGGAAAAACCACCACCACCGCTTTAACAGGGCAGATTTTAGCAGCGCATTATGCTTGCACGTATGTGGTGGGAAATATTGGAAATCCCTATACGGATATTGCTCTTGATACGGAGGAGGCGAGTGTGACGGCTGCGGAAATCAGCAGTTTTCAGTTGGAAACCATCCATTCTTTTAGGCCTGATGTATCCGCCATTTTAAATATCACGCCGGATCATTTAAACCGGCATCACACCATGGAATGTTATGTAAAAACAAAAGAAAGAATAGCCGAAAACCAGACGAAGGACGACGTATGCGTATTAAACTATGAAGACGCCTATACCAGGGATTTTGGAGAAAGATGTCCTGCAAAGGTGGTGTTTTTTTCTTCCAAAAGAAAGCTTAAGGAAGGAATTTACCTTGACGGCGAGGAAATCTGCCTGGCGGAATGTACATCCGGCGATACGTCTTTGCATACATCTTGGGATATATCCCAAAATACATTTAAGACATCCTTGGATGGGAGAAAAGTACGCAGGCTTATGAATATACATGATATGAGGCTTGTGGGAATGTGCAATGTGGAAAATGTGATGGCCGCCATCGGCATTTGCCATGCGCTTTCGGTCCCCATGGAGGTTATTCTTGAAACCATACGGGTATTTGCGCCGGTAGAGCACAGAATAGAATTTGTTGACACCAGGGGCGGGGTGGATTATTATAATGATTCCAAAGGGACTAATCCGGATGCGGCAATCCAGGGAATACGCGCTATGACAAAGCCCACAGTGCTTTTAGGGGGCGGCTATGATAAGGGAAGCAGGTATGACGAATGGATTGAAGCCTTTGAGGGAAAGGTGAAAGCTCTGGTGCTGGTAGGGGAGACCCGGGAAAAGATTGCAAGGTGCGCGAAAGAACATGGGCTTTCCAATATCATCCTGGCGGATACCTTCGAGGAAGCTTTTGATGCATGCGTGGCCCAGGCGGCTGCAGGGGATGCGGTGCTTTTGTCCCCGGCCTGTGCAAGCTGGGGGATGTTCCCTAATTATGAGGTGCGGGGGAAAGTGTTCAAAGAGTTAGTTGCGAAAATGCCCTGACGGCAAATTTATCAGGCTGTTTGCACCGGTATGGAGGGTTTGGATTAAATGATTGTGGCAGAAAGAAGATACCAGAACAATCATAGAGGGCGGGTAAAAAAGCAGGAGGAATCTTTTTTTGATTATACGCTGTTATTTATCGTTCTGTTTCTGTTAGCCTTTGGACTGGTTATGCTGTATTCCTCCAGCTCTTACGAAGGAAGCACATTAAAAAACCCGGATCCTGCCTTTTTTTTGAAAAGGCAGGCGTCGTCCACTGTTGTGGGTCTTGCGGCTATGATTGTGGTTGCCAATATTCCCTATCATTTTTGGGAGCGGTTTGCGGCAATGGGTTATATTACATCTATCATATTGATTTTGCTGATCATTCCTTTTGGGGTGGAGGCGAACGGCGCTAAGAGATGGCTTAAAATAGCAGGTATATCCGTTCAGCCTGCGGAGATTGCCAAGATAGGCATGATTTTGTGTTTGGCCAGCCTGATTTGCAGGATGGGGCGAAAAATAAGGAGCGGAAAAGGTTTTTTCATTGTGCTGATGATTCCCATGCCGGTATGCCTTCTGGTGTGGAAGATCACGGAAAATATGAGCTCGGCGATTATCATACTTGGAATCGCAGTGCTGATGCTTTTTGTATCATGTCCTGACTATAAACGATTTATTCTACTGGGCCTTTTGGGGATTGCCGTCTGCGCCCTGGCCGTGTTTGTGATTGTAAATGCGGCTGACTCCGACACTTTGGGCGTGCGCGGAACCCGTATCTTAGCCTGGCTTGACCCGGAGGCATATGCCAGCGGCAAAGGGTTTCAGACCCTGCAGGCGCTTTATGCCATAGGCTCAGGCGGTATACTCGGAAAGGGTTTAGGGCAGAGCATGCAGAAGCTTGGATTCATTCCGGAGGCCCAGAACGACATGATTTTTTCCATTATCTGTGAGGAGCTGGGTTTATTTGGGGCTATTTCCATTTTACTGATGTTTGTGCTGCTGATATGGCGGTTTATGGTGATTGCCAATAATGCCTCCGATTTGTTCGGCGCGCTTTTGGTGGTCGGGGTGATGGGGCATATTGCCATACAGGTTATCTTGAATGTGGCGGTGGTAACCAACACCATTCCCAATACGGGAATTTCCCTCCCCTTTATCAGCTATGGAGGCACTTCCGTCCTTTTCCTTCTGGTGGAAATAGGGATTGTCCTAAGTGTGGGAAAGGGAATACGACTCAAAGATTTATAGTACAAGATGCATTTTCTTATGGCGTACATATAGTAGAATAGGTCTAACTTTTGAAACCGGAAGGCAGATGGTGAAAATTTGGATGCTATTCATATTTTAGGAGGAAATGCTCTTTTTGGAGAAACGAAAATACAGGGATCCAAAAATGCGGTGCTGCCGGTGATGGCGGCCGCCCTTTTGATAAAGGATGTCTGTATGATAGAAAACTGCCCCCATATTTCAGACGTATATCATATGCAGCAGCTTTTGGAAAGTATAGGATGTAAGGCAGTCTGGTCGAATGGAACGCTGACCATTGACGCCAGAAATATATTGGAAGACACGATGTCCGGGGACCATGTTACAGGGATGCGTTCTTCTATCACGCTGTTAGGAGCCATGCTTGGCAGGATAGGGGAAGTGACAATGGCTTATCCGGGCGGATGTGTGATTGGGGAGCGGCCCATAGATATGCATTTAAATGCTCTGCGGAGGATGGGAGTGGCAATTTATGAAAAAGAGGGCTGCTTCACTGCCAGGGCAAAGACCCTTGAGGGCGCGGTGATAAGACTCCCTGTTTCCAGCGTGGGAACCACCGAAAATGTGCTCTTAGCGGCTGTCATGGCAAAAGGAGTGACGGTCATCCAAAATGCTGCCAAGGAGCCGGAGATTGTGACTTTATGTGAATTTTTGCGGGAAGCAGGAGCGGTGATTGAAGGGATAGGCGGTTCCGTGCTGATCATACAGGGCGGACACAGGCTTCATGGCGTCAGATTCAGGGTGCCCGCCGACCGCATTGTAGCGGGAACCTATCTTATGAGCGTGCTTGGCGCGGGGGGACATATTTTTTTGGAAGATGCGCCTGTGGCCCAGATGCGGAGTATGCTTCGGGTGGCGGAGGAGATCGGCGCGGAAATCCATGTGACCAGAGAAGGGCTTAATATCATTGCAAAAGAGTACAAAAAGCCGATTCCGTACATTAAGACGGAAATTTATCCCGGATTTCCTACGGATATGCAGTCTCCGCTTATGGCGGTTTTATCTACCTGTGAGGGGAAGAGTATTATTGAGGAAACTATTTTTGAAAACCGCTTTCGGATTGTGGAATCTCTCCGGAAGATGGGGGCCCGCATTGAGCTAAAAGGAAGGCGCCAGGCGGTAATTCAAGGTGTGGACAGTCTTTTAGGATGCGAGGTGGCAGCCGAGGAACTTAGGGGAGGAGCGGCCCTTGTAATTGCCGGGAGCATGGCCCTTGGGGAGACAGTGGTGAAAAACTGCCATTTTATTGAGCGGGGATATGAAGATATTTGCAGAGATTACCGGAATTTAGGCGTTCATATATTTTCGAAGTAAGAGACGATTTGCTTTTCAGGGATTCCTTTCATAGCAGGGGGACTGTTTCAACCATGCCCCAAGCTATGTTTGAATGGGATAAATGTAGCAAGCCGAAGGATGAATGGTTATGCTTTTAAGAAAACACACTGGGTATGAGATTTTATGGCGAAGGTGAAACAGAAAAAAAACAAACAGACCGACAGGTTTAAAGCGGTGCCGCCCGTAAGCCGCAGGGCGCAGGATCCGGGGGCTTATTTTAGGAATCATAAAAGCCTGTTTATTATAGGAGGGATGCTTTTGGCCCTTGTGTTTGGTCTGTCGGCGGCGTATTCTTATATTATTACAAACTACTCGGTTACCACGGTATATGTGGAGGGGGCGGTCCATTATACCAATGATGAGATCATAGACATGGTAATGGAAGGGTATTATGGGAATAATTCCCTTCTTTTATCTTTGAAATACAAGGACAAGAGTATTACGGGGGTTCCCTTTGTGGAAAAGATAGACGTTTCCGTGCTGAATCCACATACGATCAAAATTGAGGTTTATGAAAAGGCGCTGGCAGGGTATGTGGAGTATCTGGAAAGATATATGTACTTTGATAAGGATGGTATTGTGGTGGAGAGCTCCTTTGAAAAGACGGAAGGAGTGCCGCTTGTGACAGGACTTCATTTTGACCATGTGGTTTTGTATGAGCCGCTTCCCGTGGAAGATCCGGGGATTTTTCAATCCATTTTAAATATTACCCAGCTTGTCAATAAATATAATCTGGTGACAGACAGAATTTATTTTGGCAGCGACGGTTCCCTTACATTGTATTTTGAGAATGTGAAGGTAGCCCTTGGAACCGGAGAGAATCTGGATGAAAAAATGATGGGACTGCAGTATATGCTGCCCGAGCTTAACGGAAGGAAAGGTACTTTGCGGATGGAAAGCTATACGGAGGGAACAAAGAATACTTCATTTGAGCCGGCGGAGGATGCAGAAGGATGAAGAAACGTTTAAAATAAAATAAAAAAAAGTTTTTAAAATTTCTAGTTGCGCATTTAAAGAAAAAATTATATGATAATCTATATGAGTTTAATAAGCTGGTATAATTATGGGTAATTTTGATTGTGGAATGGTGAAGGAGGAAATACCTTGCTGGAAATAAAGACAAACGACGCTGAATCTGCTGCCAAGATCATAGTAATCGGTGTAGGCGGTGCAGGTAACAACGCTGTAAATAGAATGGTAGACGAGAGTATCACAGGAGTTGAATTTATTGGTATCAATACGGACAAGCAGGCGCTGCAGCTTTGCAGGGCGCCAAAGCTGTTACAGATTGGCGAAAAACTGACCAAAGGACTCGGCGCGGGGGCAAAGCCTGAAATCGGAGAAAAAGCGGCCGAGGAGAGCAGCGAGGAGATTGCGGCGGTCCTTAGAGGCGCGGATATGGTGTTTGTAACCTGCGGTATGGGAGGCGGAACCGGAACCGGTGCGGCCCCCGTTGTTGCCAAGCTGGCAAAAGATATGGGGATATTGACGGTAGGGGTTGTGACCAAACCTTTCCGTTTTGAGGCAAAAGCCCGTATGGTGAATGCTCTTAGCGGCATTGAGAAGATTAAGGATAATGTCGATACCTTGATTGTAATTCCCAATGATAAATTGCTGGAAATTGTGGACAGAAGGACGACTATGCCCGACGCCCTTAAGAAGGCGGATGAGGTGCTTCAACAGGCAGTGCAGGGAATCACTGACCTGATCAACGTTCCCGCCGTTATTAACCTTGACTTTGCAGACGTACAGACGGTTATGAAAGATAAGGGAATCGCCCACATCGGCATTGGTACCGGCAAGGGAGACGATAAGGCAAGCGAAGCCGTTAAGATGGCGGTGGAAAGTCCGCTGCTCGAGACTACTATTTCCGGTGCAACCCATGTGATTATCAATGTATCCGGGGATATTACACTGGCCGACGCATCGGATGCGGCAAGCTACGTGCAGGAGCTGGCAGGGGATGAAGTGAACATCATCTTTGGCGCTATGTACGATGAATCCCAGGGGGACAGCTGCCGTATTACGGTAATTGCCACAGGCTTAGAGGACGCTACCTTACCTACTAATAAGCCGATTTCCCCGCACAGCGCTTTTACCAATAAGTATATGAAGCCTGTGACGCCTAATATCACCATTCGAAATACGGGCGCGGGCGCCCCGGTGAGCGGTGCGAATACTATGCAAAATACGCTTGCAGGCCAAAATCAGACGCCGGTACCCCACAGGCCCGTGCAGGGAATTACCAATCCCGGAGAGATTAGGAGCAATGTAGTGGACAAGCATTTGGATATTCCGTCTTTCTTACAAAAGAAATAAGCGCGTATAATTTATGGAAGAATGTTCAGGCTGTATACCATAGGGTGTGCAGCCTTTTCCTTCCGGCGGGAAAAAACGGACAGGTTTGCCCGAACAATTGGCGACTGCCGCCGGAATATGGGCTTGGCAATATGGTTTAAAACAGTAAACTAACAGTGAAGTTTAAGGTTGAAGAAGAATCTTTCAACCTTGATTTGGGGTTCAAATGAGCATGCGAGCATGTTCACTTGAACCATAGGGACAAAATGAAATAAGAGGGAACAGTATAATGGAGAGAGAAAATTTGGAGTGGGCTGAAAAATGCCTTACGTTTATTGATGGAAGCGTCAGCTGCTATCATGCGGTGGAGCAAGTGGAAAAGCGGCTTATAGAAAGCGGCTTTGTGCAGTTGGATGAAAAAGATCCATGGAAAATTGTGCCGGGAGGGAGTTATTACGTAAAGAGGGGCGGTTCTTCTCTGGCTGCTTTCAAAATTCCGGATTCCGAAATCAAAGGCTTCCATATGGTCGCCTCCCACAGCGATTCCCCCTGCTTTAAAATAAAGACCAACCCTGAGATGACGCCGGAGGATAAGTACCTCAGACTCAATGTGGAGGGGTATGGCGGTATGATACAGTCTACCTGGTTTGACAGATGCCTTTCGGTGGCCGGCAGAGTGGTGTGCGCCGGCAAAGACGGGCTTCGGGCGGTTAATGTGAAGATAGACGAGGATCTTCTTGTGATTCCCAATCTTGCCATTCACATGAACCGGAATATCAACAAAGGCGTGGAGCTGAATATACAGACGGATTTGCTCCCTTTAATGGGTAGCCCAAAGACAAAGGGGAAGCTAAAAGAAAAGCTTTCGCATCTTGCAGGCGTAAAAGAGGAGGAAATTTTAGGGAGCGACCTGTTCTTGTATGTGAGGGAAAAGGGAAAACTGGCAGGAGCGGAAAAAGAACTCATGATTTCTCCTCGGCTGGATGATCTGGAATGCGTCTTTGCTTCCACGGAGGCTGTGATTGCGGCAAAACCTAAAGACTATTGCAACATTTGCGTTGTTTTCAATCACGAGGAAGTGGGAAATCACACAAGAGAGGGCGCTGCGTCCACCTTTTTGAGGGACACCTTAGAAAGAATCGGGGAAGGTCTTGGCAAAACAGGGGGCGATTACCTGAGACTTTTGGCGGACAGCTTCATGATTTCCGCCGACAATGCCCACGCCCTTCACCCAAACCATCCGGAAAAGGCAGACCCGGTAAACCGGCCGGTGTTAAACGGCGGCATCGTGATAAAACATCACGGCGGACAAAGATATACCACAGACGGCTTTTCGGAAGCTTATATGAAGTATCTTTGTACCACGGCGGACGTTCCTTATCAGGATTATCACAATCGCTCCGATATAGAAGGGGGCTCAACCCTGGGCAACGTTTCCGCCGGTCAGGTTTCCGTTTCATCCGCAGATATCGGCCTTGCCCAGCTTGCCATGCACTCGGCGGTGGAAACAGCCGGAAGCAGGGATGTGGAATATCTGGTGCGGGTTCTTAAGAAATTTTATGAAAAATAAATTCTTGTGTTTTATGCTCAGAAGTGCGTAGGGAAAGTTGCTTTGCAGCACGCACCCTGCGCGCAGGCATTCCTGTCTGATCTAAGGGGGATTATGATGGAAGACTTCGGATTCTTGCAGATGCAGGAGATACAAAAAGAACTACAGGAAAAATATAAGGAGAAAT
Source organism: uncultured Lachnospiraceae bacterium (assembly GCA_910587305.1). Classification (GTDB taxonomy): domain Bacteria; phylum Bacillota; class Clostridia; order Lachnospirales; family Lachnospiraceae; genus Suilimivivens. The sequence goes on along the minus strand of CAJUKV010000015.1, from coordinate 56,275 downwards.
GGAAGCCTTTATCGCCCCAAACCGGGCGCGAGCAGCTTTTGTGGCTGTTAATAGAATTGGGCGAGGCTGCCGATATTATCAAGAAGGACGGCGACGAGAAAATTATGGAGGAGCCGGATGTGCGCAGACACTTTATCGAGGAAATGGCGGATGTGATGATGTATTTTAACGATGTCATGCTTTGCTATGGTATTTCAATTGAAGAACTAAAAAGCGTGTATCTGGAAAAGCATAAAAGGAATATGAAAAGATGGTAAGACAGGAAGGAAAGGGAAATGAATGTACCGGTACATATTATTTGATTTGGACGGAACACTGACCGACCCGAAGCTGGGGATCACAAGCTGTGTGCAGTATGCATTAGGTAAAATGGGAATAGAAGAACCTGACAGAGATAAATTAGAGCCTTTTATCGGCCCTCCCCTTTTGGACAGCTTTCGGGATTATTATGGTTTAGATGGAGAAAAGGGACAGCAGGCTGTTGCCTATTATCGGGAACGTTTTCGTACAATTGGTTTATTTGAAAATGAGATTTATCCGGGGATATCGCAGATGCTTGAAAAACTGCAAAAGGCAGGAATACATCTGGCAGTTGCTTCAAGCAAGCCAACCGTATTTGTAACACAGATTTTAGAATATTTCGGAATTCTTTCCTGTTTTGAAGTGGTTGTGGGAAGTGAGCTAGACGGCAGACGTTCTCAAAAAGACGAGGTGGTCAGGGAGGCTTTGACACAGCTATTGCATGGAACGGAAATGGAAGGGAAGGAGAGCGGCAATATGGCATACCGGCAGGACGTAGCCATGGTGGGCGACCGAAAGTTTGATGTGGAAGGTGCAAAGGCTTACCGGATAGTATCTGTCGGCGTGTCCTATGGATATGCGGCTGCGGGTGAACTTGAACAGGCAGGCGCTGACGTGATTGTAAAAACAGTAGAAGAATTGGGTGAAAGACTGTTAGAGAGTATTTGAAAAATGCTCCGAATCAGTTTTCATAATAAAAAAGAAAGGAGCAAAGAGATATGAAAAATCGTAAATTTGATACTATGAAAAATATCGGGAGGAAAACAAACATTTAATCGTGTTTCCTCCCACAAAATCAGGAGGAACAAATTTTGCATAAAAAAGTTTTTTACAGGTTAGTATCTTTTTATCAGCCCTATTTGGGCTTGTTTATTGCCGATTTAATTTCGGCTTTGGCGGTATCCGGCATTGCCCTTGTGCTGCCTTTGGGCGTGCGGTACATTGCCGACAATCTATTGGAAAGCGGGAACGCCCGATCAGGGGGCATTGCGCAGGCAGGGCTTTGCCTGATAGCGTTGGTTTTGGTGCAGGCGGCCTGCCATTACTTCTGGGATTATCAGGGGCATTTCCTGGGAGCTAAGATTGAGCGTGATATGCGCGGGGAGATGTTCAGGCACTGCGAGAAGCTCTCTTTCAGCTACTATGACGAACATACGGTGGGAGATTTGATGTCCCGCATTACCAGCGATTCTCTGTCGCTGGCGGAATTTTTTCACCATGTGCCGGAGGATCTTCTGGTAAACAGTGTGAAGTTTGTGGGAGCCACAGTGATTTTGTTTCGGATTCACAGGCAGACCACCCTTATCATTTTGGGTTTTTTGCCCTTTATGCTGGCTTATACCCTGTATTTTAATAAAAAGATGGGCGTGGCGATGGGGCAGGCCAGAGAGAGTATGGGCCGTATCAATTCCCAGGTGGAGGATTCGCTGTCGGGGATACGGACGGTGCAGTCCTTTACCAACGAATCTTTAGAGGAGGAAAAGTTTACCAGGCAGAACAGGCGGTTTTTAGCTGACCGCCGGCTAAGCTATCGCAGCGAGGCGCAGCTGTACTGTGGCATGGATGCTTTTGCGGCGCTGTTGCCGATTGCGGTGGTGGTGTTTGGAGGGCTGGCAGTTCGAAAGGACGCTATGTCCTTAAGCGATTTACTGGCATTTTTATTGTATATCAGCTATTTTACCGGGCCGGTGCAGAGTCTGGTCAATACCAGCAGGCTTTTGCAGGAAGGGAAAAGCAGCTTTCGGCGTTATATGGAGCTGATGGAGACAGAGCCGGCTGTGCGGGACGGCTCGGAGCTGACGGAAATAAAAGATGTCAAAGGCAGGCTGGAATTTCGTCAGGTGGACTTTTGCTATGGCGAAGGCGAGGAAGTGTTTCGTGGGCTTAACCTGACCGTGGAGGCCGGAGAGTATGTGGCTCTGGTGGGGGCGTCGGGGGTGGGAAAGACTACCCTTTGCTCTCTGATACCGCGGTTTTATGAGCCTCAAAGGGGCCAGATTTTGTTAGATGGCGTTCCGGTGGAAAAGCTTCCCTTAGGGACACTGCGAAAGAACATAGGTATAGTGCGGCAGGATGTGTATCTGTTTCATGGGACGGTGGCGGAGAATATTGCTTACGGACGTCCCGGTGCAAGTCGTGAGGAGATTGTCGCGGCGGCAAAGCAGGCGGGGGCCCATGAGTTTATCGAAAAACTTCCCGGCGGATACGAGGCGGACATTGGGCCCCATGGAGTGAAGCTTTCGGGAGGTCAGCAGCAGAGGCTGTCCATCGCCAGAGTATTTCTGAAAGATCCTGCGATTTTGATTTTTGACGAGGCGACCAGCGCTCTGGATACCTACAGCGAAAAGGTGGTGCAGCGTTCTTTAGAGCGGCTGGCGAAGCAGCGCACAACGCTGGTGATTGCCCATCGTCTTTCTACGGTGTTAGGGGCCGGATGTATTTTGGTGCTGGATGAAAAGGGCATTTGTGAGAGAGGAACCCACAAGGAGCTGATGGATATGGGCGGCGTATATGCCGGTCTTTACCGGGCGTCGCTGGAATTATAAATGAACAGGCTGCCAAACGCCTGCCGCGTTTGGCAATCCGGCCTGCCGTAATGGCATAGGGCTGTTGCAAAATAGCAGATTCATACAATAGAAACACCCATACTCCAAAGAGTCGGATAGATATTGTAGGACTGTCAGGTTTTGTGACAGCCCTTTTTGTCGTATTGCAGCGATGAATGAAAAGGGCAGGGACAATGTTTTGACAAATTGTGAAAGCATTAATGTTTATAATGAACAAGTACATGAAGTACCCGTACTTATAGTACTCGTACCGGAGAAATGGAGGTGAAAAATTGCAAGGTGCAATTACAGGGTACCATTTATATTGACAGCATTTTTTTACTGAATATGGTGATGGATTTCTATCTGCTTGCGCTTACTGCAAAGGCGCTTGGAAAAACCGCCATGTATGCGAGGATCTTTGCAGGAAGCGCCATAGGAGCGGCGGGCTACTGTATTGTACTGTGCCTGCCCCAAATACCATATATGCTGAAAGTACTTTTAGGGATGGTTCCGATTGGAATGCTTATGATAAAAATTGCATGTAAGGCCAAAGGCTATGGGGAATTGCTGCGAGGGCTTGGCTATCTTTATTTTTTTTCTTTTCTGATAGGCGGGTTCATAATCTTTCTCAGGGGAAGAAACAGCCTGTTTGCGGAATATGAAGATTCAATAATATTGCTTGCAGGTCTGGGATTTGCGGGTTTTGCACTTTGCACCGGAGTGATTGCCATCTATCGGAAGAGGCAAAAGGAACATTTTTGCAGGGTCAGCATTCCGGGGGATGAAGGAATTTTAATGGTTGACGCTTTGGTTGATACCGGAAACGGACTGGTGGAACCCGTCAGCAGAAAGCCTGTGGCAATATTGGAAGCAGGGCAGTGGGAGAATTTGAAGCTGTGGATGAAGCCGGAAAAATATAAAATCATTCCCTATCACAGTATAGGGAAAGACAGCGGTTTGCTGGAAGGATACGAGATAGACACGATGAAAGTCAAAGGCAGCATGGGTGAAAAACAATATGAAAAGGTGATTGTAGCAATATTTAAGGGAAAAATTTCCGGAAAAGGCAGTTACCAGATGGTACTGCCTCCGGAATTATCCATATAAAAAATTATGAAAGCAAAAACAGCAGGAAAGAGTGAAAGGCTTTCAACCTTTCACTCACAAGTTTGTGTCTGCGCTGCATCCACAAACTTGATATGCGCAAAAAGCAGCGCAGAAATGAGGAGATCATAAATGGTATTTAAAGTGGCAATTCCGGGTAAGCTTCAGTTTAAGCTATACCGCAGGGAACCAGGATTCTTACTGACAAAGCAGGGGGATGTGCACTACATAGGCGGTTCGGAGGTGCTTCCGCCGCCCCTTGAGGTGGAGAAAGAAAATGCTGTGATCGGCGATTTGGGAACGGAATATGAGGACGAGGCAAAGTCCATACTGATTGAGCATAATTTACGTCTGGTGGTTTACATAGCAAAGAAGTTTGATAACACGGGGGTGGGAGTGGAGGACTTAATTTCCATAGGAACAATCGGGTTGATTAAGTCTATCAACACTTTTAATCCGGAAAAAAATATCAAGCTTGCAACTTACGCTTCAAGGTGTATTGAAAATGAAATATTGATGTACCTGCGCAGGAATAATAAGACGAAGCTGGAAGTGTCCATTGACGAGCCCTTAAATGTGGATTGGGACGGAAACGAGCTGCTTCTGTCGGATATCCTCGGAACGGACGAGGACGTTATATACAAAGATATTGAAAACGAGGTGGAGCGAAAGCTCCTTCTTAAGGCCATCGATAAGCTCACCGAGAGGGAAAAGACCATCATCAATTTGCGGTTTGGGCTTGGAACGCCCGACGGGAAGGAGATGACCCAGAAGGAGGTGGCAGAGCTTCTCGGAATTTCCCAGTCATATATTTCAAGACTGGAGAAAAAAATTATGAAAAGGCTTAAAAAGGAATTGATTCGGGAAAGTTACTGAAAATGGAACAAAAATAAGCCGGGCCGCCGCATAATTCGGCTTCTTTATGCACACGGGCGTCCAAAGGATATATATCAGCAAGCTGACGGACGCCCGGCGCGCGAATAGGGAGAAAAATTTCCCTGCTGGATTGCACAGGCCCATGCAGAGAAAACATGCCGCTAAAGTAACGCACGGGCCGCGCGGCGGGCAGGGAGAAAAAATTTCCCCGCCTGAACAAGTTTTTGCGGGTATTATGACAGAGGGACGTATGACGTAAGAAACCCATTAACAGCGTATGTCCACAATAATGATATCGGGCCCGATTTGCTTAATATCTTTGTAGGGGATACAGATATCCGGTTCCGTACAGAGCAAATTGAAAAATTTATTGCCGCTGGGAATAAAAACCTTGCAGATTTGTCCGCTGCATTGGTCAAACTCTAAGTCGGATATTCTTCCAAGTTTTTTACAGTCCCGCATATTGATCACATCTTTGCACTTTAACTCAGAAAAAAGCATATTCTACCTCATTTCTGCAAGGTGAGCATTGCTTACCTTCACTTTTTTATCAATTTCTTTTTCCGGTATAATATATTTTATGCTAAGAAGATAAAAGGGTTCAAAAGAGTGAAAGGTTTTCAACCTTTCACTCACAAGTTTGTGTCTGCGCTGCACCCACAAACTTGATATGCGCAAAAAGCAGCGCAGAAATGAGGAAAAGTATGAATATTTTCCGCCTGTTTTGTGAATGATTTTTATTACAATAAGCTGGCTCGCGAAGCGTGTCAGTGCTTGTTTAACATTTTAATGATGAACGAAGCAGGAGGAAAATCATACATGGCCCAGGGAAAAGTTGAGATATGCGGCGTGAATACGGCAAAGCTGCCTCTGTTAAAATCAGACGAAAAGGAAAAATTATTTGAACAGATAGAATCGGGAGATATGGAGGCGAGAAAAAAGTATATCGAAGGGAATTTACGGCTTGTTCTAAGCGTGATCAAGCGATTTTCCGCCAGCAATGAAAATGTGGACGACCTGTTTCAAATAGGGTGTATAGGATTAATCAAGGCGATTGACAACTTTGATTCTTCTTTGAATGTAAAATTCAGCACCTACGCCGTGCCAATGATCATCGGCGAGATCCGCCGTTTCCTTCGGGACAACAACACGATTCGCGTAAGCAGGTCTTTAAAGGATACCGCCTATAAGGCTATTTATGCCAAGGAAAATCTGATTAAACAAAATATGAAAGAGCCTACCATCAATGAGATTGCGTCGGAAATCGGCATATCCAAGGAGGATATCGTCTATGCATTGGATGCGATTCAAAACCCCATGAGCCTGTACGAACCGATTTTTACGGACGGAGGGGATACCCTTTATGTGATGGATCAAATCAGCGATAAAAAGAATAAAGAGGAAAACTGGGTGGAACATCTGTCTTTAAGCGAAGCCATGAAGCGATTAGGGGAGCGTGAGCACGAGATAATCAGCCTTCGCTTTTTTGAGGGGAAAACGCAGATGGAGGTGGCGGATATGATTGGGATCTCCCAGGCTCAGGTGTCAAGACTGGAAAAAAATGCGTTGAAGGTAATGAAGAATTATTTGACGGCATGATAAAAAATGCCGCTCGGTCAGCCATTTTCAAGCACGCGCCAGTTGACATAATTTGTAAATCCGCATATAATGACATTGTTATCAGAATAATGATAACAGTAAATGCATAGTTTTGGGCCGAACAGTTACGAATAACGTACAGTAATGTACTCACTAGCCAGCCGGAGAAATTACCGGCGGTATGGAGGATTCATATGAAATGTCCGTTTTGCGGTCATGAGAATACCAGGGTCATTGATTCAAGGCCAGCGGATGATAATAATTCTATCAGGCGGCGCAGAGTTTGTGACGAGTGCAGTAAGCGGTTTACCACCTATGAAAAGGTAGAGACGATCCCACTGATTGTCATTAAAAAGGACGACAACAGGGAAACCTATGACAGATCCAAAATAGAAGCGGGCGTGCTTCGGGCGTGCCATAAGAGGCCGATCAGCGTCAGCCGGATTAAGCAGTTGGTGGACGAGGTGGAAACCGAAATTTTCAGCACGGAAGAAAAGGAAATACCCAGCCGTGTAATCGGCGAGCTTGTGATGAACAAGCTTAAGGATTTGGAAGCGGTTGCGTACGTGCGTTTTGCTTCCGTATACAGGGAATTTAAAGATATCAATACTTTTATGGACGAGTTGAAAAAAGTGTTGGAATAAGTTAAATGATACAGGGCAGCGTTTTAAATGCTTTTGCTTAAGTGGGGCAAGAGCTTTTTCTGCTGTCTATCTGTCGTAAGGAGAAGGCGGAAAAGGACAGGACAAATTTGTGCATGTGTCATCAATCCGCAGGCGGGGAAAGGAACATGGTTATAAAATGAGTATACTTGAAAAATTACTGAATCAAAAAGATGGTCAGGCAGATATCGGCCGGCAGGGTGACTTGGCAAAAAGGGAGCAGACAAGCCTTTCCGATAACGGGCTTTATCCGGCAGTGTGTCTGCAGGCGGCGAGAGAAGAAAAATATTTTCGCAAGTTCAGGAGAAATGAAATATACAATCAAATACTGGAACATGTGTCAAAGGAAGACGGGGACAAGTATTTAAACATTATCAACCAAAGAGGCGGATTTGACGCGGAGGAATGGAATAATTTTGCGGACAACGATTTATATGGAAAGCCGGAGAGAGCCGTCTTTTCCATCAATGGGAAAAACAGGAAGCTAAGTCCCACTACCGTGCGTTACGCCAAAGTATTGCAGGATATCATGGGGCTATTTGATGTGAAAAATATTTCTTCCGTGGCGGAAATCGGCGTGGGATATGGCGGAGAAGGACGCATTTTAACATCCCATCTGGGAATAGAGAAGTATTTTCTGTTTGACTTGCCCGAAGTGTTAGAGCTTGCCGGAAAATATCTTGGAAAATATGAGACAATAAAAGATAAATTTGTTTTTGTAGACGGAACAAACATCAGGGAAAACGATCAAACCTATGATTTGGCAATCAGCAATTATGCCTTTTCGGAGCTGATTCGGGCGGTACAGGACGTATATCTGAATCAGGTGATTAAGAAGGCAAAAAGAGGATATATCACATGGAACGCAATGTCACACGATAAGCTGGACGGGTATGGTGTGGAGGAATTACTGGAAATCATTCCGGGAGCCCATACCATTCCGGAAGAACCTTTAACAGCGCCTAAAAACTGTATCATTATATGGGGGGATTAACCCGTTTCGCACATTACTTTTCACCGGCTGGCCAAAGACATAGCGCGGTGACGACCGAATTTCTATTCGCTCCGAGCGGACGGGAGGACAATATGAAAAAAGTAATTTTTGTACCGCATATTCAGCAGAATGAAAGAAAGGGCTTTGAACATAATGGAGAAAAATGATAAAATTGACGAAGTGGTGAGGATGCTGGATCAGCTCACGACCGGTGAGGTAAGCCGCATCAAGGTGGAGACCAGCGGAGAAATGGAAGAAGGGCAGAGAAAGAAGACGTATCACCATGGAAGATGTGATGTGGGAAGCCCCTATGCCACCGGAAAACTGTATGATTTAGAAGATCCGATGTGCTGAAACAGGCTTTCCATACAAAATAAGGATAGTCGCAAAGTAACTTGTGCATCTGACTTGCCTGAGAACGCCGAAAGGAGAATCCATGCTGGAGAGGTTTTACCCCGATGTTTATATAAGCTCTACATACAAAATAAATTTTGCCGGATATTATGGCTTAGGCTACAGAGGAATCATTTTTGATATTGATAACACCCTGGTCACCCACGGAGCACCGGCGGATGAAAGAAGCAGAAAGCTGATAAAGGAGCTGCAGGATATGGGCTTTCGGATCTTATTTCTGTCCAACAACAAGGAACCCAGAGTGAAAATGTTCAGTGACGCCGTGAAGGGCAAATATATTTTTAAGGCGGGGAAACCGGGGAAAAAAGGATATCTGCGGGCGATGGAAATGCTGAAAACGGACAGGGCAACCACGCTTTTTGTGGGGGACCAACTATTCACGGATGTGTGGGGAGCCAGAAACGCAGGTATTTTTTCCATTCTGGTTCAGCCGATTGATAAAAGAGAAGAAATTCAGATTGTCTTAAAGCGTTATCTTGAAAAAATCGTACTTGCCTTTTACCGGCGTAAATGTAAAAAAGAGGGAAAGAAGTATTTGGAGGAGGGAACAGATGGAGATTAACGGTTATACAAGAACCTGTGGGCTGATAGGAAATCCGGTGGAGCATACCATGTCGCCGTTTATCCATAACACGTTGGCGCATATGCTTTCCCATAATCTTGCATACGTCCCTTTTCATGTGGAGCAGGGACAGGTCCCAGATGCCGTAAAGGGCGCTTACGCCCTTAATCTTTTAGGACTGAATGTGACGGTGCCCTATAAAAGCGAAGTGATGGCAAGTATATGCCAGATAGATGATCTGGCAAAAAAAATCGGGGCGGTCAATACGCTGGTGCGGGTGGAAGGCGGATTCAAAGGATACAACACGGATATGCCGGGGCTGTACCGCGCCATGTGCAGCGAAGGCATACGGATAGAAGGGGAAGATGTGGTTTTGCTGGGAGCAGGCGGTGCGGCCAGGGCGGTCGCCTTTTTGTGCGCCTCCAAAAACGTCGCCAGGGTTTACCTTTTAAACCGTTCCCTTGCAAAGGCTCTGGCGGTCGCAAAGGAGGTAAACGAAAAAACGGGCAAAGAGTGTATTTATCCTATGGCCCTTTCAGATTACCGCTCATTGCCGGACAAAAAATTTTTGGCGATTCAGGCCACCAGCGTAGGCATGTATCCGAACATGGATAAAGCCGTTATAGAGGATCAGGAGTTTTATCAAAAAATACATACGGGTTACGACTTGATTTACAGGCCTTCCGAAACTAAATTTATGAAGATGGTAAAAGAGCAAGACGGTAAAGCTTTTCACGGGCTTAAGATGCTTTTGTATCAGGGAATCATTGCCTATGAGCTTTGGAATAAACTGTCGGTTCCGGAAGAAACGGCTCTGGAAGTATATCAGGCTTTAAAAGAAAAAATGGAATTATAAGTTTGGATGTAAACTTCCGGACTCCCTATTGATGGCAGCATTTTAAGCAAAACTTGCGATATATGACAATAGACTCCGCCGATTATATGCGAGGGGATAATCATGGAAAATAATATTATTTTAATTGGTTTTATGGGCAGCGGTAAGTCCAGCGTGGGAATCAGGCTGTCCTACCATTTAAAGCATACTATGATTGATACGGATAAATGGATAGAAAACAGGCAAAAGATGTCCGTGTCCGATTTGTTTGCATCAAAGGGGGAAGCGGCTTTTCGGGCGATGGAAACGGACTGTCTTAATGAGTTGATCCGCACCGTAAACAACCAGATTATTTCCGTGGGGGGAGGTCTGCCCATGCGGGAAGAAAACCATATTTTATTAAAAAGGCTGGGGAAAGTGATTTACTTAAAGGTTACGCCCGAAGTTGTTTATGAGAGATTAAAGTCGGATACTACAAGACCTCTTTTGCAGGTGGAAAATCCCATGGAAAGAATCAGAACCCTTATGAAAGAGCGCGGGCCAATATATGAGGCGTGCGCTGATGTGACGGTGGATGTTTCGGACAAATCCTTTGATCAGATTATAGAGGAAATTGACCGGGCCATTACAGCTATAAAAAAGGAGTAAAAGAAAGGAAAAGCAAAATGAAGCTGCTGGTTATCAACGGACCTAACATAAATTTTCTTGGAATCAGAGAAAAAAGCATATACGGCACTCAGGATTATCATTATTTGCTAAAGCTGATCGAGGATAAGGCAAATAAATGCATCGTATCCGTGGACGTTTTTCAGAGCAACCATGAGGGAGCCATTATTGACAGAATACAGGAGGCGTATTTTGACGGGACTAAGGGAATTGTAATCAATCCCGGGGCTTACACCCATTACAGTTATGCCATCAGAGACGCCCTTGCAAGCATTGCGATACCGAAAGTGGAAATACATATTTCAGATATCACAAAGCGGGAAGAATTTCGCAAAATATCCGTGACCGCGCCGGCCTGCGACAAACAAATTTACGGCCACGGCCTTGACGGCTATTTGGAAGCAATTGATTTTCTTTTGGAAAAGATGTAGTTATCTGTAACTATTCAGCCCAGGACTTTGCATTTGCTGCAAAGTCCGTGAGAACGCATATATCGCCGAGAGTGAATACGGCCCTTCGCCGTAGGCGAACTTTTAATGGCCGTATTCAGTAACTATGAAGCCGTAGGCTGAATAGTTACAGTTATCTTTAAGTTATCCAAGAAAGTAGTTGAAAAATATCATTTTTTATATTACACTGATAAAGAATTATAACGTGAAAATTTTAGGAGGAATATTTTATGATTTCTGCAGGTGATTTCAGGAATGGTATTACGATTGAGTTAGATAATAATGTTTACCAGATTATTGAGTTTCAACATGTTAAACCCGGCAAGGGCGCGGCATTCGTTAGAACGAAACTGAAAAACATCAAGAGCGGCGGCGTAGTGGAAAAGACTTTCAGACCCACTGAAAAATGTCCACAGGCACGTATTGATAGAAAAGATATGCAGTACTTATATTCGGACGGAGAACTGTATAACTTCATGGATGTTGAAACATATGATCAGATTGCGCTTAACGGCGAAACTGTCGGAGATGCGCTCAAATTTGTAAAAGAAAACGAAATGGTTAAGATCTGCTCCCACAACGGAAGTGTATTTTCAGTAGAGCCGCCTTTGTTTGTGGAACTGGAAATCATTGAAACCGAGCCGGGATTTAAGGGCGACACGGCTACGGGCGCTACCAAGCCCGCCACGGTGGAAACCGGAGCAAATGTAAATGTTCCCTTGTTCGTTGAGACCCATGATGTGATTAAGATTGATACCAGAACGGGCGAGTACCTTTCCAGAGTATAAGCCGAACCAATGTCCTATCAGTAAAAGCTTGAAAGACAATGAGAATTCATTGTCTTTTTTTGCGTTGTATTTCCAAAATATCAGGGGTAAAATTTATGTCCGATTTTCATATCAAAAGTGTAAGTAAATCTGATGGAAAATTTCCATTCTAAAATGAAAGTGAAAATCAATTTAACGTCCGGTCAAACAGTAACAATTATAATCAATGGAAGATTTTCAACCTTTCACTCACAAGTTTGTGTCTGCGCTGCATCCACAAACTTGGTATGCGTAAAAAGCAGCGCGGAAATGAGGAAATTTATGAACAACACATCTGTGAATTTCACATCTTTTACCCAGGCAGTCATAAAGAAATTACAGGAAATGCTTGGCGATAATTATTCTGTTTTTTCTCAGAATGTCAAAAAAAATAACGGTATCGAACTGACCGGAGTCATAGCAAAGAGAAAAGACTGCAACGCCTCCCCCACAATTTATATCGATAAATTTTATCATGGCGGCATAACGGAGGAAGAAATTAAGAAAATTGCGCATATATTATATGACGATTTTCAGGCGGCCGAATTTGAAGACAATGTGGACTTGTCCGGATTTACCGAATTTGAAAAAGCAAAAAAGAAGATTGTCTTTAAACTTGTCCATGCAGGGCAAAACAGAGAGCTGCTTTCGATGATCCCACACAAACTTTTTCATAATCTTGCTTTGGTATTTTTTTATACCGTTCAGGAGGCTCCTTTTTATGGGAAAGCGTCTATTTTGATTTATAACAGTCATATGTGTCAGTGGAACACAAATTTGGAACAGCTCTATCAGATTTCAATGGAAAATACGCCGGTTTTATTTCCAAGCGTGATTGACAGTATGCAGAAGGTTATGCGCAGTATTTTGGAGGAAGGATTGAAGGAGGACATATTATCTGAGAAAAACGGGAAGGAGGCCGGACTGTTTGAGGAAGAATGGATAGAGAAAGTTGCAGGACAAATGATGAAGGATATGGACGAAATGAAATTGCCCATGTATGTGCTCACCAACCGGCAAAAGCTTTATGGAGCCGCCTGTATGCTGTATCCCGGCGTGTTAAAAGCTTTTGGTGAAAAAACAGGGCGGAATTTTTATGTGCTTCCAAGTTCTGTCCATGAAGTCATTTTAGTGCCCGCCGAAGCCGACACGGACGAAAGGACGCTTCGGGAGATTGTCACGGAAATCAACCATACGCAGGTGGCGGAGGATGAGGTTTTAGCTGATTCCATTTATTATTATAGTAGAAACGAGGATAAGATTCTCTGGCTTTCCTAAGACAGCTTTTTGACAGATGAAAACATGATCCGGCGCCATATTCTCTATAATGTGGCGCCGGCCAGAGGGGATAAAAGTAACCATTTTTTTACTTTACACATTTTTTATAAATGACAGACTAGACAATTTGCATCAGGTATGTTATGATGTTTACGTTGATGTAACAAATTTGTAATATTTTTACTTATGCACCCGTAGTCTAACGGATAGAACGAAGGCCTCCGACGCCTTTAATGCAGGTTCGATTCCTGTCGGGTGCATTTGCACGCCTTTTCTAAGGGCGGCCCGGTAATTTCCGGCTATTATACGCATAAGCCCGCACAGGCGGGCCATTTGCACAAACAATTATCAGAAAGGAAACTTATGAGTCATTCAAATCAGAACGAAACACATGGAATGAAAGAAAAGTTCATGGCAGCCGTCAACTGGGTTATGGACCATAGTAAGATTGTAATGCCGCTTATTCTCGTTTTTTGTGTCTTAATTACGATTGTAGTGGCATTAAACGCAAATCAAAAGAAAGCCCTTGAAAAGGAAGCGCAGCAGGCGGCCATGGCAGTAGCCTCCCAGGAAGGAGAAACTTCCGAAGAGGGGGAGGAAGCCCAGATTCCTGAGCTTGAGAAAAATGCATATCCGGAATTAAACCAGCTAATCTCAAGTTATTACGACGCCCAGGCAACGGGGGATATGGAGACAATTACTTCACTGAACACCTATTTAAATGAAATAGAAACGATACGTGTACAGGAATTAAGCAAGTATATTGATTCCTATTCCGTGATGGATGTGTATACGAAGCCCGGAATGGAAGAAAACACTTATGTGGCGTATGTCTGTTCCGAGGTAAAGTTTACGGATGCGGATCAGGCGCTTCCGGGAATGCAGACCTATTATATTGGGCTCGACGATAACGGCAATTATTTCATAAATGACGGTACCTATGACGACGTTATCTGGAATTATATTAAGGAAGCTACGCTGCAGGATGATGTGGTGGACTTAAACAATAAGATTGTGGTAGAGTACAATGAACTGTTGGCGGAAGACGAAGAACTAAAAGAGTTCATTGCGTACCTGAAAGAAAAGATCAATGAAGACGTAGGCGAAATCCTTGCGGCGGCGGAAGTACCTGAGGAAAATGTGGAGAGCACGGAACCTGAGGAGGAGACGCAGGAAGAAGGAGAGCAGCAGCCACAGTCGGTAATTCGCACTGTCCGGGCAACAGACGTGGTGAATATCAGAAAGTCTGACAGCGAGGAGGCGGATAAGATTGACAAGGCGCAGGTTGGACAGGAATTTACCCTGATTGAACAAAGAGGCAACGGGTGGAGCCAGGTTGAATATAACGGCGCCAGTGCGTATATTAAGAGCGATTATCTGGAAGTAGTGTCTGAGGAACCCGCTGAGGAAACGCCGGATACGGATACCATGGTTGCAGACAATGATCAGCCCGCCGAGGAGCCGCAATCACAGCCAGCTACGGCAGCCGGAGGTGGAAGCAGCAGCGGAAGCAATGGAAAGGTCAAAGTGAAGGAAAGCGTCAAGGTGCGTAAAAGCGCAAGCACAAGTGCGGAAGCGTTGGGTACGGCTTACACCGGCGATGAACTGGAGTTGGTGATGAAACAGGCCGACGGCTGGACGAAGGTTAAATATAATGGTCAGACAGCATTTGTGAAATCTGACTATGTGGAATAGTTCGAACGTTTGAAAACATAGTAAGAGAGAAAAATAGCTAAATTCGGGAATAAAAACAAAATATCCGGGGAAAATAAGACAGGGTGGTAATATCCATCCTGTTTTTTTACATTAGGGCGGAACGCCGGTTGGCAAAGAGTGGTATCACGCCCCGATTTAAGGATTATCGACAGGAACAGGGAATGAGTATGAAAAGCGATGATGTGAAAATTTTGCAGGAAGTTCAGAAAAACACGAAAATGGCTATGAAGGCAATCGACACTATCAGCGAAAAAATCTTTGATGACGACTTATCCATGCATGTTACCAGAGAGTCCATGCGGTATGCGGACATTTATAATAAGGCAACTGACCGGCTGCTTAATGGGAAAGCGGCTTCTTACAGGGAAACGGGTTTTCAGGATATGATGGTGAAGGGGGGCGTGCGGGCAAATACCATGCTAAATACCAGTACAAGCCATATAGCGGAACTGATGATACAAGGATCAAACAGAGGGCTTACCAGTATGTGGAAGGCTGTCAATCATCATGAAAATGCAGGGAACATTTCCATGGAAGTGGCAAAAGAGTTGATGGATTTTGAAGAAAAAAATATTGAAAGATTGAAGCAGTATTTATAAATTTATACAAATTATATAAAATATTGGTTGAAACTTTTATTATTTAATTGCTTAAAGTATATTGAGATTTTTTGAAACACGTTATATAATACTTTATGGAAAAAAAGAATAAATATGCAGGAAAGAGCGCCTGCCTATTTTTGTATGGTAATTGCTAAATGATGTAGTTTAAGCATCATTGTATACAAGGATACCGTACTACAATTATACTAAACTAAAGGAGGACATATTGTATGTCATACGTTGATGAAGTATTACAGATGGTGATTGATAAAAACCCGGCGCAGCCCGAATTTCATCAGGCGGTAAAAGAGGTTCTGGAATCTCTCAGAGTAGTAATTGAAGCCAATGAGGAAGCTTACAGAAAAGACGCGTTACTTGAGAGACTGGTAACACCGGAAAGACAGCTTTTATTCAGAGTGCCCTGGGTGGACGACAAGGGACAGGTACAGGTAAACAATGCTTTCCGTGTACAGTTTAACAGCGCAATCGGCCCTTACAAGGGGGGACTCAGACTGCATCCCAGTGTAAATCTTGGTATCATCAAATTCCTTGGATTTGAGCAGATTTTCAAAAACTCCTTAACCGGCCTTCCCATTGGCGGCGGAAAAGGCGGTTCTGACTTTGACCCCAAAGGAAAATCTGACAGAGAAGTGATGGCTTTCTGCCAAAGCTTTATGACGGAATTAAGTAAATACATAGGAGCCGACACTGACGTTCCTGCCGGAGATATCGGTACGGGCGCAAGAGAAATCGGCTATATGTTCGGACAGTATAAGAGAATCAAAGGCGTATACGAGGGCGTTCTTACCGGCAAGGGCTTATCCTATGGCGGTTCCCTGGCAAGAACGGAAGCAACCGGATACGGCCTGCTTTATCTCACGGAGGAAATGTTAAAATGCAACGGCAAGGATATTGCGGGCAAGACAATCGCAGTTTCCGGCGCCGGAAATGTGGCAATCTACGCAATTCAGAAGGCACAGCAGTTAGGCGCTAAGCCGGTTACATGCTCTGATTCCACGGGCTGGATTTATGATCCCGAAGGAATCGACGTGGAGCTCTTAAAAGAGATTAAGGAAGTAAAGCGTGCGAGACTGACAGAGTATGCCGCCGCAAGAAAGAGTGCAGAATACCATGAGGGCAAAGGCGTTTGGTCCGTAAAGGTTGATATCGCCCTTCCCTGTGCAACACAGAATGAGCTTAACCTTGAGGATGCCAGGACACTGGTGGCAAACGGGTGCTTTGCAGTGGCGGAGGGCGCAAACATGCCTACCACCATTGAAGCGACAGAGTACTTACAGGCAAACGGCGTTTTGTTTGCGCCTGGTAAGGCTTCCAACGCAGGCGGCGTTGCTACCTCCGCGCTGGAAATGAGCCAGAACTCCGAGAGACTGAGCTGGACATTTGAAGAAGTTGACAGCAAGTTAAAAGGAATTATGGTCAACATTTTCCATAGCATGGATGAGGCCGCTAAGAAGTATGGCATGGAAGGCAACTATGTTGCAGGGGCCAACATTGCCGGATTCCTGAAAGTAGCTGACGCTATGACGGCTCAGGGGATTGTATAACTATAAAATATAGAAAGATTAAAATGCCGCATTCACTTTTTTGTCGTGACTGCGGCATTTTTTATTGGGAGTCTTCAAATTGCGATTGCAGTAGGAAAGCAGGTATGGTAAGATTGCTACACAGGAGGGTACTGTGAAAATTTTTTTTCACAAACGAACTTGTTCGTTTTGCAAATATTGTGTCTGCGGCCCAAAGTTTGCAGGCTGAGAGAAAGGTATGGTTATTATATGGAGAATAAGCATTTTGCGCTGCTCATTGATGCGGATAACATTTCGGCAAAATACATAGGAGATATTTTAGAGGAGCTTTCCACCTACGGAATCACCACTTACAAAAGAATTTACGGAGACTGGACCAGCACGCAGGCTACCAAGTGGAAGGGAGAGCTTTTGGAAAATTCCGTTATCCCCGTGCAGCAGTTCAGCAATACGGTTGGCAAAAACGCTACGGATTCCACGCTGATTATTGATGCTATGGATATTCTTTACACCGGGAATGTGGACGGCTTTTGTATTGTTTCAAGCGACAGCGACTTTACCCGTCTGGCAAGCCGCCTTAGGGAGTCCGGGATGGAAGTGATTGGGATGGGGGAGGAAAAGACGCCCCGATCGTTCAGGGTTGCGTGCACCCGGTTTGTCAATCTGGAAAACCTGGGCAATCAGGACGAAGATAAGGATGGAAAGGACAGCAAGGACAACACCATCAGCCGGGAGGTTATCTATAACTCAATTACGAACATTATCAACGAAAATGAAAATAAGGGCAAAAGCGTTGAGCTTGCGTCGGTCGGCAACAGGCTGGTGAATATGTATCCGGATTTTGACGTGCGAAATTATGGCTACAGCCTGCTTTCAAAGTTTGTGGAGGATGCAGGGCTGTTTTTACTGGAAAAGCGGCAGAATGTGATTACGATATATTTAAAGGATAATAAGCAGTCTCAGGAAGAAATAAGAAATTATGTGAAGGAAATCGTCAGAAAAGCAGGTAAGAAAGGAATCGGAATCAGCGAGCTGAGCAATCTTGTCTATAATAAGTATGCGAATTTTAATGTGAAAGATTTTGGCTACAGCCAGTTTTCCAAGTTCGTACAGGGGATTGAAAACGTGGAATTGTATCAGGATAAGAACGACAGAAAACGGGCGCGTGAAAAATAGTTATGAAAAAATGTTGTATCTTTGAACCAAATAGTATATGATATATCTGTTTAATGTCCATCAGCAGTGGTATTTTACCGCTGCTGATTTCATGCTGATAGCAGGAGGATGAGGTTATGGGAAACATTTTATATCTGGTGATTCCCTGTTACAACGAGGAAGAAGTGTTGTCCGAAACGGCCCGGCGTCTTGAAAATAAAATGAAATGTTTGGCCGAGGGAAAAAAGATTGATGAAAAAAGCCGTGTGATTTTTGTCAACGATGGCTCTAAAGATAAGACATGGAAAATCATTCAGGAACTGCACCAAAAAAACAAGTTGTTCGCAGGCATTAACCTGAGCAAAAACAGAGGGCATCAAAATGCGCTTCTTGCAGGGCTCATGACAGCTAAAGAGTATGCCGATATGGTCATTTCCATGGATGCGGATTTACAGGACGATATTAACGCCATTGACGAGATGATTGACAAATACGCGCAGGGGAAAGATATTGTATACGGTGTGCGCAGCAGCAGGCAGAAGGACACTTTTTTCAAGAAGGCTACCGCAGAGGGTTTTTATAAAACAATGAATATGATGGGGGCCAATACGGTTTATAACCATGCGGATTACCGTCTTATGAGCAAAAGAGCGCTTGAGGGGCTTGCCCAGTATGGGGAGGTAAATCTGTTTTTGCGTGGGATTGTCCCTATGATTGGGTATCCTACGGACGTGGTTTACTATGAAAGGGGAGAGCGGTTTGCCGGGGAAAGCAAATATCCCCTAAAAAAAATGTTGTCTTTTGCGGTGGAGGGAATCACCTCCCTTAGCACGAAACCTTTACGGATGATAACGCTGCTGGGCTTTTTCATTTTTATTGTAAGCATCGGCATGTTGATTTACAGTCTCTTTCGGCATTTTACGGGAGCAACCATAGTGGGCTGGACCACACTTATGGTTTCTCTGTGGGCAATCGGAGGATTGATTCTGCTGTCCCTTGGAGTGGTGGGAGAGTATATTGGGAAAATATATCTGGAGACCAAGGCGCGTCCCAGGTATATCATTGAACAGTTTTTAAACGAGGATAATTGAAAGGAATGGATGTTTAGGAAGTGGAAGAGAGAAGAGAAATAACGGGAAGTAAACTTAAGTATAACGAATCGGGGATTTGCCCTGATATTTTGAGGGCTGTGGAGGAAATGGGGTTTGAGATAATGACCCCCATTCAGGAGCAGGCGATCCCCCTTCTTTTAGAAGGAAAAGACGTAATCGGACAGGCCCAGACCGGCACAGGTAAGACGGCGGCATTTGCCATTCCCATGATTCAGGGAGTGGACCCGCAGTTAAAAAAGCCCCAGGGCATTATTTTGTGCCCCACCAGAGAGCTTGCCATGCAGGCGGCGGAGGAAATCAGAAGGCTTGCCAAGTATATGCACGGCATTAAAGTGCTTCCGGTTTACGGCGGACAGGAGATAGGAAAGCAGATAAGGGCCCTCAGCCAGGGGGTACAGATCATCGTAGGAACGCCGGGACGGGTGATGGATCACTTAAGGCGCCATACCATTAAGACAACTTATGTTAAGATGATTGTGTTAGACGAAGCGGACGAAATGCTGGACATGGGATTTCGGGAGGATATCGAAACGATCTTATCCGATATGCCCGAGGAACATCAAATGGCGCTGTTTTCCGCTACCATGCCCCAGGCGATTTTGGATATCACGGGAACTTATCAGAAAAATGCGGTGTATGTGAGGGTAACGCCCAAGGAAATCACGGTGGCGGCCATTAAGCAGGCTTATTACCGGGTGGCAAAAAAGGACAAGGTGGCGGCTCTTTGCAGGCTCATTGATTATTATCGTCCTTCCCGAAGCTTAATATTTTGTAATACGAAGAGAATGGTGGACGAGATTACCGGCACTCTTAAGGGGAAAGGATACGAGGCGGAAGGGCTTCACGGAGATTTGACCCAGTATCAGAGAGATACCGTTATGAATCTTTTCAGAAACGGCGGCTGCGCTATTTTGATTGCCACGGACGTGGCGGCAAGAGGGATTGACGTCAGCGGCGTGGACGCGGTATTTAATTTTGACGTGCCGGAGGATATAGAGTATTATGTGCATCGGATTGGAAGAACCGGACGCGCAGGGAGAAAAGGCAGATCCTTTACCCTGATATCGGGAAGGGAAATATTTAAAATCCGGGATATTGAGAAAATTTGTCATACCACCATCAGAGAACGCAGTCTTCCCACGGCCGCGGACCTTACCAGAGTGAAATCCGACAGGCTTTTTGCGCAGGCCGGGGAAATCATGGAACAAAAGGAACTGTCCGAGCTTAAGAAATCCATTGAGCTTGCGGCGGAGGAGAAAAATTGTTCCGTTCTTGACTTGGCCGCAGCGTTTATGCAGATGCATTTGGGAGATGCGCCGGAGGAAATTGAGGAAGAAAAGCCTTATTTTGAGAGAAAAAGGTTAGGAAGAAGGGAAAAAGGCAGAGGCGGCGAGAGAGGCGCAAGGCCGGATAGAGGAAACCGTGACGGCCGAGGGGACAGGTTTGGAAGAGCGGACAGAGGAAACCGCGACGGTCGAGGCGACAGATTTGGAAGAAGCGGCAAGGGCGAAAGAAACGAGCACTTTGGCAGAACAGGAAAGGGCGAAAAAACGGAAAAGTTTGGCAGGCTGGGAAAAGGCGAAAAGGCGGAAAAATTCGGCCGGCCGGGGAAAGGCGAAAGATTAGAATTAGGCGGGGGATTCCTGCGGAGAAAGAATAAAAAGTAATCGGAAACTTTGGAATGAGGAAGATAGTGTGAAAAATACTTCTAAGGTAGCAAAATACGCTACCTAAGAAGTATTAAAATTTCACACAGGAAAAACGCAAAAGGCAGCGTTTTTCATATCTATTTGAGCCGCCAAAGGCGGCATGGGAGAAAGTATGGACAAAAAGGAAATAAAAAGAAAGAAGATGGCGAAAGCGGCAAGGATGCGCAGGAGAAAGCGCAGGAAAAAGGCGGCGATGGCCGGCCGTATTGCAGCCGTCATTTTGTTGGCGGTTGTGATAGGAGGGGGAGGCGCTTTTCTTTATCATTCTATGCCTGAGATGAAGATTGCAAGGCGGTTAGAGGCAGCGGACGAATATGTGGAGACGAAAGACTATGAGGAAGCCATTGCCTCCTGTGAGGAAGCGTTGCAGATAGATTCCAATTCGGTGAAGGCCTACCGGGCCATGGCGGGCGTTTACCTGACCAAGGAAGACCGGGAAGCGGCGGAGCAGGTTTTGTACCGGGGCTGGGAGACCACCCAGGATGAAAGTCTCTTACAGGAGTACTGCGTACATCTTTTAAACGACGCCGTGGCGGATATCAACGCCGGGAACTGCAGTCTTTTGACTCTTGAAAAATGCATTTCAGCCCTTGAGCAGGATTCGGGGAATACCGACTGTTATGCCTTATTGGACGCGTGTTATGAAAGACTGTTTGAAGGTGAGGAAACGGAGCTCTTTTGCACTGTCTATGAGGATGGCGGTCAGGAGGAGGGTATGCCGGAGGATGGAAGCGGCGGCTTTGACAAATATTTGGAGCTGATGAACAGGATGCTTGCCGTCTATCACGCAAATCCTCTTGACGAGCTGAAAAAAGAAATCATAAAGTTTGCTGTTCCGAATAGTGGTACGGTGTGGTTTGAAACGGGACGCTTGCAGGATTACCAAAATCTTCTTGGGCAGGTGGCTGCCATTGGGGACGAGGGAAAATTGACAGAGCTTACGGCCTGTCTGGAAAAGGCTCTGTGGGCACAGGACACCTTCGCGGAAGCGTTTCGCATTTTTGAGAGCGGCGAATTTGGGCCAATCAAGGATTTTATGCAGTCGGAGGCTTATCTCCTGGTCCGCGACCAGTTCATTGCGGGAACGATGGAGTATTGGGATGGAAAAACTTACATACCCGTAAGCAAGGAAAAAATGAAGCTGACCAAGGCAGACGGACAGTGGAAATTTTCTTTTGCCGACTTTGACGAGTATCCTGAGGCCGGGGGCGTTATCAAGGTCTGGGGGGCCAAGCAGGAGGACGCGGGAGTGCAGAGAATCTGTATTTCTTACGAACCGGCTCCTTTAAACGAACAGGAATATCCTCATTATAATTACGAGTTTATCTACCTTTACAGCAATGTAAAAATAAACGGGGTGTTAGTTCCCCAGATGAATTACCGCTTTGAAACCAGAATCACGACACAGGAGGGAACCGTGTCGGAAGTAATTGGCGACTGGGGCGGTGAACACGAGTGGACAATGGAATATTAAAAAAGGCCGGCATCTTTCCGTTTAAGATGCCGGTCTTTTACTTCCTATATCTCGGCCATCTGGGCCGTGTGGAGCTTATAGTAAGCTCCTTTTTTTGCAATCAGTTCTGTGGCAGTGCCCTCCTCCACAATGCCGCCCTTATCAATTACAAAAATGCGGTCGGCTTTTTGAATGGTGGAGAGCCTGTGGGCAATCACGAAGGAGGTGCGCCCTTTGAGGAGGGCGTCAATGCCTTCCTGAATTAACAGCTCTGTCTGGGTGTCAATGCTGGAGGTGGCCTCGTCTAAAATCAAAATATTGGGCTTGGAAACCATGGTTCTTGCAAAGGCAAGGAGCTGCTTTTGACCGGCGGAAAGTCCGCCGCCGCGCTCCGTAAGGAGGGTGTCATAGCCCTTTTCCAATTTGGAGATAAAATCATGGGCGTGAACCGCTTTGGCGGCCTCTATGATTTCCTCATCCGTTGCGTCTAGCTTGCCGTACCGGATATTATCCCTGATGGTGCCGGTAAACAGAAAGTTATCCTGGGTCATGATTCCCATCTGACTGCGGAGACTTTCTATGGAGACGGCCTTTACATCATGGCCGTCTATCAAGACGGTTCCGTCCTGCACATCGTAAAACCGGCTGATGAGATTGACGATGGTGGTTTTTCCTGCGCCGGTAGGCCCCACCAAAGCAATGGTTTCCCCGGGCGTTATCCGAAAGCTCACATCGTTTAACACTTTGGAAGTCCGGTCGTAAGAAAAGCTTACATGGGAAAAGGAAACCTCGCCTTTGATAGGAGGAATTTGGATAACATCATCGGCGTCGGTTATCTGCGCCGGGGTGTCCATAATTTCAAAAACACGTTCGGCTGCGGCAATGTTTGTAATAATCTGGTTATAAAAATTGCTCAGATTCATGATGGGATTCCAGAACATTCCAATATAACTGCCAAAGGCCAAAAAGGTTCCGATGGAAACGGCCTCCACGCCTAAAATTTGTATGCCTGTAAAATAAAGGGCGGCGATACCTATACCCCAGGATAAATCAATAACGGAACCCATGCCGTCCACTAAGCGCACGGCGCTTACAAAGGATCTTTGATGGGCATAAAGCAGTTCGTCAAAGGTCTGCCTGGTTTCTTCCTCGGCGGTAAAGCTTTGAATGATACGCATCCCGGACATGTCTTCATGGATGAAGGCGTTTAAGTTGGAGGACTTTTTGCGGAAATCCTGCCATCTTTTGTGGGAGTAAAACTGAATCAGCCACACGCATACGGCCATCACCGGAAGGCTGCACAGGGAAGCGGCGGCAAGAACAGGGTTTTTCACAAACATGATAACGGCAACGGCGACCACCGTAGCAAAGTCGGGTATCAGGGTTGTGACAAAATTGTTCAGCACCTCTTTTAAGGAATTGATATCCCCTATGATACGCGCAAGGATTTTTCCCGTAGGGCGGCTGTCAAAAAAGTTAAGATCCAGGGTCTGGATATGGGAATAAAGCTCCTGACGAATGGTCAGGAGAATGTTGTTGCACACCTTTGCCATAATGTACATGCGAAGCTTAATTCCGCCGATCATCAGCAGGTTTAAAATAAGCGCAAAGACGGCCAGCCTTGAAAGACCCCGGAAATTGCCTGCGGAGATATAGTTGTCAATGGCTTCCTCTATCAAAAGAGGGTTAAGCAGGGAGACCAGGATACAAAAGGCTATGATAAAAAGTACCAGTGCGATCTCCTTTTTGTAAGCGAAAAGATAGGAGAGCATGCGCAGCAGGGTGCGCATTTTACTTGTCTTTAGGATCTCCTCGTCTTCTTTATAGGAATTAAAGCTCATGCTGTGATTTCCTCCTTCGGTTTACCGTACTGTGCGAGATAGGTCTGATAGTACAGGCCCTTTTTGGCCAGCAGGCTTTCGTGACTGCCACGCTCGGCAATTCTGCCATTCTCCAAAATGATGATTTCATCCGCATGGCAGACGGCGCTGATACGGTGTCCAATAATAATTTTAGTCGTGTCAGGGAGAGCGCGTAGGGTTTCATGTATCGACTGCTCGGTCTCCATATCCAGGGCGGAGGTGGAGTCGTCAAGAACCAGGATAGGTTTTTTCTTGGCGAGAGCCCTTGCAATGGTGATACGCTGCTTCTGTCCGCCGGAGAGCCCAACCCCCCGCTCCCCGATAACGGTGTCATACTGTTTCTCCATTTTTTCGATAAAGCCGTTGGCCTTGGCCCGTATGGCGGCGTCACGGACGGCCGGGTAAGAAAGATGGCTTTTCTGCCCAAGCTTCACATTCTCCATAATGGTGTCTGAGAACAAAAAGACGTCCTGCATTACCGGAGAAATAGAGCTTCGCAGCTGTTTTAAGGAAAGCTTCTTTACATCCACATCGTCTAAAAGGACAGCGCCGTCGGTGGCGTCGTAAAGACGCTGCATAAGATAAATTAGAGAGCTTTTCCCGGCTCCTGTGGCGCCCATGATGCCGATTGTTTTGCCGGGCTCCACGGTAAATGAGATATCGCGGAGAATCTCATACCCGTCCGCCTTATGGAAGGAAACGTGGGAAAAAGTAATCTTCCCTTTCACCTTCGGCAGTATGACAGGCGCATCAGGATCCGTAATCACCGGTTTTTCCTGATAGATTTTGCGGATGCGCCTGTTGGAGGCTATGGCGGAGGAAAGAGAGTTGGTAAGCCAGCCCAGCATTTCCATGGGCCACACGATATTCATGGAGTATTGTATAAAGGCGCTTAAATCGCCCAGCGTCATCTCATCCGCCATGACCTGATATCCGCCGATGAATAAAATCGCGATGGGCAGAAGTTTGGTAATCATGGACAGGTA
The DNA here is from genome assembly GCA_910587305.1 of uncultured Lachnospiraceae bacterium. Lineage (GTDB taxonomy): Bacteria > Bacillota > Clostridia > Lachnospirales > Lachnospiraceae > Suilimivivens. The sequence continues at coordinate 31,042 of CAJUKV010000015.1, read as the reverse complement.
GGGATGATATTTCACAAATAATTTTGACTGCTGCATATTCAGGTCATAGTACTTTTGGTTATGGGAAAGAAATTTGCCAATTTCAAATTTTTCCCGCGCGAAAGCCTTTACCGTTCTTACGCCCGCCAGATTTTCCTCGGCAACGGTGTTCAGGGAAGCGTTCTCCTCGCTGATGGCCTCATAAACGGCGTCCAGTTTATTTTCCATAAAAATGGCGATAACGGCGGTGATTCCCATGCAGATAGCGGGCAAAATGGCAAGCCGCCAGTTTAAGGTAAACATGCAAAACAGTATAATAGAGGCATGCACTACCACCTCTATAAGGAGCATGCCCACATAGGTAAGGCCGTCCCAGATTCTGTCCACATCATCTTTTACGCGGCTCATCAGCTCTCCGGTATTTGTGCGGTCAAAAAATTCCGGGCTTAAAGATTGAATGTGGTTGAACAAATCCTGCCGTATTTTAGCGGCAATTTTTGAACCGGTAACGTCAAAAGTAAATTCCTTGGTATATTGAAAAACAAATCTTCCAATTCCCACACAGAGAATGCCAAGGAGCATAGGGGTAAGCTTGCCAATCTGACCGCCCAAAATCACATCATCTACAATACGTCTTGTGAGCTGGGGCGAGAGCATGTCTAAGGCGACGCTGATCACCATGGACACGACGGCGAATAAAAAGGGAAATTTGTACTCCCATATGTAGGTTGTTATCTTTTTCATAAATTTGTACCTCCTGGATCACATCGCAACCGAAACATAGTACATAGGGCAACCGGGCGGGAAAGATTTCTTCCCCTGCTCACCGAGCGGCTCGCACATCATTTTAGCGGCGTCGCGAGCCAGTTTATTTCCGCGGGCAACGAGCCAGGCGGACATGCCGGCATGTCCATTTGGCGACTGCCACTAGTGTCAAATATCCACACATCGAAGATGTGTTGCGTTTGCCGCACTGCAAGTTTGCTGCGGGGTATTTGACTGTAAAAAAACAGCCATGGAAATTACCATGGCTGTCAGCTTTTCAAAATATATCGAATATGGGTAAGGTATTTACGCAGACTGCTGAAAAGACAGTTATGTGGAGAGTAAATCCGAACCCGGAAGGTAAAAGCGCAGACCGGCAGGTAATTTCACATTAAAATTTGGGTATAATCCTGATAAATTTGATTTTATGGTTTTATATTGATTGAACATTTAAATTACCTCCTTCCTGCTGTAGACAATTAACGGATACCAGCATATGATACGCCTTTATGATTCATTCGTCAACTATATTTTTATTGTTTTTTTTGAATAAATGACATAGAATAGTATCTAATTATTGTTTATCGTAAAAGGCACATGAAACAGGCAACGGATTTTGCAACTATTCGGCCTTCGGCTTCATGGTTACTGAATTTTTCCAATGCCAGGGTTTTGAAATGCCTGAAAATATCAGAAAAAAGTGGAGATTAAGATGGTTACGATTTTGACAAGACTGTTGGTTAGAGACTATAAAAATACGTCGGATGTAAAGGTGCGTCAGGCTTATGGCATGTTGTGCGGAGCAATAGGGATTGTTCTGAATCTTTTTTTATTTCTGGTAAAGTTTATTGCCGGACAGCTATCGGCTTCCATTGCTATCACAGCGGATGCGTTTAACAATCTTTCCGACGCCGGTTCTTCAATTATTACGCTGGCTGGCTTTCGGATGGCAGGACAGAAGCCGGATCATGACCACCCTTTTGGGCATGGAAGGATAGAATATATAGCGGGACTTTTGGTGGCTGTGATCATTCTGCTCATGGGCGCGGAACTTTTCAAATCCTCTTTGGATAAGATTTTTAATCCCACGCCGATTGACGCCAGTCCCTTAGTTCTTTTTATTTTAGTGCTGTCTATTTGCGTGAAGCTGTACATGTTTTTGTATAACAGGAAAATTAGCAGAAAGATTGACAGCGCCGCTATGATGGCCACGGCCAAGGACAGCATTAGCGACAGTATTTCTACATTGGTGGTTTTGCTGACCACTTTGCTGGCGTTTGTGACAGATATCCAGATAGACGGCTGGTGCGGTATTTTGGTGGCTGCTTTTGTGTTCTTTACGGGAGTGGGAGCCATGAAGGATACGGTAAGCCCGTTACTTGGCCAGCCCCCTGAGCCGGGATTTGTGAAAAAGGTGGAAGAAATTATTATGGAATATAAAAACCAGGGTGTGATAGGGATTCATGATCTGGTGGTACATAATTATGGGCCGGGCCGGGTAATGCTTTCCGTACATGTGGAAGTGCCTTCCAGCGGAGATATATTGGTACTGCACGATATGATCGACCTGATTGAGCACAGACTTGCCCACGAACTAAACTGCAGCGCCGTGATACATATGGATCCTGTGTGTGTGGATGACGAACGGACGAACCGGATGAAAGAGGATGTGGCCAAAATTGTGAATGAAATGGAGGGAAATGTGACCTTTCATGATTTCCGCATTGTACATGGGCCAACGCATACAAATCTTATTTTTGACGTGGAAGTGCCTTTTAATTATAAGATGTCGGACAGCGAGGTTGTGGATTATCTGAAAAATCAGATACGACAGATAGATGAAAAATATATTGCTGTGATAGAAGTAGATAAGTCTTATACGTAGATGGATGGCAGGATAAAAAAGATGGGGTTAGGAAAAGGTATATTTTTTATGGCATGCTTTGCCATCGCAATGAAATATGTACGGCCCGGATACCGGAAGGCGGGCATGGCTTATGGCCTTGTCTTTGGCGTATCTCAGACCATAGGAAAGCTTATTTTGGACGATAATATCCAAAACGTTTCATTGGACGGAGGAATATTGTCGAAAGAGTACGTGATTTTATTTGTTGTGGCGGCAATGGGAGCAGGGGGGATGGCGGCCATCGCCTTTGCCTTTTTGGAGTGGGTCTGCAAAAGGCAAAGCGAACAAGGGGATAAAGGGTATAGAACAAAAACACAGAAAGAAAAAAAACGGAAAGCGCCCATAAGCTTTTGGCTTATCTATCCGGTTATGCTGTTATGTTATCTGCCCTGTTTTATCGCATATTTTCCAGGGTGTATGAGCTATGATTCCTGGTACATAACCCTGGAAGCTTTGGGGATAATTGGCTTTGACAATCATCATCCTTTTTTACATACTTTTTTATGGAGTATTTTTGCTCATATGGATGAATGGCTGGGGATAAAACAGATCGGGATTACCCTGTATACCATCACTCAGCTGCTTGTTATGGCGGCGATTTATGCCTATACCTGTGTGTGGATTTCCAAAAGGAATTTATCAGGGTCTTTTATGAAAATCGCATGTGTTTATTATACGCTCAATCCGGTATTTCACATTTTCACCCTGATTTTGACAAAGGATGTGCTGTTTTCAGGTCTTTTTTTATTGCTTAGCATTACGCTGGTGGATTTTTTTGAAGCTATTTACGGAAGGGAAGAGTCTCCTGTAGAAGGGCGTCTTCAATTGAAGCTGACCATTTTACTTTTTTTGAGCTGTCTGTTTCGAAACAACATGATTTATGTGGCGATTGCTTTTACAATCCTTTTAGGTCTTGCATTCCGTGTATCTTTTTCCCAATGTAAAGGATTTTTTATTGCCATTTTGTTATTTTACATTGTTACAAAGATAGTGTATCCGGGGGTTCATGTGGCGAAAGGCAGCGTCAAAGAGATGCTTCCGGTTCCCTTAAGCCAGATAGCGGCGGTGTACCATAGCAAGGGGGAGAGCATAGAGGCAGAGGAAAAAGAGCTGATCCAAAAATATATACCTGGTGTGGAGCAGTATGACAGGTTTTTTGCGGATCCCATTAAAGCGGATTTTAACGAACATGCATTTGCGGAAAATAAGGAAGAATTTTTTCGATTGTGGGGAAGGCTTTTCAGAAAATACCCGATTGTATATGGAAAAGCTTTTTTGGCGTTAAACCTGCCCTTCTGGTATCCGGAAATGGAATCTGTGAGAGAATATATTGAGACGGATAATTATAGTCAGGATTACCCTGCTGCGAGAAAAGGATGGCTGCCCCGGGTATACGGCTGGTACGAGACAGTTTCCGAAAACAAAGCGGCATGGATGCATTTTCCGTTTTTCAGGCAATTGTATGCAATTGGCGTACCGGTATGGGTTTTAATTTTTTTCAGCACTTGGTTTGGAATAAAAAAAAGAAAAGCCGCTTTAACTGCCGGCGTTTTCAGTATTTTATTGTGGATGACTTACCTGTTAGGTCCTGTCAGCAGCTTTCGTTATGCGGAGCCGCTTCTTTTGACCTGTCCTTTGTGGGCTGCGCTTGGAGCAGAAGCAAGCGGACAGCTATGACGTTCGGATGTTCTTAGAGACAGGAGGAACAAATTTGTGTCCCGGCCCAAATTTGAGGTTTGCAGGCAAGAATGGGGGATTAAGGTGAAAATAAATATGGTTCAATTATGTCATAGTTTGTGTATGATTCCCCTTTTGTTTATGCTGGGGAGTGTGTATGTGTGGTCGGGGGAACCTCTTTTGTGGGTCCTTTCAGCAGGAATTTCAGGGGCGTTTGTTTTTTTTATGTATGCAGGCGGCAAAAGAGAGGATTTTTTTGAACAAAATTATCCGTATATTGTTCTTTCTTTTTTGATTGTTATTGGCGGCTTTCAATTGTCAAAAGCAGAAGAGCTGCGCTTTATGCCAAGCTTTGATTTGGATGCAATTTACAAAGGCGCGCTGGAATGGCTAAGGACAGGAACCTTTGCGGGATATTATGATTATTTTGACTGGTTTCCCAATAATCTGGGCGGATTATCGCTGTTATATATTTTTTTTAGGATAGGCTCGCTTTTTTCCTCCGATTATTTTAGGATTGCCGCCCTGGGCAATGAGATATTGCTTTTGCTGACTTATCTGTTTATCAGTTTATCGGCAAGAAAACTTTGGGGAAGCTTTTGCGGGGTGATTGCGCTTCTCATGGCCGGGAGTATGGCGCCGCTGCTTTTTATGACAGACGTTTTTTACACGGACTCTCTTTCCATTTTGTTTCCGGTACTTTTGTTTTACTTATCGCTAAAGATTGAGGAAACGGAGGGAAGGAGAAGTTTAGGATGGTGCGCGCTTTCAGGATTAATTGCCGCTGTTGGCACGCTGGTAAAATCAACGGTGCTTATCATGGCGGTGGCAATTTTCCTTACTTTTTTGGTGAGAAAAAAGGTAAGGAGGGCCGGCGTATATTTGGCCTGGGTGAGCGTAAGCTGCTTTGTGCTTTTTTTCTTCTTCCATCAATATATATATACCTGCCACTTAGATCCGGCGCTGGCAAAAGTGAAAAATACGCCTTACAGCCATTGGGTTATGATGGGACTTGAGGGGGATGGCGGATACAATCCGGGAGATTATGAATTTACCCGCTCATTTCAGGAACCGGAGAAGAGGAACCGGGCAATTAAGGAAGAAATTCAAAACAGAATTTCCCAAAGAGGATTAAAGGGCATGATCAAACTTTATGGAGTAAAGCTCTATAGATGCTTTGGGGATGGAACCCTTGGCCTTTCCGATTTTTTGGACGATTCTCCCCAAAAGGAGTCTGTGCTGCACCAATTCCTTTTGTATGACGGGAACCAATATGGATTCTACCACGGCCTTTGCTGTTGTCTTTTGTATGGCTTTTTCCTCTTGGGAATGGTTTATGTATGGCTTGGGAGCACAAAAACGCAAGCGGGCGTAAAAGTATGTGCAGGCAGCGCATGTGCTTTGCCCATAGCGCTTTGCGGCCTGATAGTTTTTTTGATGAACTGGGAGGTAAGCCCCAGATACATCACCAATTATGTGCCTGTTTTTTTGCTTATGGCAGCGGGAGGAAGCAAAGGACTTGTCCGTCTGGCCGGGGAAAGAAATTGGAATAAAAAGGGATTGGCTCTTATGGAAAGATATGGAAAAGAGATAAAAATTTTTACGACGGCAATTGTATTTCGAGTGCTTCTCTATTTGTTTTCCGTGTGTATGATGGCAATGCTAGGGGATTTTTCGAATGGAATTACGTTTTCCGATTTTCTGGAAGCCTGGAAGAGATGGGATTCCGCCCATTACATCAACATTGCTGAAAACGGATACGGAGGCGCAATTGAAAACGGCGAGCATATTTTTTTGGTGTTTTATCCCCTGTATCCTTGGATGATGCGGACATTGGGGCTGTTTGTGAGCGATATCAGATTATGCGGTATTCTTATCTCCGTAATCGGCTTTGGGGTTGGATGCGTCTTTTTCTACCGGATTGTGAAAATGGAATTTGGCGAAAAAGCGGCCGGAAATGCACTGATGCTGATCAGCGTATTCCCCTTTGCGTTTTTCTTTGGCTCCATCGCAACAGAGTCTTTGTTTTTTGCATTAACCGCCGCCTTTTTTTACTATTTGAGAAAACATGAGTGGACGTTGGTGGCGGCACTGGGATTTTTTGCCTGCCTGACAAAGGTGCAGGGATTGCTGCTGGCGTTTTCGGTTTTAGTGGAGCTTTTTTATGCGGAGAAGGGCCTTTCTTTGATAAAGAACAAAAAATGGAAGGATTTTTTGGGGAAAGTGATTTGGCCGGGGTGTATCTGCACACTGATGCTGGGGGGCTTTTGGGTTTATCTTCTAATCAATTATCTGGTGGAGGGCGATTTCCTTAAGTTTATGTATTATCAAAAGAACCATTGGGGAAACGCGCTGTGCCCTATTTGGGAAACCATAGGATATATTAAGGATAACGCATCAGGAGGCTGGTATACTTCTACGGGAATGAGCCTGTGGGTGCCGGAGCTTTTATTGTTTGCGGTGTATCTGACAGCGATTGTGTATGGGGTCTGCAAGAGACTGCGGCCAATGTATTTGATTTATTTGATTTCCTTCTTTTTGCTGACCTATTCGTCCACATGGCTTATCAGCGCCGGGCGGTATACGTTAAGCGCGCTGCCGGTTTTTATGCTTGCGGGGGAGGCGGTGGAAAAAAGAGAAAGGTGGAAAATTCCTGTTATGGTGATTTCGGCTATGGGGATGATGCTTTATATGGTGGGGTATTATGAATGGAAGCAGATTATGTGAATAGTTGCGTGGATATCCGGCCGCGTCTTCGCGAATAGAAATTCAGTCGTCACCGCGCTCTCGCTCTATAAAAACGCAGCAGACGCCAGGTTCGAAAAGACCTCACCAAGCGCTGGCGTTTTTATAAGGGTTCCTTCTTGAATTTCTATTCGCGAAGACGCTGCTTTTATGGCTACATGTAAAGCAATAAGTTAAAGATTCCGGAAAGAAAAATGTATGGAAATTCTTGCAAGGGAATGAGATTATGTGTATAATTTCTAGTGGAAATGTTTTTACAATAATAAATTGATGATAGATTTAAAATAAATAAAAAAGGAGAAAAGCGATGAAAAAACCTACAGTATTAATGATTTTGGACGGATACGGCTTAAATGACCGCAAGGACGGCAATGCCGTGGCAGAAGCAAACACGCCTGTTATGGATAAGCTTATGGCGGAATGTCCCTTCGTAAAGGGGAATGCGAGCGGTATGGCGGTAGGGCTTCCGGATGGTCAGATGGGGAATTCCGAGGTTGGCCATTTGAATATGGGCGCAGGGCGTATTGTGTATCAGGAGCTTACCAGAATTACGAAAGAGATTCAGGACGGAACCTTTTTTGAGAATCCCGCCCTTTTAAAGGCTGTGGAGAACTGTAAGCAAAAGGACTCCTCCCTTCATATGTTCGGATTGCTTTCCGACGGCGGCGTTCACAGCCACAATACCCATTTGTACGGACTGCTTGAGCTTGCCAAAAGAAACGGCCTTTCCAGGGTTTATGTACATTGCTTTTTAGATGGCCGCGATACGCCTCCGGCAAGCGGTAAGGGCTATGCTGAGGATTTGGAAGCAGAAATGAAGAAAATCGGCGTAGGTGAAATTGCATCTGTCACAGGCCGTTATTATGCAATGGACAGAGATAACAACTACGACAGAGTGAAACTGGCGTACGACGCTCTTACGAAAGGGGAAGGCTTACAGGCGCCAAGCGGCCCTGAGGGAATCCAGGCGTCCTACGACAGAGGCGAGACGGACGAGTTTGTGAAACCTACCGTAGTGATGAAGGACGGCAGCCCGGTGGCGACGATTAAAGACGGAGATTCCGTGATTTTCTTTAATTTCAGACCGGACCGTGCTAGAGAAATTACCAGAAGCTTTTGTGACGACGATTTCAAGGGCTTTGAGAGAGGAAAAAGGCTTGACCTTACTTATGTATGCTTTTCCGATTACGATCCCACGATTCCCAACAAGGAGATTGCCTTCCATAAGATTTCCGTTACCAATACCTTTGGCGAATGGTTAGCGGCTAACAACATGAAGCAGGCAAGGATTGCGGAAACGGAAAAATATGCTCATGTAACCTTCTTCTTCAACGGCGGCGTGGAAGAGCCCAATGAAGGGGAAACCAGAACTTTGGTAAATTCTCCCAAGGACGTGGCAACCTACGATCTGAAACCCCAGATGAGCGCATACGAGGTCTGCGATAAGCTGGTGGAAGCCATTAAGTCAGGGGAATATGACGTAATCATCATTAACTTTGCAAATCCGGATATGGTTGGACATACAGGTGTGGAAGCCGCCGCTATCAAGGCAGTGGAAGCAGTGGACGAGTGTGTTGGCAAAGCGGTTGAAGCGATTAAGGAAGTGAACGGACAGATGTTTATCTGTGCGGATCACGGAAATGCGGAACAGCTCATTGACTATGAGACGGGAGCGCCTTTTACGGCACACACCACAAACCCGGTTCCGTTTATCATTGTAAATGCAGATCCGGCTTATACCTTAAGAGAGGGCGGTTGTCTGGCGGATATCGTTCCTACTTTAATTGAAATGATGGGAATGCAGCAGCCGGAAGAAATGACAGGAAAATCCCTGCTGATAAAAAAATAGGCTCTTTGCAAAGATAAAGTGAAATATTGTGAGTAAAAATACGGCTGAATGATACATCTTTCCTGTTTAAGGATAATTGTAACATTCGGCCGTACTTATTTATGCAGCGGGCAATCTGATAGAGGCTGCCGCCTGTCTTGTCACTTGAAAACGAATATTTCTTCAATCGGTGCTTCGACAACTCTTGAAATGTCAATCGCCAGTTTAAGGGATGGATTGTATTGCGCCTTTTCCAGCCGCATAATGGTTTCTCGCCGTACACCTACCTGTGCCGCCAATTGCTCTTGCGTCAAATCCTTTAACAGTCTGTATTTTTTTAATTTACATTCAAAATCCGGCACGCTCATTCCTCGCTTTCATCAAACTGTTCATCGCTGTCATAATGATATAGCAGATATTCGCTGAGGAATATTTCAAGCGCTATGGAAAGAGCTACGACAATAACAAGAGCAATTAAGGTATATTCAAGGTTACTTATGAGCCTTCCCTGTCCCAGAATGAGTATTGCAAGGAAAATAATGGACAGAGAAGTTTTGCTCGCTACGCTTTGCGCTTTCATTTTGTTTTCTTTGTATCGTTCATCTATAAAAGTATTTGACATTTTTCCCTCATAGTAAAATCCGAAAAAGCCAAAAAACAGGAAAAATACAAATGGGAAAATTGTCTTGTCAACGCTGTAAGTCCAAAATCCTAAAAATCCGGCAAATCCGAATAAACCTAAAAATCCCAGTTTGGGATTTATTGTTCTGGTGGATTGCGAGGTTAATTCCCTGCGCCTGTTTGTTGTGATAGATTTCAAAAGCAACATAACAAGGTACACAATATACAAAGCAAGAAGCACGCCGGAGATAATCATAGGCAGGTCTTGCACTCTGAAAACATATTCGGATAAATCCATAGGCACAATAAACCTTGAATTGTTAAATGCTATCGTGTAACAGGAAGATATTGCTACAAGCAGAGCGCATATCACGCCCAGACAAATTGTGAGTTTCGTTCTTTTCTTCATAACGGTTTCCTCCAAAGTGACATATTTATCGCTTAACAAGACAAATATATCACTTTGGAGACTGACTGTCAATAAAAAAGATACAAATACATCACTTTCGCAAGAACACTAAGAATGACAAAAGCTGATATAGGAAAATCCCCACATCAGCTTTTTATTTTTACAGAAGCCCCGATATTTGTAAAGAGAAACCATCGTAAATGCATACAGGAATCTTATCGTCAAATTCATATTGGTTAGTCGCTTTATCGTGTTCAAAATCATAAACATTTTCTGTGCGTGTTGCGGGATTTATAATCCAGTATTCCCTTACCCCTGCGGTACGATACTTAAAAAGCTTTATTCCATAATCCAATAGCTGCGCTCTTTTTCCATTTGGAAGAGCATAGATATCTTCAATTGTATATAGCTTTTCCTGCTGTAATGCCATTTCATGATTCCTCCGATAAGTCAGGCGTATGTTTCTAAAATTTCAGCTTATCTTTTTTATCCCGTGTTCTTATAAAAAATTATACCATATGATATCCGGCGACAAAATTATTTTCTGACAAACTTTAATTTTTTATCAGTGTCCCCATGTGCACATTTTTAAAGGCAGATAACCAAGTTACCTGCCTTGCACTTTGAATGAAATAGGTGGGGTGGCAATTCCACATCTCTTTTAAGACCCATAGGGCGTGACGGCCGCCTGTTCCGTCCTCAGATTTCATTCAATATAGCTTACTCATTTGGTAACATGGTTGTGGCTGTAATTATATTAATCTGTGGTTCATTAGTAAAAATATTGATGAATAAAGAATAGCAGCTGTTTTTACTCAGTACAAATAGAAAATGGGTGCTGCTATATCAGTGGTTACCACACAGGCAACTTATGTTTAAAAATACACACGCTGATATAGGCTTACACACCCATCTGTATTATTATATGTCTTTGTATCCTTATAATACCATTAGAGTGTGATAAAATCAACATTTATTAATGAAATTTATTTTCCAAACGATTTCCATGGAAACAGGAGAACAGAACCAAGTTTATGTTTAAAGCGGCTATAATATATGCTATCTCCGTATTCATAATTGCCATATAAAGCATTGGCGACATAATCTGCTGCTTGAACAATGTAAGCATTTTTATCATCTGAGTCCATGTAATTAATATTCAAATCAATGTCGTATTCTCTTTCATATAGCAGAAAGAGCTTTATATAATCGGAGAAAGAGTTCCCGGAGGCTACTTTTGTAGAGTGTTTGTCGCAGATAATATTTATAGTTGTGCCATTATCTTTATCCGATATAAGACGTTCTACTAATAATTTCATTAAAAAGTTGTAAAGTATATTTTTATCTATTAATAAAGACGGTTTTACATGTTTTAGATCTGCAACAATATACGAAATCTGTAAATCTTTTTTAGCAATACATTCCAATATGTGATATTTGATACATGGATATGCGTCTTTTGCCTTGATCTCATTGGAATGAAGCAATGAAAGCTCGTGAAACATTTTCTTAGCTATGCCTAATTTTTTGTGCATGATGTTATGGAGCGCTTTATAATTGTTGGTGTCAATACACGCAATAACAAAATACCTCCCACTACTTCCGAGATTGCCGGATTCATCGAAAATCAAGTATCGTTCACTTTTCTTAAGTGTTTCTATTTTCTGTGTCATGTTGTTACCTTTCAAAGTGTTTTGCATAGTGGTTTGGTTAAAGATATCCTGTCCTGGCGGTTAGTATTGGGGTGGGGCGGCTGGCTTGGTGTAGCGGGAGATTTCGGCTAACTCTTCAATACGTTTAATTGCTTCTTTTTGCCCTACTTCATTTAGTTTATTATAAGCGGGGTGTAATTCCATTAAAGGCTCTAATTTTTCTTGCATGGTTTGTAAGGTTATTTTTAAACGCTCCATAGCTACTTTTTGTCTTTGGCTATAGTCCTTAAGTGCTTGCAAATCATTTTCGGTCAGTTTTTCTCCATTTTCAATTTTATTATAAATTATATTTATTTCCTTTAAGTTTTCTAAAGCTTCAGGCGAGATTCTGATACTGGCATCATATTTATGAATATTATTGCCTGAACTTACAAATTGTGGTGATTTTTTTGAATCATCATTGTCCTCCTCATTTTGTTTAAGGCATTCATTTAGTTCTTCTTCTGAACTGACATATGAATAGGAATGATCGTATAACAGAGAACCATCAGTGGGAATCTCATCTTCTGGATTATTAGCAGGACAAATTGGGTCATCCCCAACGTCCATTTTATAAAAACTTGAAATAAAGTTTACGGTAAAAGAACCTATTTTTTTTATATTTAATGCTTTACATAACTTTTCAAATAATTCTATATCTAATTTTCGCTGTCCTTGTTCAATGCGATTAATAGCTTGTTGTGGTAACCCAACTAGTTCGCCCAATTCTTTTTGGGAAAGACCTTGCTTTATGCGTTCTTCTCTAATCTTTAAATGCAAATTGCTATTTTCCATTTTCTTCTCCTATAATTTAACACAAATTTTATGTTTTGTAAATATGATAACACAAAAATAATGTTGAAACAAACATTAAAATAATGTTAAAATAACATCAAAATCGTGTTAAAAAAAGGTAGATAATGAAACTCAAATTAGACACGAAGAAAATTTATCTTGCAATGGCAGAACGTGGTATCACAGCCACGGAGATAGCTAGACAATGCGGTGTAAGTCAGCAGGCTGTATCTAATGCGCTGAATGGCAACCGGATAGGTATAAATTAAGAGAAGAAGAGCTTGAAGTAACTGTTAACGAATTGGAACGGAGGTAGAGGAGATGTCTAAACTAAAATACACGACTATGCTTAGGCCGGACAGCCGTAAGGTACTCATTGCCATGGCAGAAGCAGAACTTCAATCAAAGGAGCTGGCCGCAAAATCTGGCGTACCGGTGAACATTGTGTACATAGCACGGCGAGGTTATTATGTAAAACCTGTTTATCTTGGAAAAATTTCTAAGGTTTTGCAGGTCAGAGTAGCTGACCTGATTGAGGACATAAAAGATGTATCCGAACAGACAGCAGTTACTTGATAATATCAATCCTAATATGCACCTCAACAAGGCTTTTTTCTTTAAAATTTATGGTTTTGATATTTCGTTTCCGGGCTTTGCAGATAAGGCAATAAAAACCTTGGAGGACTCAGGATGTAGTAGGGCGAGGCAATATTATACATCCATATGTAGAAAAGTATAAGAAAGCACATAATGCTGAATTGACACTGGCATTAGTTAAGCGCCGGAGGGGAGATGAAGAAAGACGAAAAATGGAATTGATGTAGAAAAAGAAAATGCTATTAATGCGGAACTACGGAGCATTTGAATTCTTCGGCAGTGCGGCGCACAGGGACACCCGGTGAGATCTGTTCCCTGATAGCGTCTTTCTCAGAGATAAAACCGGCCACGACAGGCAGGTTGTGGCGGACGAGGTATTTGAACTTTAACTCGCAAGGATAGGTTTTATATTTCATCGTTTCCCGCCTCCCCGTGGGATGCCTTTGGCAGTGAGGCAAGGTATTCGTTTACCCGTCCGTAATAAATACAGAGGAATTTGTTTGCCCTGGCAGTCATGTAGACGTAATAAGGTTTGCCCTGTGCCCGTTTTTTATCCATAAAAGCATAAACGGGATCTTCAGCAGGGGTACAATGTTGACGTGTTGGGAGTAACATAAATTTGAAATATGTCTTCATGCGTTAGTTACAGGTTAGTGACAAATATTTTGTAAAAAGCCTATAAATACAATAAAAATTGAATATAAAAATTAAGGTTTTATTAACCTCTCCATTTTTCCTTGACGACACGTATCTGCTATTATATCATAAGTGTATTAATAATATTAGTACACTAAAGACTGCTGCCAGCCTTTATAGTACTAAGGAAAGGAATGCGCATGATACTCATAGATTACAGAGACACAAGACCCATCTATGAACAGGTAGTGGAGAGGTTTAAGATGCTGATTCTGCACGGCGTGCTCGCTTCGGATGAAAAAATTCCTTCCGTCCGCAATTTAGCGGTTGAATTATCCATTAATCCCAATACGATTCAGAGGGCTTATGCGGAATTGGAGAGGCAGGGGTATATTTACACTGTGAAGGGCAAAGGAAATTTTGTTTCGGACAGCGGACAGCTGCTTCTTAAATATAAGGAAGAAATATTTGCGGAGATTCTTAAGATCTGTAAGGCTGCTCTGGAGATAGGGATAACGCAGGAGGAGATTATTCAAACTATAAGAGGGGGAAAGACTTATGATTGAGATTAGGAATGTAACCAAATCCTATGACAAAATAAAAGCGGTTGACGACGTCAGTGTGTCCATAAAAGAGAGTACGGTATTCGGCTTAATTGGAACCAACGGCGCGGGGAAAAGTACCGTGCTTCGGATGGTTGCCGGCGTCTTAGAGCCGGAGCAGGGCGAGATTGCAATTGACGGTCTGCCCGTATTTGACAACATGGAGGCAAAAAGAAATATTTATTTTATTGCGGACGAACCGTACTTTTTTGCAAACAGCAATGCTATCGATATGCAAAAGTACCTTTGCAGCGTTTATCCGGAATTTGCGGTGGAGGATTTTTATAATTATCTGGTAAACTTCGGTCTGGATAAGAAGAGAAAAATCAACACTTACTCCAAGGGGATGAAAAAGCAGCTGGCTCTTATCTGCGGCGTTTGTAGCGGGACAAAATATCTGCTTTGCGATGAAACTTTCGACGGGCTTGACCCTGTTATGCGTCAGGGAATCAAAAGTATTTTTGCCAGTGAGATTGAGCGACGGGGAATGACGCCTGTGATTGCCTCCCACAATTTAAGAGAGCTTGAGGATATCTGCGATCATGTGGGGCTTTTGCACAAGGGAGGCGTTCTTTTGTCCAAAGATCTGGAGGACATGAAATGCAATATCCAAAAAGTACAGTGCGTGTTTAAGACGATTGACGATGAGGCTAAGGCCATCAAGGCGCTTGACATTATGAAAAATGAAAAGAGAGGTTCTTTAAATGTTCTCACGGTAAGAGGGAATAAGGCTGAAATTCTGGCCGTATTTGCCACGGTAAATACGATTTTCTTTGAGGCGCTGCCTCTTTCTCTCGAAGAAATATTCATAAGCGAAACGGAGGTAGTAGGTTATGACGTCAAAAAGCTCATTCTTGGTTAGTATGAAAGAGAATAATAAAAGGCGCCTGTGGGTATGGGTGATAGCAGTTCTTATGTTTGTGTTGATACTTCCAGTGGTGACTGCCTTCGTCCTTGGCGGCGTCGCGAGAAGCAACGAATGGATTTGGGAGGCGGCCGACGCGGCGACGGCCGGGCAGCTGGTCCACCAAAAGATGGCGGAAGTGATGGGCGGTATGTTAGGATTCTCAGGCCCTGTCGTTGTTTTCAGCACGATACTTGCGGTGATAAGCGCCGTTCAGGGGTTTTCCTATCTGTACAGCCGTAAAAAAATTGATTTTTATATGGGGATGCCGGTTAAGAAAAGCAAAAGATTTCTGGTGATATGGGTAAACGGTATTTTGATTTTTATTATACCTTATTTGACAGGTCTTTTCATCAGTCTGTTAATCGGGGCCGGAAATGGGGCGGTGGACAGCGGCGTGCTGTACACGGCGGCAGCCACTTTTCTGGTGAATTTGTGCTTTTATCTCGGGGTATATCATCTGGCGATTCTTGCGCTTATGATGACAGGGAATATTGTGGTTACCGGGTTTGGTTTTCTGGTTTTTTGCCTGTATGAATGTATGGTGCGGTATATGCTGCTGGGATATATGCAGGAATTTTTTGATTATTTTACTTATTATGGTAAAGAAGAAGCTCCCCTGGTTTCGCCCTTTAGTATGTATGGGAAGCTGGCATATGCGTTTAGTTACAAAAATGCGATTGACATAAAATATTTGCTGTTTCTTCTGCTGTTCGCACTGACAGTGGGGGTGATTTCCTATGTATGTTATTTAAAACGCCCGGCGGAAGCCGCGGGAAAGGCTATGACATTTGAGATTACCAAGCCCTTTATTAAGGTGCTGATAACCGTTCCGGTGGCTTTGGTAGCAGGACTTATGGTTTTCGACAGAGTGAATATGGACTTTAACGACGCAAAGGAGGGGATTGGATGGGTAATTTTTATTACGGCTCTTGCCGTGGTCCTCGGGAGCGCGCTGATTCAGGTAATTTATGAGTTTGATATAAAAGGAGCGCTCCATAAAAAGCGTGATATTCTGATAAGCGGGGCGCTTACGGCATTTATTTTCGTGGTTTTTCAATACGACCTGTTTGGCTATGACGATTACATTCCGGCGCCGGATAAGATTGAGAGCATTGCTTTTGTGCCGGAAAATTATGAGCAGGGCACCAGCGGCATGTATTTTGACAGCGACGGTTCTTATTTGCCCGCGGTGGAATATGCCGAGAAATACATGTATCTGGAAAATGCCGGGGAGGTGTGCGAGCTTGTGAAACTGTCCATGGACGCGCATAACGAAGACGTCAAAACAAAAGAGGACATGGAGGAAGGCAAGTATTATTCCTATAGTACGGTAATTTACCGCTTAAAGAGCGGCAGAACGGTAAACAGAGCGCTGTGGGTGAATGTGGAGGATGAAAGAAGCGGTCAGCTTTTAGATACGATTATCGGCTCACAGGAATTTAAAAAAGGCTATATGATAGGAACCTCCGACAATTTAAACACAATACTTAAGCAGGATAAATATAAGATTACCGCTTCCTATGGAAACACCGTGTACATGGAGAGAATGGGATTTGAGGAATTCAAGGAATTTTTAAAAATTTATCAACGGGATATGGAGCTGGCAAATTTCAGCAATGTGAAAAATTCCGTTCCCGTGGGTATCGTACAATTAGATATTACGGAAGAACTTCCATGGGCAGTTTACCGTGGAGCGTCGGGCATTTCAAAATCTACAAGAGGATGGGATTTGAGCATCAATCTTTATCCATTCTATGAAGAAAGCCTTGGATATCTGAAAGAACGCGGCTATAGTGTGGACAGACAGCTTAACATGGAAGATATCGCCAGCATTCAGGTGATAAATTACAACTACGAGGCGGCGAAAAAGCTGGCGGAAAAGCAGGAGGCGGAAGGCGGTGGTGACATAATCGTTTCCGAAACCGCATCGGCCGGCAGATACGGAAGATATGATTCTGACGTGGCCACGCGGGTTTATGCGGATTATACGGAAGAAGATGAGATGAGAGAAATTGCCGACTGCATTTATCCTCAGGATTTGGTGATAGGCGATTGGGATAATGGAAAGAGCCTGGAAGAAGATTACAGGGTTATCATCAATTTCAAAGCGGACAGCGATATCATGAAATATTACGGAACCAGCGCAAGCTATGGATTTGTGGAAGGTCAGGTTCCCGATTTTGTGAGAGAGGATACCGTTTACAAAGAATAATAAATAGAAAAATGCGACAAAGGGAGCCTTCTTGCACAGGCTCCTTTTGTATAAATAAGCTGTCTACCCTGCCTGACTTTGTCCGTGCCCATTATAATGATTGCCGATTAAAAGAGTGTCTGGTAAAATAGAATGGTATAAGTAAACACCAATTTATTTAAGCGGTATGCATGGAGATTACTGTTGGCAGCAGGAGGACGGAAATGGACGAGCGCATCATGGATAAAATGATGATGAAAAAAATCAAGATCGGAAGCATTGAGTTTAAAGCGGTAGATTTTCTGTTTATCGGATGTCTTTTCTTTTTTGCTTTTATGATAAGATGGAAACTGATGCCCATTGAATCGGCGGACTATTGGGGATTTTTAGCGGATTGGATGCAGCAGATTCGTGGGGAGGGAGGATTCCCTTCTCTTGGAAAGCAGATTTCCAACTACACCTCCCCCTATATGTACATTATGTGCCTTATTTCCTACATAACGGATAACGACCTGTACGGATTAAAGCTGGTATCGGTCTTGTTTGATTACCTGGCATCCATTGCTGTTTTTCTGATAGTATACGGACTGACGGCTAGTAAAGGGCGGGCAATTATGGCGATGGCAGGCATCCTTTTGTCCCCAACGGTGATTTTGGACGGCGCATACTGGTGTCAGTGCGACATTATATATACCACATTCATCCTTTACGCTTTATACCGCTTTTTTAAGGGTGACAGCCAGGGATGTCTGATTTTCATCGGCATATCCTTTTCCTTTAAATTGCAGGCAGTTTTCATCATCCCGTTTCTCCTGATTATGTGGCTGAAAAAAAACACAATCTATCTGCGGCATTTCTTGTGGATACCGGCTGTGTATGTAATTAGCGCCCTTCCGGCGTGGATGCTTGGACGTGATTTTAAGGAACTGATGCTGATCTATTTTGACCAGACAAACACATACCCCTGGGGAACCCTTGAATACCCCAATATATATGCGCTTCTGGGCGAAGCGATGCCTGACCTTCACTACGCGGATCAGGTCAGCGGCGCCGGAACCTTCATGACGATCATGCTGCTGGGCTGCATCGCCTACTACCTGTATGCCAAAAAAGTCAAACTGACAGGCGAACTGACGATAACCCTTGCCCTTTTCACCGTAGCCATAACCGTATATTCCCTCCCCCACATGCACGACCGCTACGGCTTTCTGATTGACCTGCTGGCGATCCTATACGGATTCATAAACACAAAAAAGCTTCCCATAACCTGCGCCTTCACCCTGATATCCGTCCTGACTTTTATGCCCTACCTGATAGCCGTCCACATCGTCCCCTTGCAATACGTATCAATCGCCCTGTTAGCTCTTATCATTTACGTAGGATATGACTTATACAACCAAATACGTAAACAGGAGATAAATTAAAATTATTGGTGTTAGTCCGAAAGTGTGTTGGTGGGTATGATTTACAGTCTAAGCATCCTGAATTTATGTGGTCTGAAAACAAGCAATTTTAAGTACCAACATATTTACGGACTAACACCAAATTATTTTATAGGATAACCGGAAAAGCAGCTTCACCGCGGATAGAAATTCAAGGAGTAACCCTTATAAAAACGCCAGCGCTTAACGAGGTTTTTCACGAGTTTAGCGTCTGCTGCGTTTTTATAGAGCGAAAGCGTGGTGACGACTGAATTTCTATCCGCGGTGAAGCGGACGGATAACCAATACATAAAAAGCAGCCATCAAAGCACCAAAATCCACTCTTTCAGCCATCGAAGCCGCATCCCATACTCCTTATCAATCGGGAACCCTGAAACCACCGGATAAAACAGAAAAAAGCAAAGCACAGCCAAAACCAGATAAGCGGCAATCGCTTTTTTCCCCCACACGAAACGTTCCTTTATACGCCCCATAACATATCCCATCATTAAAATCACAAATAATATAGCCGGAAAATAGTGATAAATGAACGTAATCCTGCTGATAGGCATCCAGGGAATATACTGTGCCAGGTAGGCAATGCAAAGGAACCCGGCCTTTTTATCTTTCTGAAAAATCCAACGGAAAAACACATAAAATACGCAGGGAATCCCCACCCACCAGATGGCAGGATTGCCCATACAGCTTACTGCGCTTACCTGAATTGCGTTCACTTCATCATTTGCATCAAGCAAAGGCATCCAAATGATGGGCCATTCATAAAAAGGAGAGCTGTAGTAATGCTCCGCCTCCAGATTAGAATGATAATCAAACATGCTGACGGTTCCCTGCAAAGCTTTATCCATCAGGTTATGATACTGTCCATTATCTACTACGGGGATAAAACAAAGAACATAGACGATTAACGGCACCGCCACAAAAAATACGCAGCAAAAGCCAAACAGCCGCAGAACCTGTTTTTTGGGAAAATGGGCGATCGTGTACCAGAAAAAGAGAACGGCTAACCCCAAACCGGCATAAACGCCCGTCCACTTCGTTGCGACCCCAAGAGCCATGCTGATTCCGCTAAGGGCAAGAGGCAGAGCCACATTTCCAGGCGGAAACAAATCCGTCCGGGACGCCTCACTGCTGCGGTATTTAGCGTCCTGCGTAAAATACTGATACATAAAATCATACATCAGCAGGATAAAAAAGGCCGCAAAGATATCTATGGTGGCAATTCTGGATAAAGTAAAATGGATACAGTCGAAGACCAGCAGGCAGGTAGTGGCGGAGGCAATAAAAGTGCTCTTAGAGAGCCTCTTTGCAAAAAGATACATAAGCGGAACCATGAAGATGCCGAAAGCCGCCGACATGAACCGCCATCCAAAAGGATTCATGCCAAAAACAAGTATGCCTAAGGCAATCAGGATTTTCCCAAGGTGGGGATGGGTGGTCTCGTAGGCAGTAAGGCCATGAATAAATTCGTAGGCGGTCCGCCCGTGATAAACCTCGTCAAACATGGTGGAATTCAGATAGGTTTTCGCATCGGGAAACATATACTGTTCGTCAAAAAGGGCGGGATATTCCGCCGCGTTGACCGGCGTTAAAATGCTGCCGTCAGTGCTTTGCACCACCATTTCATTTAAGATGGCCGTGTCGTCGGTGGAAACGATTCCAAGATAGCGCAGCCGGTAATTGACGTCTATTTTATTCCATGCAAAAACAGATTCCGCAATGGTATCTCCATTACATATTTCCCAGGCTCCGGTCACCTCGTTGAAGGCGGATATGGAAAAATGTCTTGTGTTTAAATTCCCAAGAAAGATGGAAATAGATCCAACATCCAAATATTCTCCAAAATCAAGCACAATGTCCCGGTTATCCGAATCTGCGCCGTAGCTGGTGGAAGGAGCGTAATTATTTCCCAGCCGGTAAAAAGCCAGCAGGGTGAACAGATAAATGAAAATAAACATACAAAGAAAGTCTTTTTGAGAGAGCAGCTTTGCGTTAGAAGCGAAAGCCGTATTCAAATGGAAAGCTTTTTCTTTTATCAACTGTGATATTCGGTTCATGGCCTGAAAACCTCCGTAAATAATATTGAAAGCAGAACCAAAGATAGTATACCAAGTTACAAAAGCGGATACAATACTTATAAAATTTTTGTTTAGGAGGCTTTTGGAATGAAAACATATATGCAGATTACCAATATACACGGCAGGGAGATTCTGGACTCGAGAGGGAACCCGACGGTTGAGGCGGAGGTTACCCTGACAGACACCATGACGGGCAAACGATACGGCGGACGAGCCTGCGTGCCGTCAGGAGCCAGCACAGGGCGTTTTGAGGCGGTGGAACTGCGGGATGCGGAGACCCGATATTTTGGCCTTGGTGTGAAAAAGGCGGTGAGCAACATTAACACAAAGATTAAGGAAGCTATTTCCGGAAGGAACGGGTTAAACCAGGTGGAGATTGACCGTATCCTGATTGAAACGGACGGTACGGACAACAAAGGAAATCTCGGGGCAAATGCGACCCTTGCGGTTTCCATGGCGGTTGCCAGGGCGGCGGCCAAGTCCCTTAACATTCCCCTTTATCAGTATTTGGGCGGCGCTTATACCAGATTAATGCCGGTCCCCATGATGAACATTTTAAATGGCGGAAGACATGCGGCTAATACGGTGGATTTTCAGGAATTTATGATTATGCCGGTGCAGGCGGAAAGCTTTGCGGAGGGCTTGCGGATCTGTGCGGAAATCTATCATTTCCTGAAAAAAATTTTAGAGGAAAAGGGTTTAACCACCAGCGTTGGAGACGAGGGAGGATTTGCGCCGGACTTGCCGGACGCGGAGGCCGTGCTTGATTTGATTGTGGCGGCAATTGAAAAAAGCAATTATTTTCCAGGTCAGGATATTAAAATTGCACTTGACGTAGCATCAAGCGAATTATACAATGAGAAAACAGGCATGTATCATTTCCCCGGGGAAAGCGCCCTGAAGGGAAAAGAGATCGTGCGTGATACGTCTGAAATGATTGCTTATTATGAAGATTTGATTTCCAAGTATCCAATCCTTTCTATTGAGGACGGATTAGCGGAGGACGATTGGGACGGTTGGAAAGCTCTGACACAAAGGCTGGGAGATAAAATTCAGCTGGTGGGAGACGACTTATTTGTAACCAACACCAAGAGGCTGGACGCGGGAATAAAGCTTCAAGTGGCAAATGCAATTCTAGTGAAAGTCAACCAGATCGGTACGGTTTCAGAGGCCATGGAAGCAATTGAAATGGCACAGAAAAACGGATACAAGGCGGTTATTTCCCATCGCTCGGGGGAGACGGAGGACACCTTCATCGCAGACCTTTCCGTGGCGGTCAATGCGGGCCAGATTAAGACAGGCGCGCCCTGCAGAAGTGACCGCGTTGCCAAGTACAATCAGCTTTTGCGCATAGAGGAGGAGCTGGGGACAGTTGCGGCCTACAAGGAGCCTTTTAATAAAATTTAATTTTACGGGCAACAAGCCGGGCAGGTAGGCATAATGCGGACATGCGCAAGAAGAATCTGTACAATGCAAATAGGCATAATACAAGTATGTATAATGCAAGTAGGCATAGTGCAAACATGGCCCTGTCCGGAAAGTGCGCTGACGGATAGTTGCCTGTGAAAAACGGCAGAGAAAAGACAAAGGCAAATGAGAGGTTGAAAAACACAGGCAAAGAGTCCGGCGAAGGGGCTAAAATACACAATAACAGGCGAAAACGCAGACGAAAATGCGTAAGGAACACAGGAAGAGAGAGGAAAAGAACGAATGAAAAAGAATTGGAAAAAAGCCCTTGGCAGATTTTGCGCAGGGCTGCTTACAGTGGCAATGCTAGGTATGGCTCCCGCAGGGGAAGCGCTTGCGGTGACGTCAAACGGGGCGATTGCCCAGGGAATCGACGTATCCAAGCACAATGGCGCGGTAAATTGGGGACAGGTAGCGGCGTCCGGTATGAAATTTACCTTCATCAAGGTGGGAAGTACCAACAGCGGCGTAGATCCGCAGTTTGCGGCTAACATTACGGGAGCGCAGGCGGCAGGGCTTAAGACAGGCGTATATCTTTACTCCTATGCGGTAACGCCTGAGCAGGCGGTAAACGAAGCCAATTTGGTTTTGCAGTGGATAGCGCCCTACACCGTAAACTTCCCAATTGTTTTTGATATTGAGGATAAATGTCACAAGGGACTTTCCAACCAGCAGCTGATCGATATTGTAAATGCTTTTTGCACAACGATAGACGCGGCAGGGTATTATCCCATGGTATATTCCAGCCGCAATATGTTCAGAGATAAGATGGCGAACGCAGGCTGGGATAAATGGGTGGCCCAGTACAATTCCAGCTGTGATTATAACAACAATGTCTGTTTCTGGCAGTATTCCAGCCATGGAAACGTTGGCGGCGTCGGCGGACGTGTGGATGTGAATTATCAGTATAAAGACTACAGCCAGCTGATTATTCCGGAAGGCTTTATCGAGCATAACGGCAACGTGCGCTTTTACAGCAACTGGAAAATGCAAAAAGGCTGGGTAGCGTATAATGACACGAAATACTTTTTGGACGGCGCGGGAAATCTGGTAAGAGGCTGGTTCACGGACCAGACCGGAGACTATTATCTGTCCCCTCAGGACGGAAGTATTGCAAGAGGCCAGTGCCATATTGACGGCGGAGACTACTATTTTACAACAGACGGAATTAAGACTTCCGGCTGGGTGAACATTGGCGAAGCAAAATATTTTTATGACCCTTCAAGCAACGGAACCATGAAGCGGGAATGGCTCAGCGATGATAAGGGGAATTTCTATTTCTTTGACAGAACGGACGGCCATATGCTCACAGGCGGACAGGTGATTGACAATGTGGAATATCTTTTCAGTGCTGACGGCATTCGCCAGCACGGCTGGGTAAGCCTTGAAAACGGGACATTTTACTACGATCCCTCTACGGGCGGTAAGGTGAGAGGCTTTTTGGATGACGCCAAGGGCCGCCATTATCTCTCTCCCGACGACGGCCATATGGTAACCGGAGCGGTGGTGATTGACAAACAGAATTATTTCTTTAACCCTGAGGGCGTTATGACAACCGGAATGGTGGCAAGAGAAGATGGAAGCTACTATTATGACCCTGCAAACGGTCAGATGGTTACCGGCTGGTTTACGGCGGCGGATAAGACCTACTATGCAGATGCGAACGGCCATATCGTGACAGGCGTTTACGAGATAGACAAGCAGCCCTACTATTTTGACGCTGCAGGCGCACTGGTAAGAAATCAGGCTGTTGAAATTGAGGGCACAGCTTACGTTACAACCCCGGACGGAATTTTGACGGAAGCGGTTGCGGAAAATGCGCCCGCACAGGAGGCGGCGTCCCCGGCCCCGGAGGGCGCAGCGCCGGCACAGCAGTAACAGCTACAGGAAAAATTTGCTCTGCCGATATTGGGTAACAACAAAATAAAACACTTGAAATATATTCCATAATATGTTATGCTAACTTTTGTTTGGCGTTAGGTGTTTTATGCAGGAGGTTTGAAAGATGGGTGTACTGAGAATTGTACTTCAAGTGATTTTTATATTGATATGTATTGGATTAACGGTACTGGTTTTGATGCAGGAAGGCAAATCGGCAGGATTGGGAGCTATAAGCGGTGCGGCGGAAACATACTGGGGTAAAAACAAAGGGCGTTCTATGGAAGGAAAGCTTGTGAAGATTACCAAGTATCTGGCCATTGGTTTTATGGCGCTTACGATAATTTTAAATCTTAATGTATTTTAGGATTTAAAAAAGGCATTCTTGTAAGAGAATGCCTTTTTTAGTCCTTTTCGTTTTTTTGTGCCTGGCTCATACGTTTTTATTGTATAAATTCGCAGGCCATGAAAGGAGCAAGATTATTAATAGAAATGAAATTCGCGATAAGCGAAAAAAACTGATATGTGAGCTGGTGGAAGGGGATTTCTATGTTCCTATGAAGGAAAAGGAATTGGCCCTTTTTATGCAGGTGGAAGCCGAAGAAAGGCAGGAGCTGAAAGACTTATTGAAAGAACTGCTGGAAGAAGGGAAGCTTCAGGTTAGCAAGAGAGGAAAATACAGCAAAGGCGACGGCGCGGCGGCCGGCTTGGAGGGCACCTTTATCAGCAATCCAAGGGGATTTGGATTTGTGGAAATCGAAGGCCGTGAGCAGGATCTTTTTATACCGGAGGAAAATATAAACGGCGCTTTTCACAAGGATAAGGTAAGGGTGGCGCTTTTAAAGGAGCAGCATGGGAAAAGGCAGGAAGCCCAAATCACCGCTATCCTTTCCCATGGTCTTACGCAGGTGGTCGGAACCTTTGACAGGGCCGGGGGCTTTGGCTTTGTAATCCCCGATAATGACAAAATCACTTCCGATATTTTCGTGCCGGGAGAGCGTTCTAAAGGAGCGGTCACAGGTCATAAGGTGGTAGTGGAATTAACCGACTATGGGGACAATAAACATAAGCCGGAGGGAAAGGTGATTGAAATATTGGGGCATGTAAATGACCCGGGTGTGGATATCCTTTCCATTGCAAAGGGCTTTGATCTGCCCATAGAGTTTTCGGAAAAGATGCTAAACCAGGCGTCGCGTGTGGCGAAGCCTGTAAGCGCTATGGATATGGAAGGACGCAAAGATCTGCGGAAGGTGCGGATGGTAACCATTGACGGCGAGGATGCAAAAGATTTGGACGATGCTGTCAGTCTTTCAAAAGAAGGGGATAAATATTTCTTAGGCGTGCACATTGCGGATGTAGCCAACTATGTACAGGAAAATTCAGCCTTAGATCACGAGGCTCTTAACCGTGGAACCAGCGTCTATCTAGTGGACAGGGTGATTCCAATGCTGCCTCATACCCTGTCGAATGGAATCTGTTCTTTAAACATGGGCGAGGACAGGCTCGCCTTAAGCTGTCTGATGACCCTGAACCAAAAGGGAGAAGTGATGGATTACGAGATCGCGGAAACGGTTATCTGTGTGGACCGGAGAATGTCCTATACGGATGTGAATAAAATTTTGGAACAGGATGCGGATGCGTTAAAAAAATTTGAAGAATTAACCCCTATGTTCTTTTTGATGAAGGAGCTGGCGGATCTGATAAGAACAAAAAGAAAAAAAAGGGGTTCCATAGATTTTGATTTTCCGGAAAGTAAGATTACCCTGGATGAAAATGGGCGTCCGGTTTCCATAAAACCCTATGAGAGGAACGCCGCCACGAAAATCATAGAGGATTTCATGCTGGTTGCCAACGAAACGGTGGCGCAGCATTACTATTGGATGGAAGTGCCCTTCGTGTACAGAACCCATGACTACCCGGATCCGGAAAAGATTTTAAAGCTGGGAACCTTTATCAATAATTTCGGCTACTATGTGAAAGTAAAAAGCGGAGACAATGAAATACATCCCAAAGAAATACAAAAGCTCTTGGGAAAGATAGAAGGAACGAAGGAGGAGGCGTTAATCAGCAGACTTACCCTTCGAAGTATGAAGCGGGCTAAGTATGGGGTAGACTGTACCGGACATTTCGGGTTGGCTTGCCAGTTTTACTGTCATTTTACATCCCCTATCAGAAGGTATCCGGATTTGCAGATTCACCGGATTATCAAAGAGCAGCTTCGGGGAAGGATGGGGGAAGAGAGGATGGCCCATTACCATGAAATTCTCCCTGAGATAACCAAACATGCTTCCGAGACGGAACGCCGGGCCGACGAAGCCGAGAGGGAGACGGAAAAGCTGAAAAAAGTACAATTTATGGAGCGCAAAATCGGCGAGATTTACGAAGGCGTGATATCCGGGATTACGGCCTGGGGAATCTATGTGGAGCTGGCAAATACCGTAGAGGGAATGATTCATGTCTCCCGTCTTGTCGGGGATTATTACTATTATAATGAAGAAGCCTATGAAATGACGGGAAGGGATACGGGCAGAAGCTTTAAGCTGGGGCAGAAAATCAGAATTATGGTAGATGGTGTGGATTATCTGCAAAAAAGCATAGAGTTCGTGTGGGCGCCCGAGGAAGATCAGGTTTAACCTGTTCTGTCACAAACGGCAGGAAAATATACAGGTGAAAGGGAAATATGCTGTAAAATAAAGGTTAATCCGGAAAGGAATAGTTGGTTATGGCGAAGGAAGACAAAAAGCTGGTGGCAAACAACAAAAAAGCATACCATGATTATTTTATAGAAGAAAAATATGAGGCGGGTCTGGTTTTGCATGGAACGGAGGTGAAATCCCTGCGGATGGGAAAGTGCAGCATCAAGGAGGCGTTTATCCGCCTTGAAAACGGAGAAGCGTTTATTTATGGTATGCACATAAGCCCTTACGAAAAAGGGAATATTTTTAATAAAGATCCTTTGCGGGTAAAAAAACTGCTTTTGCATAAACAGCAAATCCGAAAGCTGATTGGCGACAGCTCGGAAAAAGGATACACAATCGTTCCCCTGCAGGTTTATTTCAGCGATGGAAGGGCCAAGATTGAGATTGGCCTTGCCAAAGGCAAAAAGCTCTATGATAAACGGCAGGATATTGCCAAAAAGGATCAGAGACGTGAGGCGGAAAAGGAGCTGAAGATAAGATTACGGGCGTAAGGAGGTTGCATTTTTGGCGGCTTTCCCTTATAATAAAGTTATCCGGGGTAGTAAAGGTTTCGACAGGGATCTTGCAGCTGGAGAAGCTATCCGCAGGCGATGCGTCAAATCGCAAAAATAAATATAAACGCTGAAGATAATTTAGCATTTGCTGCCTAAGGGCAGCTGTCCGACCCTATGCACCTACACATAAGGAACCGGGCATCGACTATGTAGGAAACGACATGGGCTAAGCTTTGCACCCATGGGCGTATCATGAAGCTACCAAATGAACCGGGGCGTCGGTTTCCTGGTTCAGGAGGGAATGAGGGTTTACCCGAAATAATCGACTATGATAGTAGAAGGACAGGGAATAGGTCTTTGGACGCGGGTTCGACTCCCGCCTGCTCCAGCAAATGAACAGAGGAGGTGAACGCTATATGCCAACAAATGAAAAAGAATTGAATATCAATCTTTTTGTCCAACTTGAAATTGTTGAGCGAATCAGGAGAGAGGCAAAAAGAGGCGGTATTGAAGCGGTAATGGAACAATTAGATATAGAACAGGCGGCAATAGAAAGAAAATTATATCAAAACCCTCCCCTTTTAATTGAAAAATAAAAAATGTAATATACTTTTTCAAGCTGTTTTTTCATCAATAAGCTGTCTCGCGAAGCGCGGCAGCGATTGATAGTTCTTTAGTGTAAGACATAGGCTTCGGCAGTTTTTCTCAAAACTGCCGAAGCTTTTTTATGCAATAAGCCGATTCGCGAAGCGTGTCGACGTTTGATGCACAGGCCCGTGCAGAGGAAGTATGCCGCTAAAACGGCGCACGGGCCGCGCGGCGAGCAGGGAGAAAATCTTCCCTGCTTGATTACGCTGTCCGGTCACGCCTGACTACGAGCCCGCGGATTTATACCTGCGTATGCCAAACCGAAA
This sequence comes from uncultured Lachnospiraceae bacterium, assembly GCA_910587305.1. Taxonomy (GTDB): domain Bacteria; phylum Bacillota; class Clostridia; order Lachnospirales; family Lachnospiraceae; genus Suilimivivens. Next base: position 2,724 of record CAJUKV010000015.1, on the reverse strand, counting down.
CAAAGCATAGCACGGCAAAATAAAAAGAAGCGAAAGGCAGGGAAGGAACATCCCGGCCGGATGGGCCCTTTCGTCAATCAAAAACCGCAAAGGATAATACTGAATCAGCGCCAAAGGAATACAAAAGGTCAAAAAATGGAGAATCTTTTTCCCATAAACGGAAAAAGGATATCTGCCAAACTCTCGTGCGCCATAGGTGAAAATATTTAAAAAATCCAGACTGTTCATGGTAAAAAAGGCAAAGGACGCCTGAAACATAAACAGGCAGAAGAACAAAACGGCGCCGCAGACAATCATCAACACCAGTCCTATGATTTTGTCAGCCCGCCAGGCGACGCCGCATCTGGGAATTGCCAGCCCTAACATAATAGCGCCCTGGGCCAGAAGTCCTATACGCGTGAAGTCAAAAAAGGGAATAATGACCTGCAAAATAAGATTTCCGGGCCTGGTTAATATGCGGTCAAATTCACCAAGATTGACCATCCGAGGGAAATTCGCCAGTCCGCCTCCCACAGCCTCGCCTATGGAAAAGGAGAGCATTATTACGGAAAAGCAAAGCAATACCTGCCCATAGGTAAATTCGCCAACGGCGTCCGTCCGCATAAAGATGAACTTAATACTGAAAAAGGAAGTAAACGCCGTAATAAACTGCCCCAGGCAGGACAAAAACAGAGAAAACTTATACTGCATCTGGCTTTTCAGATTTAAGCCGAAGAGTCTTAAATAAAATTTCATAAGATAGATTTCCTTTCCGGGTTCAAACCCTGTTTTACTCGGTGAGAATGCCTCATTCCCGCCGGCGGCTCTCAATCTTTCGTTAGCCGCCTTGTACCACAACGCGTTTTAAGGTACGTGCCATAGCGTAATATCCCAAAGCGCCCAAAACAGCTATCCAGAAAATTTGCAGCCCTATGGCTGCCAGGGCGTCCCTGCCTGTCAACGCGCCGCTGTAAATCAGCAACGGCGTGCTTTGGGTTGCCGCAAAGGGCAGTAGACTTACCACCTTTTGAAAAGCTTCCGGAAAATAAGGAAGAGGAATCAAACCGCCTGCAAAAAAGCCGGTTACCGCACGGCCAATGATTTTCATTCCCCGTTGGGAGGTGGTATAAAACATGGTAATATGCATCAGCATGGCAATAGCGCCGGAGACGAAAAGAGCCAGCACAGTTGACAGAAAAAATAGAAAAATTGTGGCGGCGGCAGGGAGAGAAAGCCGGTATGGGGCGGGAAGCAGCATAGCAAGGATTAGTACCGGCAGACAGCCTGGCAAAGTGGGCGAGAGTCTGTTAGCCAGACATTGGGTAAACCAATTCCCATATAAATTCATAGGTTGGGTCAGCTGATAAGCGATAGACCCGTCTTGAACGGAAGCTTCGATTTCCTGGTCTCCGTCAATCACATTATACATCAGGATAAAAGCCTGCTGTATCCAGATGTAGGAGACAGTCTGTGAAAAGGTCATGGAAAAATTGCCTCCTGATTGATGAATTGCAAAAAAGGTCAGAATTTCCATAAATCCCCAGCAAAACCGGGTAAGAATAGAGCCTGCCGCAACGGCGCGATATTGCAGACCATTTATCATACGGATACGGAAAAGGGAAAAATAAGATTTCATATTTGATACTCCTTATAAAGGGCTGCCACCACTTCTTCGGTGGAAACATCTGTAACGGAAAGGTCTAACAGGTCGGTCTGCGCGGCGATTGCCGCAATAGCGTCGGACACCGGCAAAATATGAGGATTAAGAGAGATTGTCAGCTGGTTTCCCTTAGACTGTAAAAGCTTCATGCCGGGGGAAATGGAAGGGGCGCATCCTGTGTATTTAACGGTTATTTTCTTATCCGTGGAAGTGTGTTTTTTTAGCTCATCCAAACTTCCGTCTAAAAGAATTTTGCCATGTCCAATTAACAAAACCCGCTCTGTCAAAGCCTCGATATCCAGCATGTCATGAGTGGTAAGCACAATGGTTGTGCGCTTTTCCGCATTGATTTTTTTGATAAACTGCCGAACCGCAATTTTGGATACGGCATCGAGTCCAATGGTAGGTTCATCCAAAAAAAGAACCCTGGGCTCATGAAGCAGGGGAGCCGCAATTTCACACCGCATCCGCTGCCCTAAGCTCAAATTTCTTGCAGGGGTTTTCAAGAGTTCGGAAAGATCTAAAAGATACGTGAGTTCATCCAAGTTGCGTCTGTAACGCTTTTCATCTATTCTGTACATATCCCGTAAAAGTTCAAAACTGTCAATTACCGGTACGTCCCACCAAAGCTGGCTCCGCTGCCCAAAAACCACACCGATATCCTTTACATGGGAGGTTCGCTCTTTCCAGGGAATTTTCCCATTCACACGGCAAATGCCGCAATCCGGTGTAAGGATACCGCACATCACCTTTACGGTGGTACTCTTCCCGGCGCCGTTTGGGCCAATATACCCTATGATGTCTCCGTCCTTAATGGAAAAACTAACATTGTCTAAGGCGCGTATGGTCTCATACTCACGGGAAAACAGTGACCTTACGGCATTCTTAAAACCTGCCTGACGCTTTGCTACACGATAGGTTTTACAAATGTCTTGAAACTCAATCATAAGAATCCTCCATTCTTGCAAACTAAGCTGTTATCCTGGTTATAAAAAAAGTATAGCAAAGAGTAAAAAAAGACTAGACTTATATCCCGTTTTAAACACTTATTAAAAAGTAAAATGGCTGAATCTCCCTGTTTATGG
>CAJUKV010000014.1 GCA_910587305.1 uncultured Lachnospiraceae bacterium | reverse complement strand
TTTTTTAGGAGAAAATATTTTTCATTTTTCTATTGACATTTATTAGCTGGACTTTTCATATCACCAAATCGGTTATTACAAAAAAATTATAACAGAATATGCAGAGAGTGTAAACCCTATTGCGTTTTCAAAACGCAGCTATCCAAAGCTTGTCTTTGTTCTTATACAGCCATCTTTCCACCTATTTTTTTGCGTACTGATTGCTGCAATGTAAAATTGCAACTCAGGTGTAAATTCTATTCAATTCCCATGATTCTTTCCCTTAGCTTAATTCGCGTAGCAATTCAGAAACCAATGTCATTAAGTTAGCGGCTGTGAGCGCCGTAAATGTGCGGACCTGTCTGAGCCGTTACTAATTAGCTACCACATAATTAAAGAAAATAAAATTTCTAATTTAGAAATTTCATTTTCCATACTCCTCTATTAGTCTTTCCTGTATCCGATTACCTGCGGTCCTCCTGTAAAACAAGCTGGCAGCAAATAAAATGACCGAAAGCACTATCAAGCATATTCCAACTGCAATTATCATAATTCCACTCATCATCGTTCGCCTTTTCCCTGTAAGTATTGCCTTAATCCTTTTACTTATTAGTATTTCCGTAATCAGTTTATAGCCATCCGCCATCCTTCAGTTCCTGCATCATCCCAGCCAGCATTTCCATTTCCATATCCTGCTCTTTCCCGGAATATTTTTCTATAGCTTGTTCATAATATGTCTGCATCTTCGCATAATCTCTGTCCGTATTTTCTTTTGTCTGCTGCCTGTCTGCTTCTAGAAAAGCCAGTCTTTTATATGTTTCGTAACGCTCCGGATATTCATCAGCCATTATCAATAGCGCATCTTCTGCCCTGTCAAATTGCTGCATATTTTCGTAAAGAATTGCTATATTTTCCTGTAATTGATAAGTAATATATCCTTCCTTGTAAATTGATAGAAACAAGTCAAGGGCCTTTTCGTAGTATGCTCTCTCCTGCATCTCATCTGTTCTCGCTTTCCGCGTATATGCTTCTGCAAGATGTTCTCTCATGGGCAAATTGCCGCCGCCCTCAAATTGATTGATGTACTGTTCCAAAAGTGAGATTTCTTCATCCACCATTTTGTCTCCGATTGTCTTGTATGCATCTACACATAAAAAGACAGCTCTTTTTTTCATTTGTACATCTTCTGTCATGTCAATGGTCTGCCTTAAATATTCTGCTGCTTTCTCATAGGCTCCTTTCACCTGTGCGATCTCCCCCTGTACCATGCAAACAGAATCTTGTGTCAGACCTGATTCTATTCCTTTCTGTAATGCCATCTCTGCTTTTTCAATTTGTCCTGTTTTAGCCAGGGAAACTGCATAGTCCCTATAAAAGGATCCGTTCCCAGGGAAATATTCAATTGCATTCGCAAGAAACATGACTGCATTTGCATAATCCTGCATCTCAAAATAAGCGTTTCCTACCAGATAATAGATATTGCCAAATTGCTCTTTTTCTTCCTCTGATTCTACTATAAACGGTATCGTATTAATATATTTTTCACCCGTTGAAATGCATTCTTCATATTTCTCACTCAAATACAGCAAATGGATTTCTTCCTCATATGCATCTATTCGAGTCTCAGAAATATCCTTCGCGCTTTCTAACTGCTCCTTTGCATCTTCAAATTTGTATTGATTCATTGTTTCAACAGCTTGCTGTAAAAATCCATAGTAAGCGCTATCCTGTTCCTTATGTCTCTTGGACTGGCCTATGAACAGAAGCAAGATTCCTGCAAGTAAACAGATAAATGACATCATTTGCATGCTCATCTGAATCCTATGCATACTGATATATCGATAATCCAATTTATAACAATTTCTAATTGCTCTTAAAAATTGTCCACCATTTTGATAACGCTTTTCCGGATTAGGCCTCATCATCTTATTTAAAATCAATATGAATCCTTCGCTGACAGCCTTTGTTTCTTCAATCGGAGTGCTCTGCCCAAAGATTGGCGACAGTTCTGTTCCAGTCAATAAATAATAAAGGGTGGCCCCCAAGCTGTAAATATCTGAACGTTCATCAATTCCCCTTCCAATAAACTGAATATATTCAGACAACATTTTCACGGAGATATTATTTCTTTGTTCCTGTGCCTGTTTCCCAGACAAGATTTCTGTCCCATCATCTGCTACAACCGCTAAAACCTCCGTTACATCATCTTCGGTTCCTGACCGAATCTTATCCTGTCTTTCTTTCATCATTGCCAATGATTCTGCGACTTTGTTCTTTGATACGGCAGATGATTGCCTTTCTGTATAATTTTGTGTTATTTTTTCATATAATGCATAATTGCGATACTGTTCCGGCGGTGAGAATCCGACACTTATTCCCACTGCCTCTTTCATTGTACCGCCCATGGCAAGAGAAATATTAAAATCAATCAGGCAAATATCGCCTTCCTGCGTCAGCATAATATTGGCCGGTTTAATATCGCTGTGAATAATAGGCGGCTTCTGGCTATGCAGGTACTCTAATGCTTCCCCAAGCTGTTCCGCCCATTTCCGCACCTGCTTCTGTGAAAATTTTCCATGTTTCTTTACAGCGTCATCCAGATTTTCTCCGTAGATAAAATCCATTACCGTATATACATCATCTTCTGTTTCAATAAAGTCGTAAACTCTGGGGAGATATGGATGTTTCAGATTTTTCAAAATGTCTGCTTCCTGGCGCAGTTTAACCTTTCCCTTCACTTCCTCTTTAATCTTTTTAACGACCACATCCGTCTGTAATCTTAAATGCCTGGCCTTATAGACGATTCCTCCCCCTCCTGAACCAATTTCCTCTATAATTTCATATGTTTGCTCTAATATCGTACCTTTTGCTAATATTGACATATTTTCCCCCATTTACCTGCTTTTTCATTCCCAATCCCAAATATGTATATCTATTTCCGGTTTCCGGGTTTTCATTTCTTCAATCTGCCGTTTTACATCCTCTCCCAATTCATTTCTATCCGAAGAAAGACTGGTAATATTAACATGACTTAGATTCTCAAGAGTAAGAAGTGATGATAAATCTGTAACGGAAAATTCTTCAGCTTTAAGGTTAATTATATTTAAAGATTTCATTTCCTCTAACCAGGATAAATCCGTTAAATTTTCAAACTTTGAAATATATAGCGACTCAAGATTTTTAAGATTTTTGATTTCCTTCAAAATAGTTTCTTCCTTAACCCCCTTCTCTACATCTACTCTTAAATACTTCAAACTCTCCATATCTGATATCCATGAAAAATCTCTTATTCCATCGGCATGGTTAAGTTCAAACTCAGATAAAGCCGGAATTTTGCCAATCGATTCTAAATTCAGTGATTGCCCGGCAGCATCAATACGCAATGTCATTAAAGATTCTAAAGCGGCAAAATCACTGAAATTCTGTGTTGCCGATGCTTTAAATCGGAACTGACTCAGCTTTTTCATTGTATCAATACCGGTAAATTCCACACTCTCACTCTTACCATCCATCCAGTAAATACGCGTGGTATTTTCTCCACCTTTTATTCGCTTTAACATCTTACATTCTTTAAAGCTCGTATCAAAGATTTCTTCCACTGAGCTACAGTCAACTTCTTCCAGACTGCTGCCATAAAATGCATCTGCAGAAATGCCCCTGACTTCGTCAGGTACTATATAGCTTGTCGCTTCACTGCCAATCGGATAGACAACCAAATAGTTTGTTTCTTTTTCGATGAGTACGCCATCAATTGCTTCATAGTGCTGATTTCCTGTCTCCACTAGTATTTCCTTTAAATTTTCACATCCTAAAAATGCCCCCGTGCATACTCTCTCTACCTCTTTTGGTATTGTATATCTATCCCCCTTCTTTCCGGCCGGATAAGCATACAGGATTGTTCCATCTTTGGAATAGAGAACTCCATCTTCATCTTTTAGAAACTCATTTTCTTCATCCACCTCAATATTTTCCAGTTTCTTACAGAAATAGAATGGATTATCTATTCTATTTTCCTGCATTTCGTTTTGGTCTGTCCCAAAACCTTTTACAGTAGCTGGTATGTAAATACTATCCAGTTTGTCGCTCCAGCGAAATGCACTATAAGATATTCCTGTAATAGTCACTTCCTTCTCTCCTATCTGAAGTCTTTCCGGGATTACAATGTCTCCAGAATAGTAGATATTTTTCCCTAAAACGTCAATCACTGCTCTTTCCCCATCTTCTCCCTTTTCCATGGTTACAGTATAATCCTGTTTTTTTTCATCCGCCTTGACCGACATAGTCTCAGATTCATTCCCATAATCCGGTGTGCATATAATAACCACACATTCATTACTCTTGCTATTACCTTTTTGTGCGTAAATATATGCATACCCCTCCACCTGCTTACAAGTGATGTTTCCCGTTTTGGATACGGAAACACAATCCGTGTTAGAGCTCACCCATGTATAGTTTTCTCCATTTCCTTCATCTCCCAGCACTTCCATCTGTATTTCAGGATCCTCTGTATCTACAAAACGTACTATCGTTGAATAATTTAGAAGTATATTTTCTGCCTGCGCCTCTTTGACTTCAACATTTATATTATCCGTATCCCATACACTTGCGCCGATATATTCGGCTAATATTTGCTGTAAAAATTCTGTCAGGCGAGAACTGCCTTCTACATTTGAAATTCCTTCCTCTAAAGTTGCAATCGCCTCCTCGTATTGTCCCATTGCGAATTGGGCACTTGCCTTGCCCCAATATGCTTCCTCGCATTTAGGATCAATCGTAATCGCTTGATCGAAAGTTACAGCCGCACTCTCATAGTCCATATCATTTAGATATTTATTACCTAAATCCAAAAGTGCATTCAGTTTTTTCTCCCCCGCATTCCCAAAAAGGAGCACAAGATATACAAGAAATATCATAATAAAAATCGTTACTGCCATTCCTTTTGCCAGCATTAACTTTTTCTGCTTTGTTTTGTTCATCCTTATCCCCATTCGTCTTCCTTTTTATCTATCTTTCTTCTCATTAATATCTAAAATTTTTGCTCCGCATCCGGGACAAATTTTTTTGTTTACAGATACTTCTACGCTACAAGTAGAGCAGATTTTAATTCCCCGGATTTCTTTTACTTTTTCCTGATTTTTCTCTATATTTTCCTTGATTCGAGCAATTTCCTCCTTCAAATTTGAAATGACTTCATCTCCCCCCAGCATGCCCTGATCTGTAACATATTCTCCAATTTTGCAAAATATCTTTTGCTGTTCCTGAAACAAATTACTGGTTTCTACATTTAATTTTATAATCTCTGTCCTCTTTAAACTATTATCAGCAACTATCTGTACTGCATTTTTTATTTTAGCTTTTATATTCATCCTGCCTGACATTTATCTCCTGCCTCCTGTTTCATCCATCTATTCGTTAATCTGCAATGATTTTTTATAGCTCTGATATGCAAAAAATATATATATTATCAGATATATAACAGAACCCCACTCCATCCTGCGGCTCGTTAAAATATTGCTGAGTATATTATATAAATATTGTGCGGCATAGATACTAAGCCCAACAGCCGCAATTTTAAATTCACACAGAGTAAGTATCAAAAGAATCATAAAGAAAAAGCCTAAATAACTAATTATATTAACAGCGCTCCCCAGCCAAATGAACATACCCACAAAGTGTATACCTTCTAATAAAAACATAAGAGGCGCTGCATATGGCAGAATTGCCCTGATGATACGATTTTGTGAAAAAAAAGCATAAAGTGATTGACAAACCTGTTCAAATTTCATAATTTCTCCATTCCTTTTCCATTAATTTAACGAGTTCCTGATAATGCTCTCATTAAACAAATATACTCCTGATCAAATGACAAATCAGGTTTTTCCTGTATACAATATGCACGAAAACTTGTTTCTTTCTTTACCTTCATTATTAATGCAGGAATTTCTTCCATTGCGGCAAGGCATTCCTCCATCTCCGCCACATTCTTTTGTTCAGATGCGTCTAAATACCAGTTGAACAAAATTTTAAAATAATCTTCATACTCACTTATTTTATATTTTCTAAGTTTTAAAACCTGACGCCTGTTTGTAATAAAATCATGCAAATGTCCATTTTTAGCTGCTGCATTAGATTTAATCATGTAAGCTGCATATAAATATTGATTTTCTCTTAACAGCTTATCTGCATAAATATTTGCTGTATCCAAATCCTCCGACTGTAATAAATACTCTTGTTTATACTGCGCAGAAAAAGGATTCCATTTTACAGCCTGTCTATAGTCTTCCCTATTGGCATAATATTCCGCTATCCCGACTGTTACACATAAACAAAAGAGCAATCCTGTTACAATCGGTAAACCCCGCCTCCATCCTTTTCTTTTTCTCCTCCACTTACTTCTCCAAATCATATCTCCTTTCGGAATTAACAATAAAACAATAAATACGATAGCAAAAAATTGAAGATGGAAATCAAAAAAACTACAGACACCTATTACACATAACAGTTCTTTATCCGGCACAGACATTGGGCTTTGTCTACATTTCAGGTATAGGTATATAAACAAGCTAATTCCTGACAATATTCCGTAATCCAGCAGCCATTGAAGCCATTCGTTATGTACAAACCTTACGCTGTATACACCCGTCTGTTCCGACTGTTGAAAATAAAAATAACCCATGTACCCCAAGCCCGCCGGACGCTTTGCCAGCATTCTTACCGCATCCTCCCAGTAAAGCAATCTTCCCTGAAAAGTACTGGCATGAATATTTATTTTTAAAAACCTATTTATACCATACAAATTTACACCTAAAACAGTAATAAGACAGACTGAGCCAATTACAATTAAAAAAGCCAGTAAAATATATTTATTTTTTCCTTTGTACTTAATAAAATAGAAAAACAAATATCCACATAACACCGAAAAAACTGTACGGCTTCCCGTGCCAAGTATCCCTATTACTAAAATGAGCTGTATTGCCCTTTTCTCTTTCCTGTAAAGGTGCTCCGCCGAAATAATCCCGAGAAGTAAAAATAAAGCCAGTGTGTTAGAGTATTCAAAAGCTCCGTTAAGCCTTCCTCCGGCCGAAATCCATCCTTTAAAAAAAGTAAATCTATGAAAAATACATCCTGCAATAAGCATCATTCCTAATATAGGAATTTTTCTAAGAAAAAAATTTTTATCATCTTCTCCTAGCTGATGAATCGCAATCCCTGCAATCAATATTGTACTTAATCGAATGAGCCCAAATACACTTTCCCCTCTATCTATTCCTACAAAGACAGATAAAATTCCTCCAAACACGATCAGACATTTACAGGCAAAGCACTGCTCGCAATCTAAAAACAGGTAGCCTGATTTTCTAAAGATATAGAGTATATATAACAACGACATAAAGCACATAAAATAAACGGTATGAGGCTTTAACCCACCCATATCCAGTAAGATTAGCAAGTACATCGCAAGCCATAAATATCTATGCAATATCGTGTTGTTTATTTTTTTTCTATGAACAAATATACTTTTGTTATTCACATTTTCTTTCAATCTGTCTAACATAACCACATACTAATTATACTTTACACTCTGAATTAAAAATCATACCTAATCTATCTGACCGTATAACCACAGCCCGTTTTCTTGTTGCCCTTTATATCTATATAATCACGTTTTTGTCCCCTTTTGCCAACAATTCACGAGCCCTTTCTTTCCACATTCACCTCGTATGTTTCTAATTTTTCTAATTTTTTTACTTCTTCAGTATCTATAATGTCATCTACATTACAGCCTTCAAATATAGTTAAGCTTAAATACTCTAAGTTTTCCATTGTCCCAATTCCGACAATTGCTATTCCCTCACTAGAATTTAATTGTTTCATAGAAATAGCTATTGATTGGGTTGCAGGTCCTCCTTCAATTTTTTTTAATTTACTGCACTGTCCAAAACATTCGGAACTAATAATTCCAACATTCCCAAAGTTTACCTCTTCCAGTTCACTCATGTAAAAGGCGTCTCCATAAATAGCTGTTATATTTTCCGGTATTACATAGCGGGAGGCTTTCTTTCCAATAGGATACGCTTCTATAGCCCATTCCCACCCCTTATGCACAAGCACGCCGTCTATCGACTCGTAGTTTTTGTTTCCATCTTCCACCTGTATTTCTTCCAGATTTTTGCAGCCTGTAAATGCGCCTCCCCATACTTTTTCAACCTCTTTAGGTATCGTATAACTATTTCCACTTCTTGCAGCCGGATAGGATATTAATTCTTTTCCATCCTTAGAATAAAGTACGCCATCTACTGATTTCAAAAATGCATTATTTTCGTCCACATTTATTTTCTCTAATTCTAAGCAGTGAATAAAAGGACTCCCAGGATGTTCATTATTCGCCGGGTTTTCTACAGACTCCGGAATAGAAATACTTTTCATCGTATTACACCAGGCAAACGCACTTCCTGATATTCCTGTAATTTGAATTTCCTCCCCATTATAATTTAACTGATTCGGAATAATAATGTCTCCGGAATAGTAAACATAATTTGGCAGGAAAGGGTTTACAACTTTTGCCTTTTCATGTCCTTCTTCTTCAAAAAGAGAAATTTGAAAATATTCTTCTTCCCTATCCTCCATAGGAATCCTTACTGTTTTACTCTCATTCTCATTTGACTGACTTGAATCAAAAATATGTACCAAACATTTATCCTGCCTTCCTTTCGATCCTTTAACAATTATGCTGCTATATCCTGCTGTCGGCAAACAGGTTACGGTACCTGTTTCCGACACCGAAGCACATTCCTGATTGGTGCTTTCCCAAGTATACTTTTCTTCCGGACTGCCTCCTATCACTTCCAGCTGTATCACAGGTTCTTCCGTATTTATGCTGCGAGTGATACTTGTATAATTTAACAACAAAGGAGCCGATTCCTCTCCGGCTTCTTCCGCCTCCACAGAAACAGTTTCTTCTTCCTGCTCATTCCCTTCTGATAGTTCATCTAATATTTTCTGCAAAAATTCCTCCAGTGCAGTACTGTCATTCACCATACTTATCCCCACTGTTAAAGTATCTATAGCATCCTCATATTCTCCTAATGAATATTGTGCTTGAGCCTTTCCCATATAAGCCTGTTCGCATTTGGGCTCAATCGCTATTACCTGGTCAAATACCGTTACAGCCTCTTCATATTCCGAATCTTCCAAATACTTCTGCCCCAAATCCAACAGTCTATTAATCTTATTTTCATTTGAATTTACCTGCATGAATGCTATAGTCAATATTACTATGACTGCAATTATAATACTTCCTAAAATCATGTTCTTCTTATGCTCAAACTTTTTCATTTGTTTTCCTCCAAACATAAATAATCGCCAGCTAAATATCATATTTTCTCAGTTTATTTTCTCCAATGCTTTCCTATCCACTTTCCCATTAGGAGTAAAAGGCATTCCTTCTATTTTATAAACAGCATTAGGAACCATATATCTCGGCACCTTGTTTTTAATCGTTATTGTTAAATCCTTCTCTGAAATTTTCCCCACATAATAAAGCATTATTTTTTTCTTTTTATTATCAAAAATACACCCTGCCATATCAACATCTTCAATAGCGTTCACATAAACCTCTATTTCCTCCAGTTCAATTCGGTGTCCCATATGCTTAATCTGGAAATCCTTCCTTGAAACAAATACCAGTTCTCCTCTATCATTATAACGTCCAATATCTCCTGTTCTGTATATCATTTCAGGATACATTTGATTTAGAGGATTCTGAACAAAAGCTTTCTTCGTTCTCTCTCTGTCATTATAATATCCATGAGAAAGACAAGTGCCGCGGATACATATTTCGCCTTCTTCGCCATCCGCCGCTCTTTCATTCCTGTCGTTTAACAGGAGAATCTCCGTATTTTTAAACGATCTGCCAACCGGCAGTACTTCTCCTGCTGCAAACTCCCGGTCCACGCGATAATAGCAACAGACTCCTGTCCCTTCTGTGGGTCCGTAAAGATTGACATAATCGACCTCTGGCAGAGCCTTTTTCCATCTGTTAAATTGTCTGACCGGAAATACCTCTCCTACAAAGGCGACTGTCCGCAAATATTCCGGCACAAGATTTTCAAATGCTCCAAATGCAGATATCATCGTCAACGCTGAAACTACCCAGCACAGAGTGTTGATTTGGTATTGATTTAAAAATTCTACCAGCTTTACTGGAAAAAGAAATAAATTCCTGGGAATCAGGTAGGTGGTCGCTCCAAATTTCAGTGTCGGATAAATTTCTTTCATACAGGCATCAAAATACAGCGGTGCCTGATTTCCAAATATCGTATCTTCACCAAATCTCAATATCTCTGAAAGCTGTTCCGTATAATCAATCGCACTCCTGTGGCAGCCTGTCACACCTTTGGGTATGCCGGTTGAACCGGATGTGAACACGACATAAATTAAATCCGTATCAAGCGCTTTATCGTGAATCTGTTTTAGCGACTCATCCTCAACTGTCGTCTCACATAAATCATCATAGAGCACAATCTCACCGGAAAAATTTAATTCTGCCGCAGCAGCAGCCGTATTGTTGTCACAAATCATTACCTTTGCATCTACATTCTGTATAATCAATTCTATCCGCATGGCCGGCATTTCCAAATCCACCGGAATATAGAAGCATCCCCCTGTTATCACTCCCAAAAAGGCCGTCACTGTTTTCGGATGTTTATTCATAAAAACTACAACCGGTTTTTTATAAATATCCTTCTTATAAAGCCATGTGCCAACCGCCCTGCTCTGACTGTAAACCTCAAGAAAAGAAAGTGAATCGGTTCCATCAGAAAACGCACTTTTATCAGGCTTTTTTAAAACTGTATCTTTCAAATAATCCAGTACATTATTCTGCATCCTTATACCTCCGCATACCGTAAGCTTTGTCTGACCTTTCTTATTAATATTTCATAATCTCAAATGTTTCTATCATGTAATAAGCTCTCTGTATTCCGGTTTTAGTTGATTACAAATATCCACTGCCTTTGCAGCCAGTACCTCCATCACATCCAGATATCCTTTCCCAAGCTGATAATCTCTTTTAAGCAGCGATAATTCTGTACAAGCCAGCAAAATAACCTCCGCCCCCTGCTGCCTGAGCTTCTTTGCTATTATTTTAAAGTTATCCAAATGAACCCTTTTACCCGCCTTGAGATCTTTATAAATAATGACCATCAACTTTTTCTGCTCAGCTTCATCAGGTACGATACATTTCATTTTCTTTTCTTCCATAAGGCATTGAAAAAGCCCGCTTTTAATTGTTCCCTCCGTTGCCAAAATGCCAGCCCGTTTGATATTTCTATCCCAAAGATAATCTACTGTTTCTTTCACTGCGTTTATCATAGGGAGTCCGACATTCCTTTCAACTTCCTGATAAAAATAATGGCCTGTCACACACGGCATTGCCAAAAGCTCCGCTCCCAATGATTTAAGTTCTGCCCCGGTCGCAGACATTTCTACCACAGGAGATTGGCTGCTACGACCTAATATGTAATTCGTTCTGTCCGGTATGGAAGGTTTACTTATCACATAAATTTCCATATGCTCCTGATCAGTAATTGCATCACTCATTTGTGTTATAAGCTCTAAAAAATACGCTGTTGCCATGGGTCCAAGGCCACCAATAATTCCTAATTTTTTCATTTTAATCCTCTATATTTCCAACAACCCGCTAATTGTGCATTGGCGCAAATATCAATTTACTGTCGGATAACTGTCATGGTCATAATTATGCGAATTATGATGCTTGGCCGAATAATCCATTAATTGTGCATCTGTCCACATAAAAATAGTCGGATGATCTTTTCTTGGAGTCGTATCAAAATGAAACCAGCCCTCCCCCAAATCAACCAGATTCCAGTAATGTAATGTCTTAGCAGGAATTTTGGCAATATCCATGTTTGTGATACCTGCTCTTGTCAACAGTACCTTCGCAGTCGATGCATACACATAACAGTCGCCTTTTCTATCATTAAGCCCCTCATATGCCGCCTTTACCGGATTACTTTTATCGGAATCGCTGATATAGGTAATATGTTTTGTCACATAATTAAAAATTGCCTGCGCTCTTTCCATAGGAGACATTCCATCTGTCAGAATATTGGCAAGTACGGCATCCGCCATAGCATTTACTTCATTTGGATCATAAACCTGTGGGCGTACTGTTATTGTCACCGTAACGCTTGAACTGTTACCTGCATAATCAGTAGCAGTATAGATAACAGGATATTCACCTGCCTGTGTCAAATCTACAGCGCTGTTATCAACCGTGAGCTCAAGGCCTTCCGGACAATTATCCTCTACAACAATATTTTTTTTATAAGACACTGTATTTCCTATAAATACATTCAAAGCCTCCGCTCCTGTAATAACCGGAGGTTCCGTATCCTCCCGAAGTGTCAGACGGGCTGTCTCAATTACTTCATTTTCTCCCTCATCTACCAAACGAATCTGTATTTCCTGTTCTCCCACAAATGTCAAATCAGGCTCTTTTACAAAAGACACTCCCACTTCTGTTACATCATTTATTGATACAATAAAATCCTCCGGCTTTCTGGGAATCGTAGTAAAGCTGGAAATATTCTGTAATCTGGCCTTTGGCGGAGTTGTATCCACAATATGCATATGCGTTTTATACATAAGCCCGTCTACTAAAACTTCCACTGTCCGCTCTGCCGGCCTGTCATAATTGATTGTGCTCATTGCCGTTTTAAATCCCGCTTTTTCTCCCTCTATCACAAAATCAGAGAGCTTTGGCATACCGCTGCCTGCCTCTACATACAATTCTTCTACCACCTGTGATATGAACATCTCTGAGGTAAGCTCTGCTGTATTTCCTCCTGCATCCGTCAAAAGAAGTTTTACTTCCTGTTTTCCTCCTCTGGAAAAATCCGGTTCTTCCAGGTAGGACACTTCCACCGCTGTTGCATCCTCAATTCTTTCTACAAATTCAGCCGCATCACAACTTTTATTGATTTCCAGACTGACCGATTTAGGAACACCCGATGGCGGTATTGTATCTACTACCTCAACCTTCACTTTATGTACAAACCAGCCTTTTCTAAGCCGCATGATATATTCACCCGGTACTGACTCGTCAACAATATCGCTGTCGGTCGTAAAGTAACCGCTGCTATTTCTATCCTTCTGGAAATCTTTTGCGCTAAAACCCATTCCCGCTTCTATGGTACGCGCATGGTAAACACTGTTATATTCACAAAACCCGGCTGTAACTACAGCGCACAGAATAATAATGAAGGTAAAAATAATAATCATTCTCTTTTTTGTGACTTTTGATATTATTGTTTTTAATATTGCTGTTTTTGATATTGCTTTTTCAAATGTCTCTCCTGTAGGCTCCTCACTCATCATTCTACCAATCTTTCATATCCTTTCATCCGAACTGTTATGCCACTATCCATGCATGCACAAAATATACTCACCGTCTATGTATTGCTATTGTATCCATCAAAATTTTCCTACACTGATCAATCATCACACAGAGAGGCGAAACTTTTCACACAGCATTGTAACTGTCATCACTATCATCAAATAATCTATTTCATATGCACCCATCAGCTTAAAATCCTTCTGACTGTACCTTTTTTTCATTTCTGCTACGCATCCGGGATCAAATATATTGTATTTTCTTATCTTTTCCTCAGTTATATATTCCATAACACCGGGTTGCGATACCATTGATGACATTCCCGGAGCCTGAAAAGGAAATTTCTTTCTTTTTAAAATCTCCTTTGGCACAACTCCTTCTCCGGCTTTTTTCAAAATATACTTTTCATTCACGCCATTCAGCTTATACTTGTCCGGAATCTGTGTCACGAATGTCAAAAGCTCTAAATCCAAAAACGGATGTCTTCCTTCAACAGAATGCGAGAAAAACATTCTGTCTCCATGTTCTCCCAATAAATGATCCGAAAGTCTGAGTTTATAATCTATGTACGAACGACGCTTCTGAGTACTCAGTCCTTTTAGACGTTCCACATTAATCGGGCTCTTAACTAAAGCCGAAAACTTCTGCAGCTCTCCCCTAATATCTTCATTGTATATCTGATTGTGCAGCTTACGAATCTGCGGATGGTTACGTTCATATCGGAAATATGGATCTCCCCATAACCGTTCGTTGACTTCACGCTCTGCTTTTGTCATTTCCGCTTTTCGCATATTTCGAAATTGGTCTACCATATAACCTGCATAGCCGCAGAAAAATTCATCTGACCCCTGTCCTGTTAAAACAGCTTTTGCCGGAGAATGGCTCACAAGTTCCGAAAGTAAATAGGCTGCCACATCATAACTTTCCTTTACCGCCCCTTCGGCATGATAAATAACATCTTCCAGATTCTCCCATATTTCTTCTTCCGCCACCTTTGTACTATAATGGTTGGAATGAACATACTCTTTGATAATATTTTGAAAATGGCTCTCATCTAACTCACTCTCTCCAATTTCCGCTGAAAAGGAATAATAGCTATTCAGCAAAAATTTACCGATATAACAGGCTACAATAGAGCTGTCCAAACCTCCGGAAATATAAAAGCCGATTGGCACATCCGCCACCAGACGTCTTGAAATGGATTCCTTCAGTAGTTCTCTCAACTTTTCCACATAATATATTTCCCCTCTGTCTTCTTCCACATCATAAATTAAATCCCAATATTCAATATCACGAATCTCATCATCCATTTCAATTTGCAACATATGTCCACATTGCAGAGAATAAATCCCCTTAAAAAATGTCGTAGGTGAAACTATCCCCGGAAAGTTCATCAACTGATCTACCGCCTTAAGATTTAGCTTTCGCTCCACTGCAGGATATTCCAAAATTGCCTTAATTTCAGAAGCAAATACGATTCTCCCATCTACTATCGTATAGAATAATGGTGCAATGCCTGTTTGATCACGAACAAGAAATAACTGTTTTTTCCGGTAATCATACAACGCAATAGCGAACTGCCCATTAAGCTGTTTCGGAAAATCTGTTCCACATTCCTCGTAAAGATGTAGGATTACTTCTACGTCCGTCTTTGTTCGAAAACGGTGCCCTCTTGCCGCCAGGTCCGTACGAAGTTCTGCGAAATTGAAAATTTCTCCATTACAGACCATAACAATTGATTTATCCTCGTTCCAAATAGGCTGCATACCTCCTTGTAAATCCAGAAAGCTAAGGCGATTGAATCCCAGCGCAATTTCTTCTGACAGGAAGATATCACTGCCATCCGGTCCACGGTGCCTGATGGTTTTGAGCATGTTTGCTACAATGGATGGGGCTATTTTTTTTGTATTTTTAATATTGAAAATTCCGCAGATTGCACACATAATTCTTATCCTCCGTTAGTATTAATCTATAGGAATACCCCCAATCACGCCTATCTGCATCCTTTCACCATCTATAATCAAAAACTTATATTCCGTATCCTCCATCACACCTATATCATAGTCAAAAGGATCCAAATCCGGAGAACATGATATATTAAAAATATCATCTCTGTCTGTTCCCCCTAAGGCCCAAAAGATATTTCCATCTGATGTCAACAACCTATACATCCTTGTACCATATTCATCATCTGAATACTGATATGCTTCACATCTCTCTCTAAGATCCGGTTCCTCCATTATGGCAAATACTGCATCCGCATCTTCCGAAAGTATCTTCTGATATAAGTCGTCCACCCAAGTACCTCCCTGTAATGCATTATCCACTGCTGACACTTCATTTTCTTCAATTACCGTATCTTCTTCCTCTATGTCCTGTGGTACCTCATCATGCCCCTTATCTTCCTGCTCTTTCCGCTTTTCTTCTTCACGTAGAGCTGCCTCTTTCTCCCAAGACGCCTGTTCCTCCATCTGTTTTAATATCGCATTAAAATCTATATTGGTTACTATCTCTTTATATTTCCCAGCCAGTCTCCTGACTTCATCATAATTTTTCTCTTTCACCATACATTCCAGATAGACACTAAGGCACCTCCCCAGTGTTTCCAAAACTCTTTCATCCTCTGCTGCCAATTTTAAGAGTCTGTCAAAACACTCTAACCCACTCTCATAATCTTCTGCTACGGATTTTTCTTCCGCTATATCCAGATATTTCACTATCAGCATTTCTTTTATTTCCACATTTTCAGTAATATTCCATCCTTCTTCCAGCACTCTTATTTTCATTTCCCAGTCATCACTATACACTCTGTCTGATGCCAGATAAATTTCAACAACAAAGTCTGTCTTTTGCCCGGCAGTACCTGCATCCAAATCTGAAACTGCCGACAATGCTCTGTCATAAAATGTTAACAATGCATCCTTATCATCCATCAGAAGATATGCTTCTATGCCTCCTACATACGCTTCCATACATTTCTCATCAATTGCAATTGCGTTTTCGAATGCCACAGCTGCTGCCTTATATTCATGATCCTCCAGATACTTATTTCCTAAATCAAGCTGTCTGGACAATTTATTTTCAGGAGCCGCACTGTAGACACGGTTTCCAATCATTAATGTAAACACAATTATCATTAAACCTGTTGCAATTCCAATCATTTTTTTCCTATTTATAAATATGAAATCCTGAATTTTCAGTCTCATTATTGACCTCCTGATTCTAAAATTCCTCATAACTCTTTTTAAAAACGGTTATAAATAAACTGGCTGGCATCATATCCAATTCCGTAAATTCCCATCAGAAATACTGCTAAAAACAGTCCGTACCATACAATAAATTTCACCGGATAAGGACGTAATGCTATCTTTTCTCTCACACTACCATTGCGTTGTATAAGACTCACTATAATCATGAGAATTACCCCACCAGCTAAAATGCCATAATCAACAACAGTTAAGCCTATGTCAAACAATGCACCATTCCACAGAATATTCCAATTCCCGGCTGTAAACATTGACCCCGTCATTCGCAACGTATCTACCACACTACTGTAACAGTCAAAAAGATTCAGACAACATACCAGCAGGAAAGTCCTGCCAATCTGAAATACCTTATATGCTTTCTTCTGTCCGACATTTGCATATCGCTCATGGAATTTACCATAGTATGGCTCCAATTCTTCAGAAACCATTAGGACAAACCAGTTCGCTAATCCCCATACTACAAAATTCCAGCTTGCTCCATGCCATATCCCTGTGGCCAGCCAGACAACAAAAGAAGCCACATATACCGGAAGCCTTCTTCCCATTTTTTCTCCAAAATGTTTACGGGAAAAACCGGAAAATTTTTGAAGTGTTTTACTAGCGGAAACAGGATAGAATACATAACTTCTAAACCATGCACACATAGAAATATGCCATCTTCTCCAATATTCCTTAAGAGATTTTGAAAAATACGGGCGGTTAAAGTTCTCCTGTACAACAATCCCTAAAGTCTCCGCAATCCCAATAGTAATATCAATTCCCCCCGTAAAGTCCGCATACAGCTCTATCGTATAAAGCAGCATTCCCACAAATATGTATGCACCGCTATAGGCCTCCGTATCACCTGTGATTGTACTGACAGCAGTCAAAATCCTGTCTGCAATCACCAGCTTCTTAAAATACCCCCACAATACTCTCTGAAGGCCGCGGTTCACCGCTCTTATATCAAATTTATGCTCTCCATAGAGAGTTTCCGACAAATCACCGTATCGGCTGATGGGGCCTTGCATAAGCTGTGGGAAAAAGGAAATAAAAAGCGCAAGTTTAAAAGGATTTTTTTCGACCTCCACCGTCTCCTGGTAGACATCAATTAAATATCCGATTGCTTGAAAAGTATAAAAAGAGATTCCAAGCGGCATGATAAGATTCACAAACGATAATTGACTCGTTTTGCCGAAAACCGAAAATAAGCCGTTCATATTAGCAATGAAAAAATTTCCGTATTTCACTACCGCCAAGATCCCCAAATTCAGAAGAAGGCATGCTATAAGCAGTCTGCGACAGATTTTTTTCTGACTGCTTTTATAGCTTTTCTTTTCCTCTTTGGACATTTCTTCTTTATGTTCCCTTAAATATGCTCCCTGCTTTTCCCTGTTCTTATCAATACCGACAGTTGTCCAATATATTGTTGCCGTTGTTATGAGGATATAAAACAGATATCGAAAATCAGCAAGGAAATAAAACCAGTAACTAAATACTAGTAACAGTTGCCACTGGAATTTTCCCGGGATCAGATAATAGGCAATAAGCAGCAATATCATAAACCCCAAAAACGCATATGATGTAAAAAGCATATCTCCCTCCGATACCTGCTATTCTTCTTCCAGCCTTTGAATCAAGGCATATAGCGCCTTAGCGGAATTAAAATTTTCGGGTGTTATATCTCTGGCTCTGATCATTACGTCAAATTCCTCCGTAATTTCCGTAACCAATGTCACTATATCGAAAGAATCCAAAATTCCTTCCTTGATTAAATTTTCCTGTACCTCAAAATCCACATCCGGATGCATATCGCTTAAAATATTCAATAATCTTTCCATGTCTCCTGCCTTTCTAACCATAATCACAGTTTATTTACCAAAAAAATACTAACCAAAAATTTTCATTTTACATTAATCATCCAGCACAGCCGTTTGATACTCTATTGAAGAAACATTTCCCTCCTCGACAATAAAGCAAAGCTTCATACCATCTTTTTCATACACAGACATTCCATTTCCTTTTATCAGATCACCTCCATAAATCTCTGTTACTTTTTCCGCCGGATCTCCGATACCCACCCCTTCCGCAGTGGAAATGGAATCATCTTTAAACAAAATCATGGAAACGTAATCCTTATCATCCACCGGATAAGTATCCAATTCAAAGCTATTATATGTATACATCTTATCCAACCCGTTAAAGGCACAGCTGGCTGCCTCAAAATAAGAATTTGATTTTCCAAGCTTTTTAAGGATTGGAGCTGCTTCGGCATTTATTTCAATCACAGCATCATGATAGATAAACACATAACCTTTGTAATCCTTCTCTTTCTCTATACCTCCACCGTCCTGCATTGCCGGCTCTTCCGTTTTTTCATCAACAGCTTTTTTTGCGGTCATTTCAATTTCGCTTTGTGCGGTATCTTCCCTATTTTCAAATTCCCTGTATTGTTCTTCCCTGTCCGCTTTATATCTTTCACGTTTTTTATCCCACATAACAGTCAGTGAATCTTCATCGCGCCTGTCCTCAAGCTTTGTTTCCTGCATCAAAATTTCGCCCAAATATCTTGTTATTTTTTCTGCACCGGATAAATTCATATGCAATCCGCCATCATAAGTATCCGTGTCAAAATTCAGCCCGGTTTCCTCTGTCAGCTCCAGAAAATTAATATATAAAAGCTCATTCTCTTTCGCATAATTTTCTATCTGCTTTTCCCATTGCCCATACCAATATGGATAAAGTGAAGGCGCTTTTATAAGAATCAGCTCAATATTGTTGACTTTACAAAGTTTTGTAAGTCTGTCCAGATATTCATAATCCACCTCTCCAAATCTATAATCCGCCAGCGGTTTTCCTTCCGGCACATCTTTCGCTGCCTTCGTATCAACCCTCATATAGTATCCATTATGGGATACCCTGGGTGTATCAAACATATACTCCCAATCTTCAGATGTAATATCATTCCATCTGGAATGATAACGCAGGGCGGGAAATATATACTCCAGGCAGCTTTCTTTATCTGTCATGGAGGCTTCAATTGCTCCTAGTTTAGAAAGAGACCATCTCATACCGTCAATCGTCATTCTGTTATAAGCTTCTTTGTCCGGTTTATCAAACTGCATGGACTGTACATTAAAAATAACTACTTTGGGGATTTCATAGCGGAGTGTGTCCTCCAGAATATAATAGGACTGCCAGATCAATTGCTGCGCACTGCCTCTGATATAGCTGTTGATCCCGAAATCATCCCAAAGTACCTGCGGAGAAAAATTCTCATATACTTCACAGTCTCCGATAAAAATCACATCATGATTTTTTTCTTCCTGATAGTATTCCGCAATCATGGCGCCTTCCACAATTTCTGATGCATACTTAGGGAGCAGAAGCCGTTGCAGAAAATATAAGCTGATAAATATGATAAAACCGCTGGTAAACACCTTAATAATTATTTGCTTTTTTTCTTTCACTTTATTATCTCCCTATCTGCTATTTCAAAAATCATTTGACAATCAAATATTCCGGCCAGGTATTGCTCAGTTATCGGACAATAATATACGATACATTGTCCCCTGCTCCATTCCGGTACACAGTATCCCGTATCTGATTACAGATATTTCCAAGATTATCTGCTTTCCGGCTTTTTTTCATATAGTACTTTAACTCTTTATTTGTGCAGAACTTATAAAGCCCATCTGTACAGAGCAGAAAAAGACTATCATCCTCCCATACCCCTGTCAGTATCCTGCAACGCATTGTTTCCCGTGTTCCTATGGCATTAACCAATTTCCCATAATTCGGATTTAGGAAATCTTTTCTTTCCTCCGGACTCAATCCGGCTTGGTTTTCCCATGTTTCATCAATTGTCAGAAGGGTCAGTTCGTTTCCCTGATATTGATATACCCGGCTGTCGCCAGCATATAAAATGCAATATTGATTCTGATATAAAAACAGAACAGCTATTGTAGAACCGCAGATTGTCATCCGATTATAAGTTGTATAAATTTCCCTGTTAGCTTGATCTACCGCCTGCTTTATGGATACTGTCATTCTTCTGAAATCATTTTCATATGAAGTTGCCCGGAACTGTTTCCACCATACCTCCAATTCCATAATGATGTGACGACTCGCCCATTCCCCATGGCTGTGTCCTCCCATTCCATCCGCCACTGCAAAAAACCCCGCACACGTATCGGCATGCATCAAAATAGCATCCTGATTCATTTCCCTGACCAATCCGGTTTCACTGATTCCTACATATTCCATAAATCTCAGTCCTAACGCACTTCAAACTTCAATTTTACATTTCCAAGTTTTAAAATATCCCCCGAAAACAATTCTGTTTCAGATAAAATTTCACTATTATTTACAAATGTTTTATTTGCCGATTGTAAATCAACAATAAAAAAGCGCCCATTCTTCAAATCAATCCGGCAGTGTTTTCCCGAAACTGTTCTGTCATAATTGATAACAATATCACTTATCCCTTCTTTTCTTCCTATCACAACAGAACTGGCAATAGGTACTTGAAATGTTTTATAAGGTGAATCTACATCTGTCAGTACAATATTGTATGAAGCATCGGAATCCCAGATCATGAATGTATCGCCATCCTTATTTTTCCGGTTCATCCCTACAATCTCTGTCTTTTCATATTTTGTGTTTTCAGCGTTTACCAATTCTGAAAGCGCATCCTCTGTTATTGTCTCGAACGTCTTATCTTTCTTTTTCTTTTTATAAAAGAAGATTACCAGAAAAATGATTCCTGCCCCTATCATCAAAGCTGCCAGTATTATCATAAGTAATACAGCTAAGCCAATCCCCTGTTTTTCCTGCTGTATTGACTGCTTCGCCGTATCACCTGTTTCCGGCTGCTTAATGGGAGTTGGCTGCTCGGTCTCTTTTGGCGGCTTGTCCACATTTTCCTGTTGCGGCATATTTATTTCTGTTGTAAGGCTTTGCCCTGATCCGAAATCAAGTTTGACAGATTTTCTTGTACCATCTAAAAGCTCGGCGTCCGGCTTTATCTTTATCTCTAAAATATCCCTATCCTCATTCAAGATTGAATTGACATCCAACGTATTTTCCAATTCATCTAAAAGAAAGCTTTCTGCTTTAGTAATTCTGGATATGGAAAACATATTTTCCAATTGTTCATTATTTTTTCCTGTTCCAACGCCAAGCGTATATACCGGAATCGGATTCTCTCTTAAAAATGTGTACAGCTCCTCCTTCGTATATCCAATCGACTTATTATCCACACCATCTGATATAACAATAATTCTGTTATATACCGCATCCTCGCCAGCTATCCGGCCTGACAAAAGTAAATCATAA
Organism: uncultured Lachnospiraceae bacterium; assembly: GCA_910587305.1. Lineage (GTDB taxonomy): Bacteria > Bacillota > Clostridia > Lachnospirales > Lachnospiraceae > Suilimivivens. The sequence continues at coordinate 59,392 of CAJUKV010000014.1, read as the reverse complement.
AGGACGTCTGTCAAATAAGTCTCCTGATCCTGATAACTAATTTTCTCGACGGCTGACCTAAGAGTAGAATAATCACTCGTATAGTCTGTCAGCCAAGTAATATCCTCACTGAAAACAGTTATGGCTATTTCTTCCCCCACAAGTCTGTCTGCTGTTAAATTCTGCAATACTTCCGCTATCCGGTCTCTTGCCTTTTCAGGGATGGAAATCGAATTATCAAGCATCACCAGCGTCCTCATGGGGACTTCCTTTTCGTCTATTCCGGTTACCTCTATATCCTCGCATGCCGCCGTCCCGATCTGCACTGATAACCCGCTGCCGCTCTCAATCCCCTTTACATAAACGGAAACTTCTAAATCGCCTGTAAAGACTTCCAAAGTTTCCGCCTCTTCTGCTGCATAAATGCTCTTTGCAGGCAGCAGGCACAATAGAATAATTTCTATAGCAGCCAGCCATATTTTACTCTTCTTTTTTGTCCTGTTTTTCACTTTCTTTTCTCCTGATTTCAGACAATGCCTCATCCACACGTATTTTAAAGCTCATCTGTTCCTCATCCTGATATCCTACCGCAAAAATCTTATCAATCTGCTGTGAATCAAATAAAAAGGTCTGATCCGGCCCTATAAAACCTTCCGGGAAAACGCATCCCACATAATCATACACTTTGTCAGGATTACTTGCAGATACCTGTGCAAACCCGATAATCATAAGTTTTTTTGTACTGTTTTTTAATAATACGACTGAACCGATTGGCAATACTCCTGTAAACATATCTTTCCTCCTATTTTAAAGCAAACATTAACATCTACCAGAATTTTAACTTATCATATACACCCTTCGCAATATCCAGCGCGCTGTTTGCAATATCCTTTATCGCATCCACAGTGCCTCCATAATCAATGGCAATGCTGATACTTCCCCCTATACCAAGAGATGCTCCTATATCACAGACAATCTTCCCATCTCCAATTTCCAGATTTGCATGGGCTCCCACGCCAATGTTGACGCTTCCCTTTACTTCCGCCTTTGTCCCCAGCACGGTTACTCCTGCCTGCGCTTTCGCATTAATGAGAATCAGTTCCACACTTGCATCCAGCTTTGCGTGAGGATTAATGTTTCCGTTACTATCCCGAAATGATGCTGACGCTTCAACTTCACCTGAAGCCTTTCCTACCGTTACCTGCCCGCTTACATCTGTTCCCAGCATATTATCGCCAGTTGCATAAGTTCCCTCCGCATTCAATACAGAAAAGCTTGCTCCCATTTTTGCACTGATATGCGGATTAAATAATAGATTACTTTCCTCGTCTTTTGTAAAAATGCCTCCTTCCGCATTTGTATACGCTTCATATCCAAGGATGGTAACTCCTGCACTCCCATACTCACATTGGATTTTTTCCGAATAATAGGCACCATTTGTTTTCGATGAGGCGTTAAATCCGGTCTTATCTATTATATCTTCCTCCAAATTTTCAATTGACTCCCTGATACCTCCCGTTAACAGATTGGGGATTGTAAAAAATGTCCCTGCTTTATTCTGCTGACTGTCAATCTGTCCATATTTCGTCTGTCCGGAATTTTCATCGTTTTGTATTTCATATGCTAAAATACCGCCTGCATGTTCACAGATACGCGCTTCTGTCTTTTCATAATCATTTACCACGCCAAGAAGGGCAAAGTGCATCCCCTGTATTCCTCTTTTGCTCTCGCCAATCCTGCCTGCTATTCCTTTCAGTCTTGCTTCTATACGACTTTTCGATGCTGTTTTAAAGCTTAGATTGTTACTGATGCTTTGTACGGCATTCTCAATATTATTTAATTCGCTTTCTATTTTTTTCTCTTCATCTGCCATTCCTCTAATTTGAACTGTTTTTACAGAAAATTCTGCCATATATCCCCCCGCGCCTTTTGACGGAAAACTATATATAAGATGAAGTCTTTCCCCACAGCTACGCTGCAGGGAAAACTCCATATCCGCTTTCGTAAATTATGAAATTACGTCCCCTGCAAGTGCGTTGCCAAATTCTATATTAGATGTTTCCGCCAACTGATATTGCCGTGCCATCTCCGTCAGATCTTTTACATGCTCCTCAATCATTCTGTGCATTCTTTCCATATCGTCATCAAGCTGATGGAACTTTGTGTTGTATGCACTTGCCGCTTCTCCTTCCCATACTGACCGCAAACTGTCTACAATATTAATCATTTCCCGTGTCAGGTTTCTAATTCTGGAACCCGACTGCTGAAATTCTCCTGATGTGCTGATTAATTTTTCCGGTGTTACTTTTAAATATCCTTCCATATGCTTTCTCCTTCCTTATCCAAACGCATCACTTTTTAATATGTTCTTGTTGCCGCTGTTTCCGTATTCTGTGCCTCCGCCATCTCATATTTAGCCGCAATATTTTCCAATGCCACACAATACTGCTCCATCAAACTTTGGAAATTATCCATCTGTGTTTTGTCATTATGAAACGCCGTATGGAATGCATTTTTAGCTTCCCCTTCCCACATACCGGCCAATGACTGCTCCTGGGATTCCAAAGTTCCCACCTGAGATTTGAACTGTCCATTCAATCCTCTCAGTTCTGATGCCTTTGCCCTCAATTCTCTTGCTGTTACTCGAATAAGTGCCATATCTTTTCCTCCTATTTTTGATATTTATTGTTTTAAAATATTACACTCCTTTTGGAGAAACTTAATATTCCCTATTTTGCGCTACTGCAAGCGCTGCCATTTCTGCTATGTACAGACGCTTTGCTATTAAACGGATATCAGAAGCGATGCTGCGCAGTTCGCTTACCGTGTCGTTCATATTCCCCTGCAGACTTTCTCCCTTGCTCACATAAAGAGAAGCGCTGTCTCCCTTCCAGTTGGCCGAAATTTCCTGCATAATACTGTCAAATCTATTTCCTGACAAATGGTCCAGCTGATTTGCTATCCCATCAATCTGCTCTGCCTGATTCATTACCTTTCTAAAATCAAACTCAATACTTGCTTTTGTCGCCATGCTAACCTCCATGTTGCTGCTTTACAGCAACTTAAATCCGTTGGGAGAATGCCCGTATTTTGGGCATTCTCCTGCGTGAGACTTAGAACTTTTCTTCACGCTAATCCTCCATGCTTCCAACCGCCCGCATATTTGGGCTAAGCGCAAAATTGTGATTGATAAAATCGGCTGTCAGGCTGATTTTTCAATCTATTCTCCTATTCAATGATATTTCCCGGGAGTCTGTTACTCATCTCTGCAGTCTGTTTTTCTGCAAGATCGTAGTTCTGCGATATCGTAAGCAGATCCTGGGGATGCTCCTTTAATCGCTTCATCATTTCATCTATGCTCTCACGCTGTTCCCTGTAGATTCTTCTATGCTGCTCTGCTGCATCTCCAATCCAATAATATACTGTTCTATTTATAATACTTTCCAGCTCCGAAAAGCAGTTTCCCATATTTTTGATACTATTTGTTACATTCTGCGCTTTATCACGCAAAACTTCTGTTGAAACCTTAACTCTGACTTCTCCAATAATCGCCACAGCTTTCACCTTCATTTCTTCTAAATATTGATTGATGCTACAATTCCATTTACTTCATTTTCGCATATATTATATTGTTCCTTTGCATACTGTATACATTGGATAATAGACTCTACCGTATTGCACAATTCCTTAGAATTCTCATAGTCATTAGAAAATTGCCTGTTAAACTCCTGATTTGCCGGTCCGTCCCACATTGTATCCAGCTCCGCTATCTGCTCAAACATTTCTCCCAATTGTCTGCGCGCTTTCGAAAGCGCATTCTGCAGCTCCTGTATATCTCCGGCCATGGCTGCCGTATCTACCGTAATCTCCGCCATATTCTCCCTCCTTACAAAGCAAGCTAAAATAAAATACATTCTAAACAAGAATCAGGCTGCTGCCTGTATTGATACCACATTCCGAAAGAGTACAATATCCGGGCAGAATACGTCCACGCTTTTGGCAGCATAACATCATACTTCCTATATCTCCCATAAGATTGCAATGCTCCTTCATCTCAATTAATTCACATATTTCCTCAATCACATTCTGAACCGGTGTTTTCTCATCCAGTCGAAAATCATACACATTATTTACAGACGGCACAAATACATCTACAAGTATCATCTTTATCTCCATTTCTGCGCTGCTCCTATGCATAACAAATTTGTAACAAAAAGCTCGCAGACACAAATCTCGTGGTTAAAAATTTTGATTTTCTGTTTCCTGCATATCACGCCTTAAGCAGAGGGATTATCACCTTTCTTACATCTTCCTCCTCATTTGACGGCAGCATCGCAACGCCCGGTTTTAATGATTTGTTCTGTTCTGTATAAGAAAGATAGTCAAAATTAAAAATCCGCTGCGCCGCTACATTACCTCCAAAGTGGATCCCCGTTTTATATTTCAGGAAATAGTCATACAATTTGGTTCCTGCTACTTTAGACGAATCTTCATAGTTATAGCAGGCAAACCAGAATACATTGTGAAGGCTCCCCTTATCCAAAAGATTTTCTATAAAAGGCTGTGCATCATTTCCCGGCCCGCTATGCGTTACATGTTGAATAAAATCTGCGAAATCAGGAAGGAATAGATATAACGGTTCAAATTGTCTCATCTGTACATAAATTTCCTCATCAGACATTCCTTTTCGAATACACTCTTTTTTACGCTCATTCCTTTCTCGGAAATCGGGAACCAATGCCGAAAAGAATTGGAAAAGTTCTTTATCGTTATCTATATGTACGGCATTTAATTCTTCTGTGAGATAAGTAAATTCTCCTCCAAAATCAATGATAACTATTTTCCCACCTTTTTTATCTGCACCGCAGAGCAGCACTTTCATCAAATTTGATTTACCGCTTCTTGCCTTCCCGGCAGCCAAATAGCAATAATTTCTGCTTAAATCCACGCCATATGGCGCTGCATTTTTAAAGTTATAGCCAATCGGCAAATGTCTGTCATCCGCTAAAAGCTTCACCGTCTCCTCCATCTGCACAAATTCCTGCCAAAGTGGATGTTTCGGTATCTCAGGTATCGGTCTGGCCGCTTTGCCATTCCAGGCTCTGTGCATCTGTTCGGACAATGCCTGTATTTTTTCCATTCTCCTGAAATCATCCTCCCCTTCACATGCAAGAGCTGTCTGGAATTCCAGGGTTTCCTCCCCTATCTTTACAAGCCCCCTTCCCTTGATATTAACCTCCGGAAGTGTTTCAATATGCGCCATTCTTAAGGCCTCTGCGTATTGATATTTATCATTCATCTCAAGGCATATAACTGTCCGCAGATTATCCCCTATCCTGATAGGGATTTCCAATGCGCCAAATCCGCCGGCTGTAATAATCAAAAAAATTCCATAATTCACGCCATCTTTCGAAAGCTGCAAAATCACATCCTCATACACATTGTTCGTTTTGGCTTTAAAATTCGCGTAATTATCAATAACCAGCAAAACCGCCGGAAGAATAATCCCATTTACCCTGACATATTGGCTATAATTTCCGCCCCGGAAAAGCTGCTTTCTCTCCTCCAGAATCTTATCCAGCATATTGAAAAATTTATCCAATTTGTCATTCTCATTCTCGTAGATGATTCCTCCTACATGAGGCATTTTTTCAAAAGCAGAAAGCATTTTAGCGCTGAAATCAATCGCATAAATATTGATATTTTCCGGACTGTACCGTGAAACCATGGCCAAAACAAATGTTTGAAGGAAAGTACTTTTTCCGCTGGCAACCGTGCCAATAACAGCATGATGTCCATTCTGCGACAGGCTCAATTTAACTGTACCCTGCGCCTGGCTGGCAGGATTATCATATAAGCCTATAGGCGCCTCCAAATCCCACTCCTTCTTATTCTGCTGCCACATCTCTACATCAGACCAGCTCTTATACCCCTCCAGCTGTCCCAGATACAAATTTACCGGAAGAACAGGAAGCCATAACTGCAGCATATGTGTATAGCCGTTTTTTTCAGCCATCTCTTTCAAATAATCCACTACGGCATCTAGCTGCGTCCTTTCCTGAACTGCCTTTTTCCCGGGCGCTTTCCTTCGTTTCCCTATCAGTTCCGTTTTGCCTGTCAGTGAAAGCATCTGTGCAACCAAGGTCTTTCTCTGCCCACTGTTTTCTTCATATACCGCCCCACTAAAGCCTGACTGAAAAAGCTCAAATAATTCATCATTACCTACCTGCATGTAACAACGACCCGCCTGTGTAATATATGCCGCGTCCGGTCTGTGAAGCATATCATTGCTGTCCTGTCTGTCCTGAACGCGCAGACAAAGACGGAATTTGGAATTACTCCAAATATTATCATCTACCGTTCCGCTGGGCTTTTGTGTTGCCAGAATCAGATGAACTCCAAGGCTTCGTCCAACCTGCGCCACGCTGATGAGCTCACGCATGAAATCCGGTTCTTCTCTTTTTAATTCAGCGAATTCATCAATTACAATAAACATATGAGGGATTGGGACAGAAGCCTCTTTATTTTTATACAGTCTTGTGTATAGATTTATATTGTTAACGCCATACTCGTTAAAAATCTGCTGGCGCCTTCTGTTTTCGCTTTTGATTGCAACCATAGCGCGTTTTACCTGATTTCCTGAAAGATTTGAAATCTGTCCTATCATATGGGGAAGTTTTTCAAACAAATTCGCCATTCCTCCGCCTTTATAATCAATGAGGAAAAAGCCTACATCATCAGGGCTGAAATTTAGTGCTAATGATAAAATATAGGTCTGCAGCGTTTCGCTCTTTCCCGATCCGGTAGTCCCCGCTATCAATCCATGGGGGCCGTGGTACTTTTCATGGATATCCAAATACCATGCCGCGCCTCCTGCTTTTTGCCCAATCAAAGCTTTCATGCTATCATAGGTGCGGTTTTTCCGCCATCTGTCTAAGACATGAAATTCATCCAAATTATCCACCCCATACATATCAAAGAATGAGAGAGCGGTCGGGATATCGCCTCCTATTTCACTTTCATTCACCTCTATATTTGACAATTTTCTTGCCAGCTGTTCTAATTGCAAGTCTGATAATTTATCAAATTGAATAGATATTTTTTCATCCATATCATCTGCAATATCATAAATCCCCTGAAAATATGCATCATTCCGGATAATATAGCTACATGCATTCGGCAGTTGTTCATAACAATCCACCAGAAAAATCGTAGTAATGCCCGGATTTTCATTTTCATCATAAATATATTTACTGATTAGTTCTCCCTCCAATAATTCAGGGTTTGACACAAACAAAACATAGTGGGGTTTGAGCAATCTCTTTTTATCGGAAGGTTCGTTTTCCACACGGATTCTCAGTGAGTTTGTAATCTCGTACAGTATATCTCCTGTTTCCGATTTATTTCTCGCAATATATCGGGTTTTCCTGTCCTCAGACCATACATGAGGAAACCATTTCATATATTCCCAGCTTTCGCTCTCATCTTTACCACCTTCATAAATAAAGGCCATTTTAACATCTGTGTAGCAGTTAGCCGCAGCTATTTGTGCTGCCAATGCGTGCATGACTTCCACCGCCCCCTGCTTCTTCTCACCTCCAATTACACCTACCAGACGATGTTTCAGCAAATCTATACAAATCGGTACATCATGCAGCGTCTTATAACTTTGCCGGATCATCTTTGGTTTTTCAGCTAAAGAATCATTTATCAAAGTAAAGCGATCACGAGGAATCGTGATTGTCACCTGAAAAGGCACATCGCCAATTCCCAGTCTGTGACATAAGAAATCCTTATGATCCATATTTCTATTCCAAAGCATATTATTGTCTTCGTCAAACCTGGTGCATTCCTCGGCGGACAAATACATCATCCGCAAACTCTCTGCGTTCTTCTCATATTTTTCCTTAATGTCATTTGCACATTTAATTAAATACTCCCCATATGCCTCAAATCTGTGCAGCTCCTCTTTCCTCCTCTTTTTCTGTTCAAAACCCAGATTCACTAAAGTCCATATGGTTCCAATTACTGCTGATGAAATAGCCGTAATCAATCCTGTATACATGAAAGCGCTTCCGCTGCTGCCGCTTACCCTTGTACTGTAGATGGCAAGCCCGCTTCCAAGCAGCATTGGCAGCGCCATAGTGAGGGAAGGGCCTATCAACATACCCAGAGGTTTTTTCTCCAACTTCCCTGGCTGAGGCGGAGCCTCAATTTCAACGGTATCCTCTGACAGCTTGTATATTTGCCTTGGGGAACGATGATAAAAATTCTTTTTATCGACATTCTCCCTTGTCTTTTCCGATTCTGTTTTTACTTTGAAATCATATTTTTTCAACCGCTCTCCACAGACGGAAACATTTTCTTCATAGCTGTTGACGGCAAGTATGTGATTCAGAAAAATCATGGACAGTCCAAAAATGTTAATACTGTCCCCAAATTCCAATTGCTTTTTTCCTGCAATTCTGACAGAATTGACAAAAACGCCATTTGCGCTTGTATCCTCTAAAATATAGTTACTTCCATTTCTATGGATTACAGAATGATTTTTTGAAACCAGGTTTAACCTGTCATACCGGATATCATTTTCCTCTCCTTTGCCAATCGTGACCGTTTCACAAGCTTCCATATTGTACTTTTCAAATACGGCAAACGAACTGTCTGTTTCCTCTATCATAATGGAAAGCCGTTCGTTCCCCTGCAGGATAATCGTAAGAAGATCCTTATCCTTTATTACCCGTCCAAAGTAATCTGTCTTTTTTCTTGCTTCTTCCAGAATGTAATCCTCTGTTTCAGAGAAAAACCAGTTTCCTTCAATTGTTTCCAGATATAATTCCACATCCTTTTCCAGCCTGAAAATATCTCTGCTTAAAACAATTGAATAATCCATATTACTCACTGCCGGAAGCAAATACTCACGAAATGCCTTGACGCTATGTACCGAAAGAACTATACCCATTTATATTGTCATGCCCCTTTCTCTACGTGTAACTTTCAAATAATCGTGACTTCATAAGTAACCTTTCCGGTCAGTACTATATCTCCTGTCAAAAGGCGTATTCCTTTGCTGTCAACTATTACCTGTTCCTTTTTTCTTCTGATAATAGTTCTGGCTTTATTTCCAATATTTTTGATATAAATTTTCCCTTGCACAAGGAAAATTTCACACTGGTGTTCTTCAATGTCGCTATCGGATACCACAATATCATTATCTGTAAATCCACTGCCAATCCTAATTTTTTTCGCCGGATTTAGTATAAACTTTCTGGTTGACAGCTCCGTATTCTCAACCAGCTGAAGCATAACAGATATTTTGTTCTTGGATAATTTCGCATTTTTCCTCCCCGGCTTTTCGCTGCTTCCATTTCCATAGTCAACCTCGTAAGGAGCTTTTACCAGTTTGTTATCCTCTTTGATATAATGTTCATTCAATATCACCTTATTCAGATTTTCATCACGTGTCCTGTCGGCTGCTGCCTGATATAATTCTTTATTTTTGCTTCTTCTCTTTACCAGAAATTTCAGAAGCATAAGGCAAATAAATAAGACATTTATAATCGCTATGATAATGATAAAATCTAATAAATCTTTCATTTTTAGCCCACTATACCTAAAAGCTTTCCTTCTCGACTATTTCTTCCGCTCCTTGCCGGATTTTTTCCAATATCGCTAACATATCCTGCCGTTCCTGATTCTCATAGCCTCTGAAAAAAATCTCGGCAATACTGTCATGATTAAAAAAATAACTGCTTCCACTTCCCATATATCCCTCTGGATATGGCACTCCCAGATAGTCGTATAATTTATCCTGTTCCTCTAAGTTAAACTGTAAGATCCCCATAATAACTGTCTTTTTGCTTCCGCCTTCCAGCATAACTACGCTTCCAACCGGCAATAAATCTCCCATTACAATCCTCCTAGTTAAATACTACGCTTCACAAGCTCGCCTATTGCTGAAAATGCATTTCTAAACATTGCTTCATAGACAAGCCCTACCTGCTCTAGCTTACAGCCTTTTTTCCACCGTTTTCTCATATCTTCATGAGCAGCAATATATTCTCCCGCCCAGCGTCCTAATCCTGTAGCAGTATTTTCAATATCTGTGGCAATTTTTTCCGTGCTTGTCCCAAAAGTATCTGCCGATATGATACCAAAGGTCAAACCTGATACCATTGTCTCTAATCCTGCCACTGAAATTTCAGTCATAGTACGCGCTGTATCATCTGCACTCCAGTGTCCATCCGCATTGTATTTCTTAATACTCCTGCCTGTCTGCCCCGCCACACTAAATGCTGTTTTTGCCAGAATTGCGTACTTGCCTGCTGCAGAGTGAAGTCCGTTTTTATTATTTAACAGTTCTTCATAATGCCACAATTCATACCCATCTTTCACAACATCGGTTCCATCTTTCAGCACATCGGTTAAATTGCCCCATCTTTTAAAAAAAGTATCATTCTCCTTTCCACTCACATCACAGACAGTTGAGATAAGTCCCATGAGACTTCCCGCCAGACTGACTCCCGCCGCCTTTTTCCCCCACTGCTTTTTCAGTAATCCTTTGTCATCATTTTTTAAAAGGTATTTATAATAAGCATTCCAAAGTTTTGAACTGGATTTTGTCAGATCAAAGAATTCTGCTCCGCTCTTTTCATTGAAAAAATTCTGCAAATCCTTCGCATAAGACATAACCGCTCCGCCAAGCCCTGCGCCTTTATCCTTTTCGAACTTTTCTTTATACTTCAAAAATGCTTTTATGCTTGAGTAAAGTGAATCGCCTAATGTTCGGTTTTTATTGTTTCCGCGCGCTCCCATACTGCCCATACTACTGCCTGCAGTTGATACTCCATTGCCGTTTACCGCCCCATATCGAAATCTGTCAGCCTCTGCATTTTCGCAAATTCGCTTCTCTGTATCCCGGTACCTCCTTATTCCTTCAGATAATGCTTCCCTCATCATCTCCATTTTTCTTTGGCTGCTGTTAATACTATTGTTTACTGCCTTTAATCTTCCCAGACACCTCTCTCTCCCCGCACCGTGATATGCAAAATTTCTGATGATATGGTTAACCTCAACTTCCATTTGCCCTAACTGGCAAATAAAGACATACTCTTGATTAACCAGACTTTCCAGATGATTCTCTTTAACGCTAAACATATCCAATCCCCTTTCTAAAAAAGAAGCCCATAGAACTCATCTTAGCTTCCTGATTTATAAATAAGGGTGTACATATGGCGCCGGTTCCGGGCCGCAGTATAATCCGAATGCATCACAAATCCAATAAACCCCATCAATTTCCACTCTGCACCACTGATGTGTATATTGATTTTCGTTTACATGCTCGTAAGGAATTCCAAGCATATTCAGGCATAATCCTGTCGCACGTGTACATCCTGCACATGATGCCACACCTGTTACAAAATATCCGTAAGGATCATTGTAATGCGGATCAGACATAGAATATGACATTCCTGATTCAAACAATACGCGCAGAGAATATGCTATTTCTTTAAGCTGATCTTCTTTTGACGCATTTAAATATGGTTTTACAATTTCGGCCGCAGCATTATATGCCTGATTCAATTCTTCGTCTGTCAATTTTTTTCTCAGGCTTGATAAATTTGCAAGTTCATTTACAGGGATCAATTGAGAATCTTCCGAAATTACACCACGAACTTCCAATGTTCCATCTACAGCCGCACCGGGAGCTGCTCCTTCGTATGGGAGCCGCCCTTCTTTCATTCCATACACAAGATAATGATTGTACAAAGCCTGCGCCTCTGTTCCCAGTACAGCCACTACATCCGGATAAGCTACTGCATAATAATTTGGATCAAATTTTGCAGCCGCATTTGCAGGCAACACTGTACTCATAAAAATCATCCCTATAATTCCAAATGCGCAAATAGTTCTTCTTCCTTTTTTCATCCTTATTCCTCCTACTTACATGAATAAATATATCCCTTTACTTCATAAATCTTGAATAGTTTACCTCTCAATCACTTTTCAGTTTTTAATTATACATTTTTTGTCACTAAATGTCAATTCTATAGAATATATTATCATACTCTATAGAATATATTTCTCTTAAACGGATATTGCTATACTATGCGTATGGCTAATATTTACTAATGGGAGTATAAGTATGAACATAGACAAAGATTTCAATTTAATGGTAGGATTAAGGGTCCGCGAAGTACGCGAATCCCTACGCCTTTCCCGGGAAAAATTCAGTGAAAAATGTGATATATCTCCCAGCTTCTTAGCTGACATTGAGCGTGGGAAAAAAAGCCCTACCGCAAAAACAATTTATAAAATATGCACTGCTTGTAACATATCCGCAGATTATATAATTTCCGGACATAAAGAAGGCTTTAACAAAGATATCGCCCTTGAATGGTTTAATTCCTTTAGTGATGAACAATTTGAACATATTATTAATATTTTATTTGAGATTAAACAGCTATTATAGAAAACAATAGATTTTATATTCTAAAAATAATTTAATTGGATTATATAAATAAATTTTAAAAGATAGATTGAGAATGATGCTTTAGAGTATGAAGAACCACCTCGGAACTCTGACAAGTAACGAGGTGGTTCTTCATACATTCCAATATTTGTTTTTGGCGTTTTAGCAGTTCTTATATATATCACATCATTTGCTGATTTTTTAAGTCTTTGCTAAATTTATGTCCCGCCTTGTTATCTATACAACGGCCCAAACGCCCTGCACGCTTCCCTGTCCGCCGTCTCCAAATCGCCGGTTCCAAAGCTGGCCCACACATGGGGACGGAAAATTTTCTCTTCCGCCACATTATGCATGGTCACAGGAATACGCAGCATGGAGGAAAGGGTGATAAGGTCGGCGCCCACATGGCCGTGTATGAACGCCCCATGGTTGGCCCCCCAGTTTGCCATTACGCTGTAAACGTCCCTGAATGCTTTCTTCCCCGTTGTCCTTGGCACAAACCATGTGGTGGGCCATGTCCGGTCTGTGCGGATGTCAATCTTATGGTGCACTTCTTCGGGCAGTACGATACTCCACCCTTCCGCAATCTGCATCACAGGGCCAATCCCGTCCACCAAATTCACTCTCACCATGGTAAGCGGCATTTCCGCATCTGTCTTAAAATGGGAAGAATAACCGCCGCCTCTGAACTGGCACAGCTCCGCGGGACACCAGTCCGTTGCCTCAAGACACGCCTTAATGTCCTCCTCTTTCATCTCCCACCATGGCTTCATTACGCCCTTCCCTTCTTCATCCGTTGCTTTTCCGGTGGCGTCAAGGCAGGTGGATCCGGAGTTGATTAAATGAATAAAGCCGCCCGCTGCCTTTCCCGCAGGCTCCCAGCCTGTCACCCGCTTTACGGCTTCGGGGCTCCAATAGCACCGCACGTCGGAAAAGCCGCTTGCCTTCCCGGTGAGCAGATTGCCAAAGAGCATTGACAGGCCATTTAAGTTGTCATTTTCCGTTGCAAAAACAAGGGGCTGGCGTTTTCCGTTCCAGTCAAAGGAGGAATTTAAGATGGCTTCCGTAAAATCCCCATTGGGCTTATAATCCGTCCACATGCGCTGTCCCTGAAAGCCGCCAAAGATACCGTTTCTCCCAAGGGCCTCCTCCTCGAATCCCATTTCTGCAAGCTTCTCGTTTCCGAGCATGACATCCCGGACAATCATGGTCATTTTCACCACAAACTCCCATTCCTCATCCTTCTGCTTCCTGCTGTGGGCGCGCTGCGCCGGATTTGGGTCATAGCCCTCCCTGCAATTTTGGCGAACCCAGGCAAGGGCCTTTTGAAATTCTTCCGGGTCATAAATGCCTGAATCCATGCGGCGCAAAATCTCCGTCATATCCACCCATTCAGGCCGCATTCCAAGATATTGCACGTAGAAGGACGGATCCAGGAAGGAACCCATAATGCCCATGGAAACTGCGCCAAAGCCCACATAGGATTTATTTTGCATTTCCCCTGCCGCAACCGCACATCTTGCGAAACGCAGTATTTTTTCCTGTACGTCAGCGGGAATTTCTTTTTCCTCCATGTCCTGTACATCCCTGCCATAAATAGAAAAGCAGGGCCTTCTCATCTGATTATGGGCCGCCATGGCGGAAGCCAAATAAACGGCTCCCGGACGCTCCGTCCCGTTAAATCCCCATATCGCCTTGATGGTCAGAGGATTCATATCAATGGTTTCGAGAGGGTAGCACCAACTTGGCGTAACGCTTAAGGTGGCCGTCACATGCTTTGCCGCAAACTCCGCCTCACATCTTGCCGCCTCCTCTCCTCCCGCAATACTTCCTGAAAAAATCACAACCCGCACAGGAGTGCCGTCCGCATAAAACACATTTTCTTCTATCAGCTTTTTCGCCGACTGCGCCATTTCCCTGACCTTTCCCTCTAATGCATCCCGGATACCAAGTCTCCGGGAATCAACGATAGGTCGTATTCCTATTGCCGGATAATTCTTCATATTCCCTCCATTTCTATTTCCCGGGCTCTCTTAGAATCTCCTTGCCCCTACCCTTGAAGCTGATTTTCCATCTGAAACACCCGGCTTTCATCAATGTACGCTCTGCGTACATCCGGTAAATTTTTCACAAAATTTAGTTATAGATCGCCTGTTCTTCACATCATTTATTGTTATCTGAGTACGCTCCTGCCGTCGGAATTAGGGCCGCCAAACACATAGCGCAGATACTTCACCGAATCTGCCGCATCCTCGTCAAGCTGTTCTATAGATGCGCCGCGGCTTAAATCGCGCCATATTTTGATATCGCTTCCCACTCCGCCTCCGCTTCTGACAAAGGGCTCCATCACCACATTTTTCTCATACCCGACCGCACGCAGCGCCATGCCGATCTCATACCAGGGAAAGCCTCCTTTGCCGGGCAGCCGTCTGTTATTTTCTCCCACGTGGAAGTGACCGAGCTTTTTGCCCGCCAGCAAGATTGCTTCCACCATGCTGTCTTCCTCAATATTCATATGGAAGGTATCCAACATAATCTTTACGGCGTTCACGTTTACTTCTTCCACAAATTTCTTACACTCCTCGCAGGTATTCAGCAGATATCCCTCAAACCTGTTCAGCACTTCCAGGCAGTAATCCACGCCGCACTCACCGGCGATCCTGCCTACTTTGCGCACGTTTTCCACGCTTCTTATCCAGTCTCCCGCCTTGTCGATAGGTTTCGAGTAATCCACCGGCCAGTAAGAATAGATTCCGCCTCCTAAGGTGTGAATGTCCAGAACTTCAAGCTTCTTTAAAATATCCGTGTAAAAAGCAATGGCATTTTTTACCACTTCCGGATCGGAGCTTGCCAGATTTTCACTTGCCGAAGGCCCATACCCGGCAGTTAAAATTACCCCCGCATCCTCCGCTCTTTTCCTGATTTCCTGCAATTCTTTCTTTTCAATATTTTTCAGCATAGCGCAGGAAATTTCCAGAATATCAAACCCAAGCTTTTTCACCTTTTCAATATATTGTTTCTGGTCAACGCCCCATTCCTGCTCCCAATAAGCAAAATAAATACCATATTTCATCATCCTATCCCTCCACTCTTTCCCATCACCCGTTCACGTAAGTGTCTGACACATTTCACAGTGAAAATTCTTCATAATACCCAATGTCATTAAGTTTAGCGCCAAAACCAGCCGGGAGGAAAATAAAATTCTGGGGGAGCCCCTTAAAAAGCGTCGGCACTTGGTGAGGTACTTCACGAACCTAGTGTCCGCTACGCTTTTTACGGAGCGAAAGCGCGGCGACGAAGAATTTTTACAATAAGCAGACTCGCGAAGCGAGGCAGCGTTTGTTTTCCTCCCGGCGTCCGCAGCCATTAACTTAATGACATTGTCATAATACCCCATTCCTTCAATTATTTTCTTTTACATAAAGCCTTCCGGAAACAGAAATCTGAGGACTCATTTTTGTGACAATTTCCTATTCCAAACAAAGAATATGGAAGATTTCCAGTTTCGGTAAATAAATTTTCAACGTATCTTCCCCTATGGTTTCCGTCTTTAATTCCGTATGCTCCGGAAGGAGATAAGCCTTCTTACCGGCTTTGCCCTTCACTTCAATGGTAATATCATACATAGGCGCCACGGGAGATTCCTCCTGCTGGTTGATGGCTGCAAAGTAGTCCTTCCCGTCCTTTTGCCATCCCAATACTTCCACGAATTTCGGCGCGTTTGAGGTAAAAGCTGCTTCGCCACGCAAGAAATCAATCATACGGAAAAATACCTTCCGGCTCATATAGGGCCTTGACATTTCTATGGGCGCCGCCGTCCAGATGATCCTGCTTTCTCCCACTTGTTTCAGCACCGCGCAGGGAGCTTCCGTATAAATACCGGGCGGATTGGAATGGATAGCTGCAAACTCACAGCGGCCCGTCATTGTATAGGGCAGGGTTTTCGTCGCAAGCACCGTAAGATTCGTATCGTCTGCAATCTCCGCCTCCATCTGATGACCGTCTATGGTAAGGGGCACCAGATGAGAAAATCCCTCAAATAACTCCTCCCCTTCCTTTGTAGGACTCATATAAGTAAAGTCGTGTTCGGTTTGTCCTGTTATCCTTATGCCAAGGAGTTTTTGCAGCCGCTTATTTCCTATCGGACCGCTGATAAACAGGTTGCCGCCTCCCGCAAGGTAAGCCTCTATCTCATCCATTTCCTCTTCCCGGATATTGGCCACATGGGAAAGAATTAACACCTTTGCCTTTTCCTGTCTGATGTTTTTCGTTCCAATTACCTCAAAGGGCACATTATATTCCCGCAGCACAGAGGACGCCGCCACAGGGGCTTCCAGATAAAAAGCAGGCTGAAAGCTCTTTTGGGTAACTTCGATTCCGGTTTCGTTGGGATCATATTTTGCATGTGTTGCAAACCAGACCGCGGCGTCATGATACAGATCACCGTTTATATATTTTTCAAACCGACTGGTATTTTCATAAACCCGTTTCATCATTCCATGATAAACGTCGGGCACAATGCTCCCATCCGGATTAATGGCGTCCACCAGCAAAAACGCACCGTTATGTACAAGAGCCGTGATAACATGCAAAAGCATTTCTTCTTCCGTTTTCGTCGTGGTATGATATTTCAGCTCCGGGTCACAGCGCGACGTATGATACACGAAGGGAAGATTGGGCGAAATATTCTTATAATATTTATTGATGAACGTCTGCTGTAAAAAGCCTCCATAATAATCTCCGCTTGCACAGTCAATGGCGTCTAACAAAAGCTCCGAATTAGCCGTAATCCAAGATGCGGCTATGCTGGAAAATTGGTGTTCAATGGTTACGTCAGGTTTTATTTTCTTTACGCAGTCCGTTGCAAACCTGGCATAATCCGCCATCCATTCATCCCTCTTGTAAGCATACTCCATCCAATCGGGGTCCTGCCAGTCAATGACTCTGGGCAGCTCCTTACCGGTTTCATCCATGTATCTTTTCCGGCAGCTGGGACAATAGCACACTTCCGGAAAAAAGGTCATATCCAGGAACATTCCGTCAAAGTCGTAAAGCTCGTTCATCTCCGTTAAGCAGGCTTTCACATATTCTCTGTATCCTTCATTATTGGGACAGACAATGCCATAGCGGCCCGTTTTCATGTTTGCCTTCTCGTGCAGCTCCCGCATTCCCTTCCCCTCTGCGGTGATGATACGCCATTCAGGGTGATTGTCGTACGCCCAGTTATCAAAAATCTGTGTAAAATAGGCAACCACCGCAATCCCGTTTTCATGACATTTTTGCACCATCTCCCCGAGGAAGTCGAAACCCTTAAGCCCCTTATGCATTCTTCCCACCTTCGTAGGATAATAGGCCAGTCCCGTATGGGGCCTTCCTTTCACCATGGCGGCCTGAATTCCCGCATCCTTAAGCGCTTTAATGTACTCGTCCACATCAAGGCGGCTTAAAAATTCCGGATTCCAGTCGTCAATATGCATGTCCATCAGGTTCCGTCTGTAATTTCCCTCAATCCACATAAAAATTTACCTCCTTCTTTCTGGCTACGGTTTCATTCATAAATTGACTGGGCGAAATGCCCATAATACTCTTAAACGTTTTGCTAAATACATGAATGCTTGAAAATCCTGTCAAATCGGCCGCCTCCGTCACATTCACTTTCCCTGACAAAAGCAATTGCTGGGCCTGTTCAATTCTTACATTCACAATATATTTATGCAGTGGAATCCCCAGATACATTTGAAAAATGCTGGTAAGGTAGTTGGCAGAGACGCCAATTGCCCCTGCAATAGATTCGTTTGTCAAATCCTCTGACAAATCCATATTCATAATGTATTCCATTGCATTTTCAATATGAATCCACGATTTTGATTTCTTCCTGCTGCTTTTTTCTTTCACCTCTATGCGGTTTCTGAGCGCATTCACCAAAAGCTCCATGCATCCTGCCTTCATAATCAGATCTTTTCCCGGCCTTTCCTCCTTAAATTCCTGAAGCAGATTCAAATAACGCAGTACAATCTGATTACGCTCCGCCTCCGGTATCTCAGAAATAATTACGCTGTCATCCAAAACACACTCCCTTTCAGGGATGACAGGCTGTTCCTCTTCCAACATATTTTTATGCACCAGCCCCTTGCGTTCCTGGCATTCATAAAAATCAAAATGCATAATATACTGGACAAAAGGTTCCATACTGTTTGATAGTATCACATGCGTCATATAGGGCGGAATAATAATGATGTTTCCCGCATGAAGATGATAGCTGATTCCGTTTACAATAAAATCAGCGTTCCCCACGGCAATATACGTAAACACATTATCAATATCTTCCCATTTCCCGGAAAAAGACGCTTCCTTCTGCAGCTTCATCATCCGTACATACGGATCGATTGGTGAAAGTCGTGATATATCGATCATACAAACTCCTGTATCGTCTTTCTTTATTCCCCACAGCCATCAATGTAAAGCCTTAAATTTTCTTGGGCGGTGTCCTTCGGCGCCCTGGAAAATTTCTTCGTGTTAGCCCTTAATGGCTCCTGCCATCATTCCTTCCATAATCTTATTATAGAAAAAGAGATAAATAACAAGCACCGGTATTGTTGCCATAGCCAGCGCCGCTAAAAGAAGCGTATAGCTGGTGGAATACTGTGTTGTAAAATAAGTAAGGCCAATGGGGATGGTCTTTAACGCCTCCTTTGAAATCAACACCTGTGCAAAAGCAAATTCGTTCCACACATGCATAAAAGTAAGAATCACAATCGTAGATAAAATCGGTTTACAAATCGGCATAATAATTGTAAACATAATACGCGGAAGACTTGCTCCGTCAATAGAAGCCGCATCTTCCATATCAACGGAGATTCCCCTGATATAGCTGTCAATCAGAAAAACCGCCGTAGGCAGCTCTACCGCCACATAAATGGGAAGCAGAGAAAAACGTGTGTTTAAGATTCCCAGCTGCTTTTCCTGAATAAAAATTGGAACCAGCAAAGCATAAATAGGAATCATCATTGCCGCCATTAAAGCCCCATAAATCAGGTTCCTGCCTTTAAACCGGTATCTGGATAAAAGATACCCCATAACAAAGGAAATGATCAGTACCAGCAGCAGCGATATCACGCTGTTAAACAGACTGTTAAAAGTAAATGTTCCAAAGCTTGCTTTATTGAAAGCCTCAATATAATTGTCCAAATGGATTTTAGAGGGCAGGCTGACCGGGCTTCTGTTAAATTCAACGTCTGTCTTCACCGAAGAATATAAAAGCCACACCACAGGGAAAATACAGGTAAGAGACAAAATCATAATCGGTACGTTTACAATGAAATTTGCCGCATATCTTTTTATTTTATTCATCCTTATTCCTCCTTCCCATCAGGATCTGAACCATGGCGCTTATCAATAATGCAAGAATCAAAATGGAAACGGCAATTGTCGCGCCCATTCCAAAATTGCCAAATTTGAACGTGTATTCATAAGAATACATTGCCAGCGATTCCGTCGCCCTTCCCGGACCTCCGTTTGTAAGCGCAACCAGATGGTCGTAAATCTTCATGGTGCCTCCGGCGCACAAAATAATACAAATCTTCAACGTATCCCATACCATGGGAAGGGTGATATAAATCGATTTTTTTACTCCGGTTGCCCCGTCAATTTCCGCGCACTCAAAAACCTCCTGGGGAATGGCCGAAATAGCGCTCATGAGAATTACCATATAAAGCCCTATATACTGCCAGATGACCGGAACGGACACCACCTTTAAGACAATGTTCTGATCATCCAGCCAGAAGCGAATCCAGTCCTCCCGCCCGATTGCCCGCAGGAACGCATTCAAAAGACCATAATTTGAGTTGTAGATAAAGCGCCATACATAGCCCACAACAATGGGAGCCATTACAACCGGGAAAAAGATAACCGCCCGGTGAAAGGCTTTCAGCTTTAGCCTTCTAATCGTCATAAGAAATGCGATTAGCAATGCGATTCCCACCTGCCCTAATGTACAAACCAGGCTTAAAAACAACGTATTCTTCGTTACAAGCCAGAAATCACCTGTTTTCAGCAGTGTGGCGTAATTACTGAGTCCCACAAACTGCGCTTCCCCGATTCCTTTCCATTTTGTCAGACTGTAATAGACGGAAGTGCCCAGCGGGACAATCATAATATAGATAAAATAGATAAATGGAATCATTACCAACAAATAAATTCCTATTTTTTGTTTATTATTCCGCATTTCACGAATATTCATTAAAATCCCCCATTCCTGTCAATACGCAAAGTCAGATGTATACGAAACGAAGCTCTCCCCCACCACCGTTTATAAAACCGGAGCCATTGCCCCCACTGATTTTCAGCAGATTCGCAATGGCTCACCGGCTTAATTATGCATTTCAAACTAAAATATTGTCCGTACGGTCAACAGCTGCAAAAGTACTTATGACCGCTTAATCCTGCTGTCCTTACAATTTATCACAAAGTCAGCAATACTGCAGGCAGCGTAATATTAATAATTTGCTTCCATAACCGCCTGGCAGTCAGCCGCCATATCCTCCGGCGTCATGGTTCCCGCAATCAACTGCTGAGTATCCGCATAAAGAACTCCCGAGCCAACCTCCGCAGGAAGCACCACGTCAAAGATAGAGCAGTTGTTCATGGTTGCCGCCAGCTCATAGTACTCTGCAAACAGTGGATGCAATGTGGAAGTGTCCACCTCCGTGGTCTTACCGGAAGAAATAAATCCTAACTGTAACGCATCATTTGCATAATCGCCTGTTGACACCGCTTTAAGGAATGCAAGACATGCCGTAAGGTCATCGCCTTCCAGTCTGCTGTGAATCACATAATTCCAGCCTGCTCCTGCCGCCGTATCATATTTCGTACCTGCTTCACCTTCCACTGCCGGCATCAAACCTACATGGGTGGTTGCCAGTACATCCTCAGGACAGTTGCCAATCACATTTCCTACGCCCCATGCTCCGTTAAAGAACATAGCCGCCTGTTTGTTGTAATATAAAGCATACATTTCATCCTGGTCAAGGGAGTTCATATCTTCATTAAAATACTGTGCAATATCCTGGAATCCTGCAAGCGCTCTCACAAAAGCTTCGTCCGTAAATTTAGCGCCCTGGTTGTTGGCAAGACTGTTGAACCATTCCTGATCCACATATTTATAAGCATAGGTATTGAAAACGGTGGATTCCGCAACCCATTGCTCTTTGTTACCCATTGCAATCGGAATGTAGCCCTTTGCCTTAATCTTCTCGCAGTCCTCTATCAGCTCCGTCCATGTTTCCGGCCATGCATCAATTCCACATTCCTCGAAAATCGCTTCATTATAAATACCTATGGTATTTGCCTGCATCTGCATGGGAACGCCCCATTCGGTTCCGTCATATGTGCAGTCTGCAAACGCGCCGTCCAGATAAGCGTCTGCCCATTCCGCGTCCGCCTTGATGTACTGATCAGCCGCCTGAATGGTTCCGGTGTCTGCAAAAGAGGGAAGCATGTCTCCCTTTGTCATCCAAACATCCGTAAGCTCTTCTCCTGCCATCATTGTCGTCAGCTTCTGCTGGTATCCGTCATGTGCCGTGAAAACAAACTCAATCTCCACGTTAGGATTTTCTTCCTGGAACTTCTTTGCCGCTTTCCAGAATGCCGCTGCCGTTCCGGTGGTATCGTCTTCCCCATGCATATGGTAAATGGAGAACGAACCGGAAAGACCTTCGCCGCTTTCTTCGGATGAGCCTGTATCCGCCTCCTGACTTTCGTCCGCTCCCTCATCCTGGGCCGGCGTGCTTTCTTCCTGCGTCTGTGTGCTTTCCGTACTTTCTTCCTTTGCGGGCTCGCTTCCCTGATCCTTTGCCCCGCCGCATCCTGCTAAAGATACTGTCATGGCAGCCGCCAGGAAAATAGCCAAATATTTCTTTCTCATAAAAACCTCCTGCCTTTCTTTTTTATTTTGTCTACTTCTATCGAAATAGATTCACTAAATTTTGTATTTTTTTCGACATAATAGACAATTTTTTCTTTTTTCTGATATTATTTTAATATATTTCCCACTATCTGTCTTTGCTCATTCTAATTATTATTTGTCATTTTCTACGATATTCTACTTGGAATTTATCATACTTCATTCTCCCTTATTATTGTCCTTATGGAAGTTTTTTTGTGTTATAATGTTTTATGAGATTTTTGTAACGGAAACACTTTTCCGAAAAGGGAGTTTATAAAAGAATCGGTAAACAATGCCATGAAAATAATTATTTCACCCGCCAAAAAAATGAACATCGACACGGATACTTTCCCCGCCCGTAAAATGCCAGAATTTATCGAAGATACCAGGGTTTTGATGCAGGCGGTAAAAGCCTTGACCTACGCCCAGGCAAAGGAATTGTGGAAATGCAACGACAAGCTTGCAGGGTTAAATTATGAACGCTTTCAGAATATGAATCCGGAAAAAGCGCTGACGCCTGCAGTGATTTCATACGAAGGTTTGCAGTATCAGCATATGGCTCCGGCTGTTTTTACCGCCGACGCCCTTTCCTATATTGAGGAACACCTTCGTATCTTATCAGGATTTTACGGCCTGCTGAGGCCTTTTGACGGCGTAGTGCCCTACCGCCTGGAAATGCAGGCCGGCTTATCCGTAAATGGCTGCCGGAATTTGTATGAGTTCTGGAACAACCGCCTCTACCAAAGCCTGCCTGACGAGGACAGAGTCATTGTCAATCTGGCGTCAAAGGAGTATTCTCAATGTATCGAAAAATACATCACCCCAAAAGACACCTTTCTCACAATTGAGTTCGGCGAACCGGACGGCGGAAAAGTGCGCCAAAAAGGAACCTTAGCCAAAATGGCGAGAGGCGAAATGGTGCGGTTTATGGCGGAAAATCAAATAGAAAATTTAAAAGACCTGAAAGAATTCCATGCCCTTGGTTTTTCCTTCTGCGCGGAATTATCCGGCAAGGACAGGTATGTGTTTCTTAGAGAATGTGATTCTTAGAGAAAAAGAGATTGCTATTAACGCATGAGGAAAACGTTATGTCTGCAGTTTTAACGGAAGATTTAATATACGAAATACTTTCGGTGGTAGAAGAAATACCGGAAGGAAAAGTTGCCTCCTACGGGCAAATTGCAAAGCTGATTGGCCGGGATAAAAACGCCCGGCTGGTGGGAAAGGTTTTAAGCATGTCCGAATATTACGGCAAATACCCCTGCCACCGTGTTGTAAACCATGTGGGAAGATTAGCGCCACATTTCCCTGAGCAGCGGGCGCTTCTGCTGGAGGAAAATGTGGAATTTAAAGATAATCTTCACGTAAATATGAATATGTGCAGGTGGGACTGCTGATTGGCCGAAAGTTATAGGTCAAAGCTCTTTTACTTTATAAGACATATACCCCTCATAATAGTAGCTATGGTCAATTCCTTTCATGTATATTTCCCTGTCGTTTACCCTGTCTGTAAGCGCGCTCTTTAACAGATACTTTATCTCAACATCTTTAATTGGGCTCCTTTCCATTGCAAGCAAATAATCATCCTTATCTATTCTGCTCCAATCCACTACCACTCCAAGCTCTTTACCAAGCATTAAATCCAGCCAAATCCTCATACTTCTGCCATTACCCTCCCTAAATGGATGGGCAATGTTCATTTCAACATACTTTTCAATTATTTCATCGAAATTTGACTGTGGCATTTTCTCAATATTCTCAAGAGCTGCCTGTAAATACATCACAGGGGCAAATCTGAAATTTCCCTTTGAAATATTAACCTTTCTGATCTGGCCTGCAAAATCGTAAATCTCGTCAAAAAGATATTTGTGTATTTCTAAAAGGCTCTTAATTGTCCCTGCCCTTAAGGTATACAAATATCCGCTTTCAAAGAGCAGAGCTGCCTTTTTCTTGCTTATCTTTTCCTCCATGCGGGCAAGCTCTGCCGAATCCGTTATGTTAAGCCTGTTTTGAAGCGCCATAGCTGCTTACTCTGCCTTTCCCTATATTTCCTCAATTATATTTTCACGTTCCAAAGCGCATTATCCAATCCACCCCAAAATAATAAGAAGCAATAACAGCACCGGCAAAATATACGTCGCATAAATCCGAATCCACTTAGGAATCTTAAGTCCTTCCCCAATATTGGCTTCTTCCCGGTACTTGTCAAATCCCCAGCCCATCCGCGACACGCAGAAAAGCAGATAGCACAGGGAACCGATTGGCAGAATCACATTGCTGACCGCAAAATCCTCCAAGTCCAAAATGGTACTCCCCTCTCCTAAGGGCTGTATTCCCGACCACAGATTATATCCCAGCACGCAGGGAAGCGACAAAACAAATAGCGCTATCAGGTTAATAATACAGGATTTTTTCCTGTCCCAGTGGAACAGATCCATTCCACAGGAAATAATATTCTCAAACACGGCAAGTATGGTGGAAAATGCCGCAAACGTCATAAAAATAAAGAACAGCGTTCCCCAAATTCTACCGCCCGCCATGCCGTTAAATACATTGGGCAATGTAATAAAAATAAGGCTCGGCCCCATATCCGGGCTGATGCCAAAGGCAAAACAGCTGGGGAAAATAATCAGTCCCGATACAATCGCCACAAAGGTATCTAAAATGGCAATGTTCACCGATTCGCCAAGCAATGTGTGCTTTTTATCAATATAGCTTCCAAATATCGCCATAGCGCCAATCCCCAGGCTGAGCGTAAAAAACGCCTGATTCATAGCCGCCGTAACCGTCTCCCATATGCCGATATCTTTCATTCGCTGCCAATCCGGGGACAGGTAGAATTTCAGCCCTTCCATTCCCCCTTTAAGCGTAAGACTATGTACGGCAAGAACAACAATGATAATGAGCAAAAGGCTCATCATAACCTTTGTGATCCGCTCTACGCCGTTTTGCAGTCCCATAGAGCAAATAAGAATACCTGCCACTACAATGATTGCCATCACTGCGGTAAGCACGCCCGGGCTGTCTAACATTTCCTGGAACATGCCGCCCACCTGCTCCAGGTTTTTTCCCTGAAACCGGCCTGTCAGCATCAGATAAAAATAATACAGCATCCACCCTGCCACCGTGGTGTAAAACATCATCAAAAGATAATTGCCCGCCATGCCAAGGTATCCGTGCAGGTGCCACTTCTGCCCCGGTTTTTCTAATTCGGTAAAGCTTTTGATGATACTTTTTCTGCTGGCCCGGCCTACCGCAAATTCCATTGTCATCACAGGTATCCCCATAATAACCAGGAAAAACAGATAAAAAAGCACAAATACGCCTCCGCCGTAAAGCCCTGTAATATAAGGAAATCTCCATACATTTCCAATTCCAATCGCACATCCTGCCGACAACAGGATAAAGCCCATTCTTGAACCAAGTTTTTCTCTTTCCACTTCCTACTCCTCCTAAAATTCATCATAAGTGTTCTAAGTATACCATAAGATTGAAAATTTTACACTCTGAAATATATGCACAAGTTGTTTACGGACAGTTCCTAAGCTCTTAATATCCTCTTCACTTTCCCTGTGCCCATCAGCATAAACACATAAAAAATAAACAGGTAAACCGGGAAAACTCCCATGCCGATATTCTGTCCCAAAATCCCGCACCCCGCCGGCGCCAGCATAATTCCCACATAGGCGGCCGCCATCTGGGTCCCCATAACGGACTGGGAAACATCCTCCCCAAAGTTTTGCGGCGTAAGATAATTAAAATTGGGAAAAAGCGGGCCATTTCCAAGTCCTGTCATAAAAAGCGCCATCCCGGAAATCTGCGGCGATGTGGGCAGTAACAGGATAATCAATGCCGCCCCCAAAACCCACTGTCCTGTTTTGATAATCTGCCAGCTGTTCAGTCTCATGGCAAGAATACCTGACAAAAACCTGCCAAGGGCCATTCCCACATAATAAAACATGATGATCCTTGCCGCCTGATCCGCCGGCACATGTTTATATTCCACAAGGAATGTGCTTCCCCAGCCTCCGCAGGTACATTCAATTGCGCAGGAGGCAAAAAACAGACAGCACATAATTTTAACCCTGGGTATTTTCATCACTTCTCTAAACGAAAGCGCCTTCATTTTCTGTTCTTTGACTTCCTCACCCTGCCCATGTGCCTTTTTCCAAATGGGTAATGTGAACAACATAATAAGCGCAATTCCAAGCTGTATTCCAAAGGCAATCCGGTATCCTCCCCTCCATCCATATTTTCCGCTGATGACCAGGGATAAAACATACGGACTGACCGATACCCCAATTCCATAAAAGCAATGAAGAAAGCTCATATGGGTTGCCGAATAATGTAAGGAGACATAATTATTTAACGCCGTATCAATGGCTCCGGCCCCAAGTCCTAAGGGTATGGCAAACAGGCAGAAAAAAGCCAGATTCTTTGAACAGGAAAAACCCAAAAGCGCAGCTGCCGTCATAGCCGTGCTGAAAGCTGATACTTTATTTGTCCCGAACATACTGATAACTTTAGCGCTTAACATACTTGAAACAATTGTCCCACAGGAAATAATCACCGTAACAAAGCTGGCAAAAGAAAAAGGAATGTTAAATTCCGGATAAATCGCCGGCCATGCCGCCCCAAAAAGTGAATCCGGTATTCCAAGTCCGATAAATGCAATGTAAATAATAATCAACAAGATTGTTGCCATAATCTATCCTTTCCGGTGTGTATGGAAAAAACATCTATCCAAAGCTATTTTCATATTATTATAAATTATTTTTATCTCCAATCTTTTCCACTGTTGACATTGACAACCTTTTGTTTTTCAGACTACAATTAATATGAAAAGACTCTAAGAAAGGTTTGATGCAAAATGGAAAAAAATGACGAAAGACTTGGCACCGCCCCTTTAGGCAAACTCATGGTGAGCATGGCGCTGCCGGCGGTAGCGGCGCAAATTATCAATGTCCTTTACAATATCGTAGACAGAATTTATATAGGGCATATTCAGGGATATGGAGAGCTGGCCCTTACCGGGGTGGGCGTTACCGCTCCCATTTTGATGGTGATCTCCGCCTTCAGCGCATTCGCCGGAATGGGCGGCGCTCCCCAGGCTTCCATACAAATGGGAAGAAAAAATTACGAAAAAGCGGAGCGGATACTGGGCAGCAGCGTTGCCATGCTCCTATGCTTTTCCGTGGTTTTGACCGTTATCTTCCAGATATTGAAAACGCCCATTTTATATGCCTTTGGCGCAAGCGACCGTACCATCGTTTATGCCGGACAATATATTACCATTTATCTGTTCGGAACCGTGTTCGTCCAGTTTGCCCTTGGGCTTAACACCTATATCAGCGGACAGGGAAACGCAAAAGTGGCAATGCTCTCCGTTCTGCTTGGCGCAGGCACAAATATTGTGCTGGACCCTATTTTGATTTTCGGATTGGGGATGGGCGTGCGCGGCGCGGCCCTTGCCACGATTATTTCCCAGGCCCTTAGCGCCCTCTGGGTAATCCGTTTTCTCACCTCCGAAAAAAGCGTCATTCGAATCCGTAAAAATTTTATCCGCTTAGATTGGAAAATCATAGGGGGCATAGCCGCCCTTGGCATTTCCCCGTTCATTATGCAAAGTACGGAAAGCCTTGTAATGATTACCTTAAATTCCGGCCTGCAAAAATATGGCGGAGACTTATATGTAGGCACCATGTCCATCATGAGCAGCATCATGCAGCTGATTGTAGTCCCGGTGCAGGGTATTTCCCAGGGAGTTCAGCCCATTATGAGCTATAATTACGGCGCCGGAAACATAAAGAGGGTAAAAGCAACCTTTTCCCGCATGATTATCGTATGTCTGATTGGAACCCTCCTGTTTGGCGGGCTTGCAGTACTCAAACCGGAAGTTTACGCCTCCCTGTTCAGCAGTAACGCTGACCTGGTGGCCTTAACGTGTCAGTATATGCCTGTGTACTTTTTGGGAATTACCATCTTTGGCATTCAAATGGGCTGCCAGACCACTTTCCTTGCATTGGGTCAGGCAAAGGTATCCTTAATCATTGCCCTGCTTCGGAAAATTATTCTTTTGGTTCCCCTTGCCATTATATTCCCCAGATTTATGGGGGTAGCGGGGGTCTACCGGGCGGAGCCGGTGGCCGATTTCACTTCCGTTACCATCACTATAATCCTCTTTTGGATTACTGCCAAAAAAATATTGCGGGAAAACCGGACCGACAAACCATAATCGGCCGGCAGCAAGCCAAAAACTTCGCTGCCCCGCGGTTTAACACTTAATGGTATTACAGTTCGGTCTTTCCGTCTGCTGCCGGAGCGTGCCTGAAACATACTCCGGGACTTTTTCTTTACCGTACCATCCTCCGGCAGCGTTTTAACCAGTTGCCTTTTAAATAGTAAACAATGAAGAAAACGGAAGTCACCGTCCAGGTAAGCGGATAGCTAAAAGCCACCGTGGAAACCTCCGGCCTTAAGGGAACCACCGCCCAGGTCCATACCACACGCAGAGCGCAGATTCCAATCCCCGTCATCACCGTGGGAAAAACGGCGTCCCCGCAGCCCCTGGTCGTTCCGCCTAATATCTCAATGCAGATAAAGGTCACATAGCTTGGCGCAATCACCCGCATCATCCCAAGCCCAATGGAAACCACCTGCGGATCGTCCGTGAACAGACGGAAAAACGTGCGTCCTCCCGTAAGCACAATAAAACTCAACAAAAAGCTTGTGAACGCTGCCATTCCCAGACAGATACGCACGCTTTTTTTGATTCTGTCGTATTTACCCGCTCCGAAATTTTGTCCCGCAAAGGTGGTGATTGATACGCCGTATGCCCCCATAATCATCCAGAAAATACCGTCTATTTTTCCATAGGCCGTCCATGCCGCAATGGTATCCGTTCCAAAGGAGTTGACGCTTGACTGGATAATCAGGTTGGACAGAGAATACATGGTGGACTGGATTCCCGCCGGCAGGCCAATGCGTATAATGCTATGGAGCAGTATGGGCGAAAAGCGAATTTCTTTTATATACATTTTGTAAGAATCTTCCGTCCTCATAAGGGCGGCGCACACCATCAGCGCGCTGATCACCTGGGACAGCGTTGTAGCCACCGCCACACCCACTACCCCCATCTTAAGCCCCGTCACAAAAAGGAAGTCCAGAATGATATTCGTAATACAGGATAAAATTAAAAAGTAAAGGGGACGCTTCGAATCCCCCACGGCCCTTAAAATGCCTGAGCCCATATTGTACAGCAGGGATGGGATAACGCCAAGGAAATAAACCCGCATATAGGAGGCGGACATCTTCAAAATATCCTCCGGCGTATTCATGGCCCGCAAGGCTGCTCCTGAAAAAAGAAGACCAAACACCATGATGACAGCCCCGCCCGCAATGGAGAGAGCCATTGCCGTATGTACCGTATTTTTCACGTCTTCTTCTTTTTTCGCACCATAAAACTGAGAAATAATGACGGTTGCGCCGGAAGAAAGTCCTGTAAAAAAACCGATTAACAGATTAATCAGCGTAGCCGCCGGTCCTCCCACCGCCGCCAGTGCCTCTTTTCCCACAAACTTCCCAACAATCACAGCGTCCGTGGTATTATATAGCTGCTGAAAAAAAGTCCCGAACAGAATCGGGAAAAAGAAAAACAATAACTGTTTCCAGATTACTCCTTCCGTTATCTGATTGGAAAGCTTATATCTGTGTGTTTTCATATGTACCTCCTGCATTCCCGCACAAAATGAAAGTGTCCTTACCCTTCCTTCGCCATCCTGTAAAACAGAGCCTTTCGGAGAGGCGTATCGCCTATTATATTCTCTTTATGGGAAAAATACAATAGGCTGATATACGAAATTTTATAAAACCGGGGCCGCTCGTCCGCTCAGAACAAAAAGAAATTCGAGCTATGTTTCCGGCTGCCCTGTAAAAACTGTAAAAATTGGAAATAAAAATATTGGACAAATACGCAAAAACAGCGTATTCTTTATCTGATACGTTGTAAACAGTTACTATGTTTTTACAGACAAATTTGTGCTTGACGCCCAAATTTGCGGGTGTTGGCAGCATGGAGGATTATTATGAAAAAAATTAACGGCAAATACTTTTTTATGCTGGTTCTGCTCACCGCTCTGTTCACCGGATGCGCAAAGTCATCCGACGCCAAATCGGAAACCAGGCCGGAAACAGAAGCCAATACGGAATCGGTAGCTGAAAGCGGCCCATCATCCGAATCATCTCAGGAAGGGGGCGAGGCGGCTTCTCAAATTGTTTTTGAGGGACAGGATATAGATGGCAATCCGGTTTCCTCCGACATCTTTTCAGGTTCCCGGCTTACGATGGTCAATGTGTGGGCGACCTACTGCAACCCCTGCTTAAGCGAAATGCCAGGACTTGGAGAGCTTGCCGGGGAATACGATTCCGAATCCTTTCAGATTATCGGGATCATCAGCGATGTGTTGGAAGGCGGAGATCAAAAGTCCGTCAGCCTCGCCGCAAGTCTGATTGACAAGACAGGGGCTGATTACACCCATTTGCTCTTAAATGAGTCCATCTATCACGCTCTCCTTACGGACGTAACGGCTGTTCCCACCACCTTTTTTATTGATCAAAATGGGAGCATTGTGGACGTAGCGGTCGGTTCTATGGATAAATCGGCATGGGAGGAAAAAATCAATGGGCTTTTGCAGGAACAGTAAAAAATCCCCCTGGCTGTGGGGACTGCTTATGGGAATTTTGTTTCTCGGTATCGGCGCTTTTAGCGGTCAGTTTGATGTCATTTGGAGAAAAGCTGTGATGATTTGCATGGAATGTATTGGAATTGGATAAAACCGGAGAAATGTTATGAATAAATTGCGTCTGAGAGTACAAATTCTTTTTACCATTCTTACAAACGGATATGCCTATGGTTTTTTGAAAGGAAAAATATACCAGGGGCCTTTGAAATATACCTGCGTTCCGGGGCTTAACTGCTATTCCTGCCCCGGCGCGGTTGCTTCCTGCCCCATTGGCGCCCTTCAGGCCCTTTTAAACCAACAGGGTTTTCATATTCCCTTTAGCGCCCTTGGATTCTTTTTCCTGTTTGGCAGTCTCCTTGGCCGCTTTGTCTGCGGCTGGCTGTGCCCTTTTGGGCTGGTGCAGGATCTTTTGCACAAAATCCCCCTTTTCCGCAAAAGGAAGCGGCTGCCGTTACACCACATCCTGAAATATGGAAAATACCTTGTTTTATTTCTGCTGGTATGCGTGGGCTCCCTGTTTTTGTTCGACGGCTTTGCCAAGGTTCCCGCTTTTTGTAAATATTTATGTCCATCGGGCACGCTTTTGGGCGCTCTGCCGCTTCTTTCCGCAAACCCTCTGCTGCGCTCCCAAATCGGAGGACTGTTTTTTTGGAAGCTTGGCATCCTGCTGCTTATCCTGTTTTTATCCGTCAAGGTATATCGCCCGTTCTGTCAGTACTTATGTCCTCTGGGCGCGATTTACGGATGGTTTAACCGCTTTAGCCTTCTTCAAATCCATTGGGAAAAGGGGCTGTGCACTTCCTGCAATGCCTGCGAAAGAGCCTGCCCCCTGTCCCTCTCCGTACAGGAAATTTCCTGTTCTTCGGAATGTATACGATGCGGCCAATGCGTGAAGGCCTGTCCTGCGAACTGCCTGCATTTTACGGCAAAAGGCGGCGCGCTTCAAAAAACGGAGCCTTCCAAAACAGGATAAACGTCCTGCTTTACTCCTTCCCAATGCGGATAACCGCCTTCACAATATCCGCTTTATTGTTTACGCTGTAGTCCATTGCCTTCTGCGCTTCGTCAAGTTCAAAGATATCTGTCACAATGCCTTTTAAGTTTACTTTTCCTTCCGCCACCGCATCGATTGCCATAGGATAAATATGGCGGTAACGGAATACGGTTTTGAAGGTCAGCTCTTTATCCAGCGCAAGGCTCATAGGAAGCGTCATTTCGCCGCTCTTGCTGTAGCCAACCAGCACAATGGTTGCGCCCTTTTTGGTCATATGGATTGTCTGAACCGTTGTGGCCTGCGTTCCCGCCGTCTCTATGGCAAGGTCGCAGCCCTTTCCGCCCGTCAGTTTCCTTACTTCCTCCACAACATCCTGCTTACTGCCGTCGATTACACCGTCAGCGCCCAATTCCAATGCTTTTTGCAGACGTTTTTCCATAATATCCACCACATATACTTTTGAAACCCCCATTGCCTTTAAGGCCATCATGGAAACAAGGCCGATGCACCCGGAACCCATAACCACGGCGCTCTGTCCTGCCCTTGCGCCTCCCTGCATTGCCGCATGGAAGCCAACCGCAAGGGGCTCAATCAAAGCGCCTTCCATAGTGCTTACATTGTCCGGCAGCTTAAAGCATAAATCCGCCTCGTGGGCCACATATTCCTGAAATACCCCGTCCACCGGAGGGGTTGCAAAAAAGACAACATCCGGGCAAAGATTATAACGGCCGGTCTTACAGAACTCGCAGTGCCCACAGGTCTTTCCCGGTTCTAAGGCCACTCTGTCCCCAACCTTTAAGTGCTTTACATCCTTTCCTACTTCCACAACCGTTCCGCCCGGCTCATGGCCAAGTACAAAGGGCGGCTCCACCACATAATCGCCAATGGCCCCCGTCTCATAATAATGTAGATCGCTTCCACAGATGCCGACATACTCCAGCTTAACCAGAACTTCGTTGTCCTTTGCCTTAGGGATATCCCGCTCCTCAAAGCCCATCTTTCCAATCCCCAGCATCACAGCTACTTTCATTTTGCCTTCCATGTACATTTCCTCCTTCATTTCCATTTCTTAATTTTATCATATACTTTATTTCCGCAGGCAATAAGCCAGGCGGCAAATTCTTTCCTGATAGCGTTACGGTATTTTCAGCGGTTCTCTCTATTCACGAAAACTGCCCCGTCTAAATATTTTATAACATGAATGCTCCCCGGTTCAAATTTAAATTCCTTCCCGCCATACACAATTTCCCCATGAGTTATCGCCGTCAGCATTGCATACAGAAGAGCGCCATGAGCTGCCACCAGAATATTCTGCCTGTCGTAGAAGGCTGTCACAATTTTTTCAAAGGCGGCTCCCGCTCTTTTGACCAAATCTTCGTAAGACTCCATTCCCGGATAAATATCATCCGGGTATTTTTTCTTTCTCTCCGAAGCTGTCAGCCCTTCCCCCACGCCAAAACAACGTTCTGTCAGCAATGGTTCAATCTTAATGCCTGATTTTGCATACCCTAATTGAGCGGCGACAATCTCCGCGCTTTCCCTTGCCCTTTGCAGAGGGCTTGTGATAATAAGGTGAATGTCGGGATACTTGACAGCCAATATTTCCGCCGCCTGTCCTATTTGCAATCTTCCGTTTTGATTCAGTGGAATATCCGTGTGTCCCTGCAGACGCTCCGCCCGATTCCAATCTGTTTCTCCATGCCGCAGTAAAATAATATTCATATATTCAGCACCGCCCAAATCCGATTTCCGGCATTATCCCAAAGCCGGTTTTCAATTGTCAGTTAATATTTCTCAGTCCGCTTATGGTCATATATTGATTATACAACATACGGCCAAAAATAAGAATACACTTTATGAAAAGGAATTCAATGCAACACTTTTTCCTTGTATTCTCTCCTATTTCTTTGTGTTCCCAAAACCGCATAAATTAAGGCTTTCCAAGTTTCCTTGTGTTTCTTTGTGCCATGTTTATTATTGCTCTCAATCATTTCTGATACCTCATTCTTTCTGTGGCTGTTTTAATAGTTTCTGAAAATAAAAAAGGTAGCTGGTTGTCTGTTAAGATAATCGCTACCTAAAGGTAAACAATATTCAGTTTTTATATCATTTTTTCGATTGACATAAACAGGCAGGAGAAAAGCACTTGTATTTTGCTCCAAGTACTTAATATGTTCCCCCCCCCCGATAAATTAAGGATTTTCTATATCCTTATTGGATAATCGTTGAAGATAGAATGTCGTAAAATTGCTTTTTGTTCACACTCCTTGCTATTTCCACATTTCCCTCTGCTTTTGCAACAAAAGCAGTTGCTCCCATGTTGCTTTCTTCTTTTATTTCAACACGGACAATTCCTTTTTCAAAAGTGCAGACAGGATGGAATATAGAAACTGCCACTAATGGGTCATGAAAAGTCATTTTCCCTTGTTTCTCCAACCATGCGTTCCCAAAATCAAAAACCGCTTTCATCAGCCCGCTGTTCGCAGGGAAAATTCCTTTCGCTGTCGTTGCCTCTATTGTGAGCATATCAGTTACCTCTAATGGTATTACCCTATGGACTGCAATTTTAGTTCCAAATACAATAGAAGATGCCAACGGGTCAGCCCATGAGTTCCAATTATAGCATGGTTCGGGTAACGGTTTGCTCCCAAAATACCCGTTCATCACATATAACCCTTTTAATAATTTCGCCGCATCAGGATATCTCTGAAATAGTGTTGCTATATTTGTCATATTCCCAATTCCGATTAGGATAACCTCATGCGGATTATCTTTTATTATGTCAAACAAAAAAGCGGGGGCATCTGACTTTTCGTAAACATCATGCGCCCAATATTTTAGTGCACCTGCACCGTCGGGAGTGGGATATACGGGTATGGGCTGTAAAGTTGTGTCCATTCCTGCCACAATGGGAATATCCATATTTACCGTCTTGCAGATTGCATCTGCAACCATAGCCCTCTTTTCTGATTCCCCACAAACAGTTGTAATGCCAAGCAATTTGCATTGTGGTTCTTTTAATAAATAAGCGAGGCATATCGCATCATCAATATCTCCGCCAATGTCCGTATCAAGTAATATTTTCTCCATTTATAAATTCCTCCTGTATTTACTGCCATGCTACAAGAGTGTATTGCAAATTCCCATATTATACCTCCCTCAAGTTTTTATTCGTCAGCTAACCGGCAGCGATTATTATACCACAATCACACGCATATTTCTAATTTAAAAATTTCTGACATGGAAAGTGCCAGGCGGACTAACAAACTTTTGGAAAAAATAACATTTTAGCAAAAGAAGAAGGGGAAATAAAATGTGTTTAATGGGAATGACTGTAAAAATTTCTTGTTTCTTATCTTCGGATATGCTATATTATATACAGAAAAGGGAAAGCCATAGAAGCGGCTCTACCCCATTTCGATAACGACTTAAACCCTCCAAAAAGGGTCAGCCGTCACTATTGCGAGTAGTGGCGGCTATTTCTTTTTTCCCTTGTAAATCTGATAAATCAAATTCGCAAGGGCGACAATGAGTATTCCAATTTGGATTAAATCCGCATATGTAACATACATTGCTATCGCCCTCCTTTCTTTCGTCCGGAGGGCTACTTGAACCCTCCGCAAAATATAAGAGGGGTAAAGCCGCCTTTGGCTCTATGGTTTTCCCATATCGACAATATACCACATCTTTAGTTTACTTACAATTATTTCATCAAAACTCCCATCCTACTTCGGGCAGTATGCAATTGCATCCGCCTGAAACTGCAATCCCGTCTCCCCTCCTACATGCGCAAATTCCGTTTGGATGGATTTACGCACAGGGTATTTTCCGTTGAATCTTTCCCTGATAATTTTTTCCATTACCGGAATATTCCATACATCCCGAAACAGACAGTCCATCTGTACCACATTTTCCAGCGTCAACCCCACCATAGCCAGTCTTTTTTCCATCTCGTCAAAGGCTCCGTTAATCTGCTGTTCTATGGTGCCGCCAATATTGCCGACACAGTAGCCCAAAAAACAAAAATCTCCGGCTTTAATAATCCCTGAGTGCGCCCACTGCTCATGTACGTCCAGTCTTTCTATTTCCTTCATCTCTCCTCCATTCCTGCTCGCCGCATATTGTATATATGTGGAGCACAATGCATTATCGCTATAATCATGTATTGGCACGGTAAAAACAGTGACCGCATTATGCCATGATTCCCCGGATTGATTTATTTAATATTACATTTTTTCATAGGCAAGTCTTGGGAAATTATCCTCCGTCACATGTATGGTTCCACAGAGAATAAATCCGCATTTTTTCAGTAAGCTTTGCATCACATAATTATCCCCATGGGTATCCATCCGCAGATGTCCGCACTGTGCAAAGGCCCAGTCAATGCAGAATTTCCCGATTCCCTTCTCGCTCCCGTCCCCGGCCAGCCTGTGAACAACCCCATAGTCGCAATCGCCTATCCAGTTACCGCCCTCTATTACCTGATAAGTGGGCTCAATATCCCTGCCCTTTGTGTAGAAAAAGGTGCCCACGATTCTGTCGTCAGAAAGACACACATAACTGCTACCCTCTGCAATATCACAGTGAATCAGCTCCTTCGGGGGCCAGTTTGTGGGCCCCCACTGATTGGGATTGCCATGGGCCGCCATAAAGTGACGGGCATACTCATAAATCTCCATGATGCGGGAAAAATCTTTTTCCGTCGAACGTCGTATTATCATTTTTATCCCCCTGCATACCGCAAGCTTTGCTTGCGGTACTGCCACCAATAGAAAGTTAGGAAGTTTGCTTCCAAACTTATGCCCCCTACATACAATAAGCAAAGCCTATTGTCCTATCCCTATTTTCGCAACGTATATCTGATGCTGTGGGAAATGAGATCCTGAGAGATTAAAAGGGCGCCTTCATCTCCCCGGTTTTTTCGATTTGAATCCCTTCGAGCTCCATTCCGCTTACGGAGAAATAAAGCTTGATATAATGGTTTCCCATAACAAAGCCCAAATCCAGCGACTGCTTCGTCCACTCCTTATCGGAGCCGTTAATCTGGAAGGTCCCCTTAAGCTGGTTGTCCACAAACACCGACATGGACAGCTGGGAAAGCTCCGGCGCATCCGCGCCTGCCCGCATTTTGGCATTAAGTCCGTACAGTCCGGGCTCTTTCATCTGGATTCCAAAGATCTCACTGTTTCCCCGCTCCGTGTTTACGGCGCTCATGTCAAGCGTCGTGTCATTGTCAATCGCATGGTACACAATATTCAAAGCTTCCTCGTCCGCGTCGTCCTCATTTCCAACCACAACAAGGTCGTCCTCCGGCGTCTTTCCAAGGAAGCAGTCCATCACCGGCGAACGCATGAGCATCCGGCAGATGTTACCCGCACATCTCTGGTACTCGCCTCTGGTTGTCTTTCCATCCGCAATGGATTCCATGGAATTATCGTTAGCCGTATTGGATGCGGAGTCTGAAGTAACCATAAACAAATCGTTCTGGGCGCGCACCATAATACCTGTATTTTGGACGGATGGTTCCTGTCCTTCCTCATTCATCGCGGCCCACCAGTCTGTCATGACAATGCCGTCAAATCCCCACTCGTCACGCAAAATAGCCGTCACAAGATCGTAATTGCCTGCTGTCCAGATACCATTTACCGCGCCATAGGTGGTCATGATGGAATAAGCGCCGCCATCTTTTACCGCAATTTCATATCCCTTTAAGTAAATTTCCCGTAATGCCCTCTCTGACATAACGCTATTGCTGTCACGACGGTGGAACTCCTGATTATTTGCCGTGTAATGCTTGATGGTTCCGGTAACTTTTGCATAGCCCATGCCTTTGACCTGAGCCGCCGCCATGGTTCCCGTGAGGTATGGATCTTCCGAAATATATTCAAAATTACGCCCGTTTAAAGGATTGCGGTGGATGTTGATTCCGGGGCCTAAAAGAGTGTCAATCTTATTTTTGCGCAGCTCCATGCCTTCCATCTGATAGAGCGCTTCCACCAAAGGCATGTTGTAGGTACATCCAAGGGCCGTACCGTTTGGCAGGGAAAAGGCTCTGGTGCCGCAGTCCATACGAATCCCGGAAGGCCCGTCCGCACAGCATCCAACCGGAATACCGAATTTCTTAAGCCGCTCCGTCACGCCGCCAAAAGCCGCCGCCGTTCCCGGCGTCACCTTAGGGCTGCACATGCCCTCTCCGCGGACTATGCAGGCCAGGTCTTCGTCGCTCAGCTGGGCAAGGAAAGTTTCCATGCTGATACGGTTCTCATAAACGTCCCCAAGCTGATAGCCTTTATCGCCGCTGTAGGGAATATCCGCCGGACGTTTTTTCGCAATTTTATCCAAAGGAGTTATGGTTCTTAGCGGTACCGCCTC
The DNA here is from genome assembly GCA_910587305.1 of uncultured Lachnospiraceae bacterium. Taxonomy (GTDB): domain Bacteria; phylum Bacillota; class Clostridia; order Lachnospirales; family Lachnospiraceae; genus Suilimivivens. Next base: position 20,894 of record CAJUKV010000014.1, on the reverse strand, counting down.
ATATTCCAAGCGATACCCTTCTCCTTCCGCCTTAGGCCGGAAACGGGTAAATTCCCGTACAGGGGCCATGGCTTCCTCTAACTGCTGAGTTATCAACGTTTCTTTCACTTCAAACGCACCCGCTAAAACGGCGTTTCGCACATCCGTCCCTATGTAAATGCCATAGGAGCCCGCCTCTAAAACATAGCAGGATTTATACCCGGTACATCCGCTGTCGTCATAAGACGCCATATCCATCTTTGACACGGAAAACTTAAGAGTGCAAGCCTCTCCCGGCGCAAGCTCCTTTGTCTTTTCATAGGCTTTCAGCTCCCTTGCCGGTTTTCCAAGAGCTCCCTGAGGCGCAGATACATAGAGCTGTACCACTTCCTTTCCTGCAAAAGCTCCTGTATTCTTTACCTCCGCCTCCACGAAAACCGCATCTTCTTTTTCCTGGAAAGCTGTGGTTTTTATCTGAAAATCGGTATAAGATAAGCCAAATCCGAAAGGATACAGCACTTTCTCTTTCGCAAAAGTCTCAAAGTAACGGTAGCCCACATAAATATCTTCCTGATACAGATTCTCTTTAGCGTCCCCGAAGTTTTTGGTAGAAGGATAGTCCTCAATATCCCCGGCAATGGTATCGGAAAGCTTTCCGCAGGGCGATACCTTTCCGCTTAAGACGTCCAGAACTCCATTGCCGCCTTCCTGTCCACCCTGCCATACATACATGACGGCCGAAGGATTGTACTTCTCCACCCATTTCATATCAATGATATTGCCCACATTTAAGAGCACCGCGACTTTTTCAAAAGCGCCGCATACCTTCTTTAGCATATCCTCCTCCGCCTCGGTCAGAAGGTAGCTTCCCGGTATCGCCTTAGCATCCTGATCCTCCCCTGCGGTCCGTCCAATCACCACAATGGCAAGCTCCGATTCCGACGCCGCTTCCGCCACCAGTTCCTCCGTCAGCGGCATTTCCTCCTGGCTCCAGGGCTCCTGTCCCCAACCGGCTCCTTTGTCAAAGGGATGCTCCTTCACCCAGGCTTCATAGACATCCGCCAGTTTTTCATTGACCTGAATATCTTCGCTCTCCTCCAATGCGTCCAAAATGCCAACGACGCGCTTTACGTTTACCAGACCTCCCGAGCCCGTTCCGCTCTTATAATAATGAAGCGCAATCCTTCCGAAAACGGAAACCTTGCTTCCCTTGGAAACCGGAAGCGTCCGGTTCTCATTTTTTAAAAGCACGCAGCTCTCGGCTGCAACCTGGCGCGCAAGGGCGCGGTACTTTGCCATGTCCAGTGTATAATTGGCCATAAATCCTATTCTCCTTTCATATTTATTTAAGAGCTGTCATGAAATAACTTTTAATTTTGACGCAGTATAAATCCGTATAGGCCAGGCGGAGGAATGGGGCGTACTGGGGTACGCTGATTGACGACAACGACGCATATACAGATTTAGACAAATCAAAATGAAAGTTTATTTCATGACAGATCCTTAGTTAAGATGAACGAAACTATTGTAGAATTTTTCGTCTCATTTGTAAAATATCACTGATATTATCATATAATATTCCTTTTATTTTTTCCATAGATATTTTGCAATAATCATGATTTTTCGCCCCTGATAACAGGATTTCTCCAAAAGGCTGTTAAAAGTTCCGCCACCATAAAACACCATATCACCGGCTCGCAGAAGATGACCGCCATATACTGGTATTTCGGTATCAGAATTGCCACGAACAAAATCTTGCCAATCAGTTCAATCACACTGGAAAGGATGGGCAGAATCTTTTGCCCAATGGCCTGCAGTCCAAATCTGGTAGGATTGATCATTCCCAGAATCGCAAGAGCAGGCGCAACTATCCTCAGGTACAATGCGCCGTTTTCAATCACCACGCTCTCCCTTGAACCGGACAAGAGCCGTACCATTGCAGGCGCAAAGAAAAGCATTAGCAGGGTGACAATTAAAGCCAGCGCCGCCCCGTAGAGATAAACGCATTTCATCGCCTTTCTAATCCGCTTTACCTGTCCGGCTCCATAGTTTTGGGAAATAAAAGTGCTCATAGCATGGCTCATGGCAACGAAAGGCATATTCAAAAACTGATAAAGCTTTCTGGCCGCCGTGTGCCCCGCTATCACCAGATATCCCAGGCTGTTGATGCCGGACTGTAAAATTGCCGTACCTGCGCCCACCACACAGTTCATAAAGCCCATGGAAAGCCCTTGCGAGAGCATCTCTTTATACAGCGCCCCATCCGGGGTAAAATGTATTTTCCGTGGAATCAAAATCTTTACCTTCCATCCTATGTAGACAAGGCAGCATATCACCGACACTCCCTGGGCTATCACCGTCGCCACCGCAGCGCCCCTAACGCCCATGCCAAGCCCGGTGATAAAGAATAAGTCCAGTATAATATTTATCACCGATGAGAGAATCAAAAATACCAGCGGCATTACGCTGTTTCCAATGGCCCGCAGAAGCCCCGAACACAGATTGTAGGCAAACATAACCGCAATAAACCATGTGATGGTTGAAACATACGCGTAAGACTGATCGATAATTTCCGGTGGCGTGTGCAGCGCCTTAAGGAAAGGGTAAAGTATAAACCGCGCAAGTAAAGTGATAACCGCCATAGTGCCCGCGCCGATTACAATCGCGGTGGCCACGGATTTTTTCAGCTGCCCCATATCACCGCTTCCAAAGCTGCGGGCTGTCACAAGAGAAAGGCCGTTGCCAATACCGAAGCAAAAACCCATCAGAAGATCATAAACCGCCCCCGCGGCGCCCATGGCCGCCAGCGCTTCGTCGCCTAATGTATACCCGATGATAACCGTATCCATCGTATTATAGAGCTGCTGAAAAATGTTGGAAAATAAAAGCGGTATTGCAAAGATAACCAAAGATTTTAAAATAGATCCGTGAAGTAAATCCACGGAAGATTTTCTGCCGGTCAGGGTTTTCATATCAGCCTCCATTCTTGCCAGTAACCCGAAGATCAGGGGGTAAGCATAAATTTACTGCGTTATAATTTTCATAATATTTTAATTGTTTTGACTGACTGCTGCCAATGATAAAAACTATAACACAAATTTCCGCAAATTTCCATGAAAATCGAGCAGGGAAGATTTCCCCTGCTCGCCGTACAGCCCAAACAATGTATGGATTATTTCAGAAGAATCGCCTCAGGCGATTTTTCGAGAGATGACTTAGATTTTCTCAGGCGGCGTCTTTTGACGCCTTAGAAAATCTTCATCTCGTTTTCACATTTCCCGACATGCCGCTTTGCGGCACAAACAAAGTGTGAAGTTTTAGTTGTTCTTAGGCGTCGTTTTCTGACGCCCTGGAACTTCTCTTCACAGTTCCACCAATTCCCGCCATCTTTTATCATTCTTCAAAAATCCGTAGCTTTCCTCATCCCGAAAGCATTCCCGAAGATTATGCCGCATTTCTTTTAAAAATTCTTCGCTCACATTCTTAAATTCCATATGCTCGTAAAGAGGAGATTCCCTGAAAGAACAAATCTGCGTAAGGCTTTCCATCATTTCCTTCATAATTATAAGTGTCTTATCCGCATCCTTTTCCCATGTTGCAATCTCAAGTTCGCTTAAAACCTCATGATATTTCCCCATATCAAAGCACCTGGCCAGCTCTCTTTGCTTATCAACCAGCATATGGGCTCTTTCCATGTCAACTTCTTTCATCGCCAGCTGATACATTCCGTGAAGCGCCATACCAGCCCGTCCGTAATCGGAAAATAAAAGCTCCTCATAAGTCTTATACGCTTCCCTCACCCTGTCCGTCTCGCTGTAAATCTCCGCCTGCCTTATTTTTCTCACGGGATTTTGTATGGACAAATATTTCAGATGTTCCTCCGCTTTGTCATACTGCTTTTTTCTCATATAAAATCCAACCAGAGAATCCGCCGCCCTGATTCGGGTCCCTTCATCGCTGCTTTGAAGGGCGCGGATATAGAGCGAGCAAAAGTAATCGTCATATTTCTCCCCATTCGGAATTGCCTGCGTAATACGCTGTGCGTCAAAAATCACCGCCATGTACAAAATGAGCTGTTCACAGTTGGGATATTCCTCCATCTTTTTCTTTGCCCACTCCAAAGCCTCCTCATATGGCTTTACTTTCAGCAGGGCGTCCGCTTCGCGCACCAGCTCGTTTATCTCCTCCTGCGTCAGCTCCTCCCGAAACGACAGCAGCGTATCAAGCGAAATATCAAGCAGCCTTGCAATGGGCGCAAGCAGCGTAATATCAGGATAAGAGTTTTCATTCTCCCATTTGTTCACGGCCGGAGCCGTTACCCCCAGCCTGCCGGCCATTTCCTCCTGGGTCAGATTTTTCTCTTTCCGGTACTTTCTGATTACTTTTCCTATCGACATATCACCCTCCATACTTCCAAGTCAAAGACTCCCGCAGCAAACTTGCAAGTGAGAAAAGTTTTATTATTCCTGAAATAAGGATAGCAAATCATTTATGGTCTTACAACTGAAGCGTTGTTAATTAATCTTTAAAAAAATTAACTGCCGTTCACATTTATATCAGCGCATCATTTCGCAGTATCTCATTGAAATCGCATTTTCACTTCCATTTTTCCATCCCCGGCCTCAACTTTCGCCATGCTTCCCGTCACAAGAGGCATCATGGGCGGCAAATGCCCTATGTCCGCATCCATAATCACAGGCACTCTATGCCTTTGCACCGTGGGAAGAATTGCCTGGTACTGGTCGAGCCCCATCATCTCCTGCCCATGGCAGAGGGGACGCCCAATCAAGAAACCTTTCACATGCTCAAACCATCCTGCCTGTTCCATATGCCACATAGCGCGCCTGATACTGAAAACATTTAAGTCGCAGGATTCCAAAAACCAGATGATGCCATCCTCCCGATACTTTTCATTAAATGCATTCACCCCGTCAAAACGGGTTCCCACAAGGTTCACCAGACAGTCCATACAGCCTCCCACCAGACGGCCTTCCATGGAAATCCTGTCGGTCTTTTCCATATTTCCATCCCCATTCGGCTTAAAAAGCTTCAGATGAAGATCCTCCGTACACTGATAAGGCGCCAGAGCGTCCTCCAATCCTTCCTTCTCCCACTTTCCGTAACTGCCCACCGTTTTTCTTTTTCCCTGCAAAATTTCCATAGCGTCGGTAAGGGCCGGATGCCACGGCTCCATCCCAAAAGCTGCCGCGCAGGGACCATATATGGACGCCGTATCGCACAAAGTCGTGAGCAAAAAGGTTACGTTTGTGTTATCCGAAAAGCCCATATACCACTTGGCAGGCGCCTTTTTGATCGCCTCAAAATCCACATGCTCCAGGATTTCGCACATCATCTCGCCGCCGCCGCAGGAAATCAGGCACTCATTGTTTTTACTCAGGAAATAGTCCGTCAGTTCCTCTCCGCACTTTTCCGGCGTATTGCTGATACCAATTCCTTTCTCCTCATAACAATTAGGTCCAAGATCCAGCTGGCAGCCCATGGCTTTCCATTTCTTTTGGGCATTTTCAAAAGCCGCTTTGTAAGGGTCTGTGGCGCAGCCAAAAGAAGGCGCAACAAAGCCTATTGTTTTTTTGAAAAAATCAGGATATCTCATTATAACCCCCCTTATATTTATGAATGTTTAATTGCGTTTACCGTTTGCTTCATTGCTATACTAACATACCCAAACTCTCTTTGACAAGCTTGCGGACAGAAGAAAGCTCTTACTTGATATACCGGATTTGCTGCAAGTAACAGGTACAGACCATGAGAGCGTCCGAAATGCCCTGCAAAGAGAAGCTTTTTCCGACTTTGAAGACTGCTTGCAGGATGAATGTGCAAAACAGATTCATGCCGACTATATCTTAACCCGAAACGCAAACGACTTTTCCACGTCGGATATACCTGCCATTATTCCGGATGACCTACTCCAAATCCTTGCCAATGGCAAATGACAATTTTAATAGATTTCTTTCGGGCATTTCTTAAATTAAAGTTAATATTCTTGGTAAAATAATTGATATAAAATCATAATTTTGGTTTGTTCTACGGAATAACCTATGGTATACTTCCTTATGCAAAGCTTTTAAATTTTCATGATAAAAAAGACCGGAAATGAAATAAGGCCACTCATAAAAAGGAGAATACAATGAACATCCAAATTATCACCGATTCATCATCAGATATCACAAACATAACCCGTAAAGACCTGACCGTCCTTCCCATGAAAATCACCTTTGATGAGGAAGAATATCTTGACGGAGTAAATTTATCCCACGAGGAATTTTACGAAAAACTGGTTGAAAGTGACGCCCTGCCCACCACCAGCCAAATACCCCCTTATGAATTTGAAGAGGCTATCAAGAAGGTAACCCAGTCCGGCGATACCGCCATTATCATCACTCTCTCCGGTAAACTCTCCGGCACTTACCAGAGCGCATGTATTGCCGCACAGGAATTTGAAGGACAGGTATTTGTGGTGGACAGCGAAAATGCCACTGTGGGAGAAAGGGCATTGGTTGAATACGCCCTGGCTCTTAAAGACAGCGGTATGGAGCCTCGGGCAATTGTGGAAAAGCTTAATGAGGATAAAAAGAAAATCAGGCTCATTGCCCTTTTGGATACTCTGGAGTATTTGAAAAAAGGCGGCCGTATTTCGAAAACCGTAGCCTTCGCCGGCAATGTCTTATCCATCAAACCGGTTGTGGGCGTTGTGGACGGCGAAGTTGCCATGCTCGGCAAAGCAAGGGGATCTAAACAGGGTAATAACCTTCTCGCCCAGCACATCAAAGACTCCGGCGGTATTGATTTTCAAAAGCCCTATTTCCTGGGTTATACAGGTTTAAGCGATACCCTGATGCAAAAGTACATCACCGATAGCGAACCCCTCTGGAAAGAGCATGTGGAGAGTCTTCCCGTTGCCACTGTTGGCGGCACCATTGGAACCCATGTGGGTCCCGGCGCTATTGCGGTTGCCTTTTTCGCCCTTTCCTGATCCTGCTAGTACAGCATTGCCCTCTGACGACAACGCGGCAATGGCGCAAATAGCAAGTGCTGTATGCACCGTTATTCGGGTAATACCGTACTAGATTACATACGCTGTCATACTTTTTAAATCTGCTTATGAATCAAACGCCGTCACGCTGCGCGGACCAACTTATTATTTCTATTTGACACTACTGGCAAATAATGTTATCATTCTATTCACAAAGTCCCATGAGGGAGTAGCAAGCGTATTGCGCAGCAAGTCAACATACTGGCAAATCGGCCTGGCTTGCTTTAATTTGCGAGACTCATGTATAACTGTAATGCTATACATGTTGTCTAATATTTATAAGCGATACCCAAGTATAGCATAAGCGCTGTACTTGGGTTTTTTATCGGAAGCCACACAAAGGGCAGCGGAATTTCAAGCCTGAAATCTTTCAAATGAAAAGATTGGAATTTTTCAATCGCAAGTTTCGTGATTGCGCGCTGCTTGCCACAAACTTGGAAGCTATGTATGACTTTGCGCAACAAAGCAGCGCAGAAAAGAGGATAAGTTTGGGAGTAAACTTCCAAACTACTTATTGGTGGCAGTACCGCAAGCACAGCCTGCGGTATGCGGGGGGATAAAAATGGAATGGAATGTACTATTTTTCTTTAACAGCATTTTACTTGGTATCGGACTTGCGATGGACGCCTTTTCCGTATCTCTTGCAAACGGCTTACATGAGCCTGAAATGAAGCAGAATAAAATGTGCAAAATTGCCGGCGTATTTGCATTTTTTCAGGCAATCATGCCAATGATAGGCTGGATATGTGTGCACACAATTGTGAAATATATTCTTTCGTTTGAACAGTTTATTCCTTGGATTGCCTTTATACTGCTTCTTTTTATCGGCAGCAAAATGTTGTTGGAAGGCGTTCACAGCAAAGAAACAGACCTATCGGCGCCCAAGGTAGGCCTTTTGGCCCTTTTCATACAAGGCATCGCCACATCTATAGACGCATTGTCTGTTGGCTTTACCATAGCAGATTACAATTTTTATATGGCTGCTGTGTGCGCTCTTATCATTGCTATTGTAACATTTTTCATTAGTATGGCCGGTCTTTTCATCGGCAAAAAATTTGGCACAAAGCTTTCAGGCAAGGCCGCAATTTTAGGCGGAGCCATATTAATTGTAATAGGACTTGAAATTTTTATATCAGGACTATTCTCACCATAATAAAATTCTTTGTAATCGTTATGGAATAGTTATAAACCCTTATCCATACAATTGACAGATTAGTTATTTACATTGTAAAATATATGTTAAGATTTCACTTAATGATATTATTAAGAAGCAAACGGATGACCCATCTTAAAGGCCATCCATACATCCATATTCAAATACTCCGCCACAGGCAATGGGGTATCAAATTTACCTAAAGGGAGGAAGCGGGAATGTATCGTTGCCACGTTCATTTCTATTTGACAGGCTGTCAATGCAGTCTGTTTCATGTTATTAAGGGAATGCCTTCTCTTGAAAATTTTACCCACTATTTTTTTGAAAGTGACGATCCCAACGAGGCCTCTGCCGCAAAAGCCGATGTGATTTTTGTTAATTTGCAGGGGCTTAATGTCAGGCAGGCGTTGCAAACACTTATAAACGGTAAGCGCAAGGAAACAAATCTGATTTTGCTTGCGGACAAAGAACAGTTTTCACTTTTTTCGGACAATCTGGACGAAATTGACGATCTTTGGATGCTGCCTATGTCAGAGGCGGAAATCCGTTTCCGTTTCTTAAGATGGCAACAGGCGTATAAGCAGAATAAGGATTTCTGGCAGACCAGTCAATATTTAGAATCTACCATCAACAGCGTTCCAAACCTTATATGGTACAAAACCAAAACAGGCATACATGAAAAAGTAAACGACAGCTTCTGCAAAACAGTCAATAAATCAAAGGAACAGGTACAGGGACGCGGTCATGCTTACATATGGGATGTGGAACAGGACGACCCCGCCTGCATTGAATCCGAAAATATCGTCATGACTCGCAGGGAGACCTGCGTCTCCGAAGAGACTATCCAAACCGGTGAAGGGCAAAGACTACTTACCACCTATAAATCACCCCTGTATGACCTTGACGGAAGCGTTATGGGCACAGTTGGCGTGGCAATTGATGTGACACAGGAACGTGCCTATGAGCAGGAAATTATAAAGAAAAATCATACCCTTGAAACTCTTTTTACCACAATGGACTGTGGCATCATGTGCCATTCGCTGGACGGATCACGTATCATAAGCATCAATAGGGCCGCTCTGAAAATCCTGGGTTATGAATCCCAGGATGAGCTATTAGAAGACGGCTTTGATATGGTCGCGCCTTCTGTAATGAAGGAAGACAGAGATGTCCTGCGCGACTCCATCCTGTCTTTGACAAAACCTGGCGACAATGTCAGTGTGGAATACCGTGTGTTGCGCGCAAGTGGTGAAATTCTTCATGTAATGGGTAATGTAAAGTTGGTGGAGGAACATGGCGAGATGTTTTACCAGCGCTTCCTCTTAGATTGTACGGCAAAAAAACTGCAGGAAAAAAGAGAACGCATGGAACAGGAGCAGCGGCAGGCCGAATTGATCCGGGCGCTTACCACTGATTATAGCCTTGTCTGCTTTTTTGATCTTGATACCGGTATGGGAAATACCCTTCGGATTGAAGATTGTGAGCAGAATATGCTAAGTTCCTTCTTTTCCGGTAAAATATCGCTAAATGAAAGTATGGAACGCTACATATGTTCCTGCGTCCACCCTGACGATCGCGATATGCTGCGAAATACTGTTTTGCATGAAAAGTTACAGGAGGATTTACTCAAAAAAAGGACATATTATATCAATTATCGTACTTTTTGTAACGATGAAATAAAATATTTCCAAATTAAATTAGTTCTTGTGGGCAACGAGGAAGAAAGTTATGGCGCTGTTTTAGGCTTTAGAAGCGTAGATGAAGAAACCCGTAAGGATTTGGAAAAGAAAGCTTTACTTGAGGATGCCCTTATGCAGGCAAACCGGGCAAGTAAGGCGAAGAGTACGTTTCTTTCCAATATGTCTCATGATATCCGTACGCCCATGAATGCAATTGTTGGCTTTACGACGCTTGCAATAACCCATATTGACCAGGCGGAGCTGGTGGAAGAATATCTGAAAAAGATTATGACCTCCGGAAATCATTTGATTAGCCTTATTAACGATATTTTGGACATGAGCCGTATCGAAAGTGGTAAGCTGCATCTGGATGAAAAATTATGCAGCCTGCCCGATATCTTACATGGGCTGCGCAATATTGTACAGGCAGATGTTTATGCCAAACAGCTTGAGCTGTACATGGATGCGGTGGATATTTTGGATGAAGAAATCTATTGCGACAGGCTGCGGCTAAATCAGGTTCTTTTAAACCTGCTTGGCAATTCCATCAAATATACCGCCGCCGGCGGCACGGTCAGCATCCGGGTTAGAGAAAAAACAAGCGCCCGGGCGGGTTACGGAACTTACGAATTTCATATCAAAGACACCGGTATTGGCATGAGCGAAGAGTTTGTAAAACATATTTTTGAACCCTTTGAAAGGGAACGGAATTCCACAATCAGCGGCATCCAGGGAACCGGCCTTGGAATGGCAATCACCAAAAACATTGTGGACATGATGAACGGAACCATTGAGGTGAAAAGCGAACAGGGCGTAGGTACGGAATTTATTCTATGCCTCACCTTCCGTTTATATTCCGGCGCAAGAGAACCTCTGACCATACCCAAATTAAAGGACTGCAGGGCGCTTGTAGTAGATGACGATTTCAACACCTGCGACAGTGTAACCTATATGCTCCAGCAAATAGGGATGCGTGCGGAATGGACCTTATCGGGCAAAGAAGCTGTCCTTCGTACCCGCCAGGCTCATATGCGCAATGACAATTATTGTGCATATATCATTGACTGGCGTCTGCCCGATATAAATGGAGTGGAAGTTGCCCGAAGAATCCGGAAAGAAACCGGTGAAAATGTGCCTATCATTGTTTTAACGGCATACGACTGGGCGGATATTGAGGAAGAGGCAACCGAAGCCGGCGTCTCAGCTTTTTGCAGCAAACCTTTATTTATGTCGGACTTAAGAAACTGTCTGAACTCTATCGTAAACAAAGGTGAAACCGACAAAGACAATATGGATTCCGATATGTCCTCCCATTACACAGGACGTATTTTGCTTGCTGAGGATAATGAACTGAATCAGGAAATTGCCACTGCAATTCTAAACGAAGCAGGCTTTTCCGTTGAGGTTGCAAATAACGGCGAGATGGCAGTAAATATGCTGAAAAATTCTGAGCCGGATCATTATCAGCTTATTCTTATGGACGTTCAAATGCCTGTCATGGACGGCTATGAGGCGACCAAAGAAATCCGTGCGCTTAAGGACCGTAAGCAGTCCTCCATTCCAATCATTGCCATGACTGCCAATGCCTTCTTAGAAGATAAACAGGAGGCTTTAAACGCCGGCATGAACGGGCATATTGCAAAGCCCATAGACATAAAAGTTTTATTTCAGACTTTGGATCAAATACTTTCATAATTTACAGGCTGGCTTTTCGCCAGCCTGTTTTATGCAAGGGCCGGGTAAGGAAAACTGCTCCTATGCAGCACGCCCCCCTGCGCTTCGGGCAGGGAGAAAGTCTTCCCAACTTAATTGCACGGTCCGTACCTCAAGCAGGGAGAAAATCTTTCCTGCTTGATTTCACATAAAAGCGTCTAATCGAAAGCCGGCATTTTTTTACAAGCCTTATAGAACGTAGTCAAACAAACTAATCTGGTTTGATTCCGGCAATTCTCCTAAAAGGTGTAAGTTATATAGCAAATCTACAATGGATTTTGATACCTTCGCTCTCTCCCTGAAATCATCCCTTGACAAAAAGGGTCCATCCTTTGCCGCCTCTACAATAGAGTCCGCTGCCTTTTCCCCCAAGCCGTCAATGCTACTTAAGGAAGGCATCAGTTTTCCATCTATAATCTGAAAGTTCCGTGAATGTGCTGAGAATATATCAATCGGTACAAAATCAAAGCCTCTGGCGTACATCTCCTGCACAATCTTCATATCCTTAAAGGTATCTTGTTCTTTTTTTGACAGGCTGTCGTTTCTTCTTTTGTAATCCGCCATGGCATTCTCAAGATGCTGCTGTCCCAAACACATAAGCTCGTAAGAAAAGGCCGATGCGCGGATAGAAAAATAGGAAGCATAATAGGCAAGCGGATAATTGATCTTACAATAGGCAATACGCCAGGCCATCATAACATAAGCGGCGGCGTGGGCTTTTGGGAACATATATTTGATCTTTTTACAGGACCATATATACCAATCCGGTATTCCCTGCTCTAACATGGCCTCCTCCCACTCCGGTTTTAAACCCTTTCCCTTTCGCACGCTCTCCATAATGGTAAAAGATAAAGCGCTGTCCATCCCCTGGTTAATCAGATAAATCATAATATCGTCACGACAGCATATGGCCGTGGAAATGGTTGCTTTACCGTCCATAATCAGCGTCTGCGCATTGCCAAGCCATACATCCGTGCCATGCCCCAGCCCTGAAATCCGAATCAAATCGGAAAACTGCTTGGGCTTGGTATCCAAAAGCATCTGGATGACAAATTCCGTTCCAAACTCCGGTATTCCAAGAGACCCCACCGGGCAACCGTCAATTTGCTCCGGTGTAATCCCCAACGCCGATGTATTTTGAAACAAGGACATCACCTGCGGATCGTCTAACGGGATTTGGGTTGGGTCTATCCCCGTTAAGTCCTGAAGCATACGAATCATAGTAGGATCATCATGCCCTAGTATATCGAGCTTTAGCAGATTGTGGTCAATGGAATGATAGTCGAAATGAGTGGTTACAATGTCCGTGCTCATATCATTTGCAGGATGCTGTACCGGTGTAAAGGAATTGATATCCTCCCCCACGGGAAGAACAATAATTCCTCCGGGATGCTGCCCCGTACTTCTCCTGATACCGGTGCATCCCCCCACAATGCGGTTAATTTCACAGGCCCTTTTCCGCTTTCCACGCTCCTCGTAATAGTTTTTTACATATCCATAAGCGGTTTTATCCGCCAGCGTTGCAATGGTGCCCGCCCGATAGGTCTGCCCCGCCCCAAAAATAACCTCTGTGTATTTATGGGCCTTGCTCTGGTATTCTCCGGAAAAATTTAAGTCAATATCCGGTTCTTTATCTCCCTTAAATCCAAGAAATGTCTCAAATGGAATGTCAAATCCATCCTTCACAAGGGGTTTCCCACATACGGGGCATGTCTTATCAGGCATATCGCAGCCGGCATTTCCCGCATAAGCTTTCACCTCCGGCGAATCAAAATCATAATAAAAGCAGTTAGGACATCTATAGTGGGCACTGAGCGAATTAACCTCCGTAATTCCCGCCATGAACGCTACAAGAGACGAACCTACCGACCCACGGGATCCTACCAAATATCCATCCTCCACTGATTTCCACACCAGCTTTTGGGCAATGATATACATAACCGCAAAACCATTGGTAATAATGGAATGCAGCTCTTTTTCGAGCCGCTCCTTTACCACATCCGGCAATTCCTCCCCATAAAGCTCATGCGCCCGCTTATAGCAAATATCCGTTAATGTTTTATCGCTATCAGGAATAATAGGAGGACATTTATCAGGGCGCACCGGAGCCATCACATCAATCCTGTCCGCAATCTTGTTGGTATTGGTAATCACAACTTCCTCCGCCTTATCACTGCCAAGATAAGAAAATTCCTCCAGCATCTCCTCTGTTGTACGCAGGTATAACGGCGCCTGCTTATCTGCGTCGGCAAATCCCTTACCGGCCATAATAATTCTGCGGTAAACCTCATCCTCCGGGTCTAAAAAGTGCACGTCACAGGTTGCCACCACAGGCTTATGAAACTCCTCCCCCAAGGCGACTATCCTTCTGTTTATATTCTTAATATCCTCCATACTGTTTATCGTGGAAACCCTCTCGGATTCAACCATAAACTTGTTATTGCCAAGAGGCTGTATCTCCAAATAATCATAAAAATTGACGAGACGTGCAATCTCTGTCTCCGGTTTTCCCTCTAAAAGAGCGCGGTACAACTCCCCGGCCTCGCAGGCGCTGCCCAAAATCAGTCCTTCCCTGTGCTTCATAAGAAGGCTTTTCGGTACTCTGGGGCGTTTGCTGTAATAAGTAAGGTGGGATTCTGATACAAGAGCATAAAGATTTTCCCTGCCAATATTATTTTCCGCTAAAATAATCGCATGATAGGAGGGAAGTCTCTTTACAATTTCAGGGCTGGCGTCTCCTAAAGCATTTACTTTGGCCAGGGTATCGGCCCCTGTCTCCTTAAGCATAGGGATGAACCTGACAAAAATTTCAGCCGTCGCCTCCGCGTCATCCACGGCTCTGTGGTGGTTTTCCAGAGATACCCCCATAGTCTTCGCAACCGCGTCTAACGTATGCTTCCCCTGATGCGGGAGAAGAATCCTTGCAATTCCTACCGTATCCACGTAGGAAAACTCCCGGTTTATCTTCTGGCGCATGGCGTTCTCTTTTATGAAACTCATATCAAAGCCCGCATTGTGGGCAACCAATACGGCGTCCCCGCAAAAGGCCAAAAACTCCGGCAGTACCTGCTCAATTGTGGGCGCCTCCATCACCATAGCGTCATTGATACCCGTTAACTTTTCTATCTCAAAGGGAATTGGCACGTCCGGATTTACAAAAGTTGAAAACCGCTCCGTAATCTCCCCCCTTTGAACCTTCACCGCCCCTATCTCAATGATCCTGTTATTGACCGGTGAAAATCCTGTAGTTTCTATATCAAACACCACAAAATCCACATTGAAGTCCTGTCCGTGTTCGCCTGTCACAATCTCCTGCAGGTCGTCTACCAGATATGCCTCCATTCCATATATAATCTTAAAGAAATCCTGCTTATCAGGCTCGGCTTCCCCGGCTTCCTTCCGTTTTGCTTTTTCAGCCTTCCAGAGATCCTCCCAGACATGGTTGGCGTCCGGAAAGGACTGCACCACCCCGTGATCCGTAATTGCAATTGCAGGATGACCCCATTGATAAGCGCGCTTCACAATGTCCTTGGCTTCAGAGACTCCGTCCATATCGCTCATTTTCGTATGGCAGTGGAGTTCCACCCGTTTGCGCACACTATGATCGTTGCGTGAAACCGTAAAGTCCGGTATCTTCTTTATCCCTATCAAAGAACCGATTGTCAGTTCGCTGTCAAATTTATCAATAGAAGTAATTCCCTTTAACTTTACAAAAACCCCTGTCTTAATACCCTGTTTCAGCTCTTCCACCTGATCATTGTGCACAAACATCTTAATGGTCATAGTATCCGTGAAATCCGTCACATCAAACATAAATATCGTTCTTTCATTTCTGATTTCCCTGGTGTCAAAGCTGATAATCTTTCCGCGGATAATCACCTCGCCCATCTCCCCTACGATATCTTCTATGGGCATAGCTTCTTCCTCAAAGTCCCTTCCATAAATCACGTCCGGATTATCCGATCTTTTCATGGCGCGCCTGAAATCCCCCTTGCTGCCTTTGAAGTCCCCTTTGCGCAGACCGCTCTTTTCTCTGCTGCCAAAGGACGACACACTGCCGCCGCCTGCAACGCTGTCCTTTGGGGCTTTGCCTAAAGACGCCGGATTTTCCTTTTGCGCTCTGCCTTCTCCCTGTTCCTTTGCATACTTACCCGCTTTCTTTAATGCGGATTGAGGCGCGTCCTCTAATCCGTCCTGCTTGCCAACGCCTGTTTTTGTAACTGTCGTCACATCGCCTTCTCCCATGCCGCCGCTCTTTGCGTTTATGGCCCTTGCTGTGATTTCTGCCACCTGACGGGCAATTTTTAAATCATCCTCCTGCTGGTATTTCCCGGACTTCTTTTCCTTATAAGCAACATCGCATGCTATATGAAAGCCGCACCGCTCATTAAATATTTTCTCTAAGATCCTGGAAAGCTCCGCCGCCTTACTCTTAGCAGGTACGGTATCTTCTATGGCCAGCCTCAAGTCTCCGTCCTCTGTAAAGGCAATGTCCGCTCTTTTTAGCAGATTGTACTCAATAGGACTATATGCCTTAAGCTCAATTAAAATACTCTCCCTGTAAGCATCCAGCAATTTTTCCGGCGTATACTGTTCGGACAGGTGAAATCTCTCATAAAGCTTAACCGCCACATTGTGTATGGCAAAAAACTGCTTTTTAATCTCGGATTCCACCCTAAAAATGGTTTCCTTCGGTATCAAATAATCACAGGCTATGGTAACACGAATAAAATCCCTGCTTTTCGTAGCAGAAACCTTTTCAACCGTAACCTGCTCAAACAAATCATGTATTTTTTGTTCCAAATTAAGTTTAGGGAATACCTCAAAAAACCGCTTCGCCATATTCTCTTCCTGCCTTTATTTCTCCGCGTCCCAATGCTCTAACTCTTCTCTCAGCACAGAAAGGAGCTGAGCCTCCGGCACCTTTTTGATAATCTCGCCTTTTTTGATTAAAAGCCCCTCTCCAATGCCGCCTGCAATGCCAATATCCGCTTCCTTCGCCTCTCCGGGTCCATTGACTGCGCATCCCATCACAGCCACCTTAATCGCAAGGGGAAACTCCGCCACCATATTCTCTACCTGATTGGCCAGCCCAATCAAATCAATTTTTGTCCTTCCGCAGGTAGGACATGAAACCACCTCGATTCCGCCCCTGCGAAGGCCCAAAGTTCTTAAAATCAATTTCGCCGACTTAATTTCCTCCACCGG
Source organism: uncultured Lachnospiraceae bacterium (assembly GCA_910587305.1). Classification (GTDB taxonomy): domain Bacteria; phylum Bacillota; class Clostridia; order Lachnospirales; family Lachnospiraceae; genus Suilimivivens. The sequence goes on along the minus strand of CAJUKV010000014.1, from coordinate 4,108 downwards.
ATCTCCCGTAAGGGATACCCGGATGGTATCTCCAATTCCCTGATGAAGAATCAGCCCCAGGCCGATAGAGGATTTGATATTACCGCTGATAATCGTACCTGATTCCGTAATCCCCACGTGCAGCGGATAATCCGTCCTGGCAGCAAGGAGCTCATGAGCCCTCACGCACATCAACACATCTGATGACTTAATACTGATTACCATATTTTCATATCCTAATTCTTCAATTATATGTACCTTATCAAGGGCGCTCTCCACAATTCCCTCCGCGCTAACGCCATGATATTTCTCCACCAGTTCCTTCTCCAAAGAGCCGCTGTTTACCCCTACCCGAATGGGTATATTCCTCTCCTTCGCCACAGCCACTACCTGGGCTACCTTATCCTTTCCGCCAATATTTCCGGGGTTAATTCTGATTTTATCAGCGCCATTTTCCATAGCGGCAATTGCCATCTTATAATCAAAGTGAATATCCGCAACAAGGGGAATGGAAATCTGCTTCTTAATCTCACCGATTGCCACAGCTGCCTCCTGCGTTGGGACAGTACATCTGATAATTTCACATCCGGCCTTCTCCAGTCTGTGAATCTGCTCCACCGTTGCCGTAACATCTTCTGTCCTGGTGTTCGTCATAGACTGAATCAAAATAGGGTTTCCTCCCCCGATTACCCTGTTGCCAATCCTGATTACTCTTGTATGTTCTCTTGTCATAACGTTCCTCCATCCTTGTAATTCCCCATATTTTAAAAGACCGCAAATTTTTCTTGCATCAGATTAAAAATAACATCCTATGGGACGCAAAGTATGCAGCCTATTCTGATTACTTCTACATATGGAAAAATATTCTATTGGGCTGTTTGCTGCAGATATTCATCTGCTTCATTTTCCGAAAGACCGTACTTATTTTGGAGAATTCTCTTAATCTCAAAATCTGCATGCCCTAAATCATGCAACGCATCTACTGCTACTTGTATGCCCTTTTTCAATCCTTCTTTCAGCCCTTTTTCCAGCCCTTTCTCCATTCCTTTTTCCAGCCCTTCTTCCAAGGCCCGATCCATACATTCTTTTTCACGTTTGAGTATTCGCGGTTCAATAATCGGCATTATCATTTCTAATAATTCTTCGCTCATATTATCATCTCCAATCATTTCTTTCACTATTTTTAAATTTGCTTTCATGGCAACTTCCAAAACAGAATCGGCAAGTTCTCTTTCCAGCTTTCCTTTCAGATTTCGGATATGGTTAAGAAGCCTTTGTATATCATATTTTTTTAATTGACCGGACAAGGATTTCAGCCATATATGAGATTCCGGTTTCAGCTCTTTCGATACAATAATCTGTGCCGGAAATAAAACTTTTCCATTGATATAATAGATTCCCTGACAAGGGCTTGCTATTTCATAATCATGCTTTCTAAAATATCGAAATAAACTCTTTGGTCTTGCCTCCCGAATTAATGTTATGGTAATATCGTCTTCTTTGATGGCATCCACTGTTTCACCATAGGATTTATACAGACAGGCATAACCCTGCACTTTGTAAAAGACATCTATATCCAAATGATCCCTTGGGTCCTTAAATTCTACAATGTTATGTCCTTTAAATATCTTCCCTATTTCATTATGGACAGAAAAGTCATTTTGTTCTTTGGTAATTAAAAGATCTATCTCCAATGGCTTTGTATTCAGATTATATTCCTTATGAAATCTTAACAGGCTGCGGCTTTCAGCCATTTCCAAATTCATTGCAGCTACAAATCCCGGATGCCACTGTATCTTTGTATTTTTCATATCTTCTCCTTATCAGTGTACCATATAATTTACAGTTTGTAAAAACATCCATTCACTCACTTTGCCTTAATCAGGAAAATCCTGCTACAATATTTACTTCCATCCTCCCCTTGCGCCACCACCTGCACGGCGAGCTCCTGCCCCGGAAGTCTTCCTGCCGGCAGTTCAAATCGAACGCAATCGCTTGCCGTGTAAACCGCTCCATCCTTTAGAAGCATTTTTCTCCCCTTATCATCCCGCATTTCCACCCATAGCCTTTCTTCCCCACTCTCCGCATGAACCTGCTGTAACGGGATATCAGAAAAAACCGTTGTCATCATACCTCCAATTAGAAACAGATAAAGAATAAATAACCCGGAAAACTTCTTTTCCGTCAACCATATATTTTTTTCCTGTCTGTCCAAAGAGCTTTTTTCTTTTTTTATTCTGTAAAATATCAAATGCATTCCCCATGAAAGCGTCAAAAAAATGAACGGCTTCGTTAAATATGGAAAAGGAATGTGATTTACAGGCACACCTTCCGATAACGGCAATAGGAAGCAAATCATGCCATACATTCCTGTAAGCAGAACGGTAAGTCTCTTTGCAGCACTCTTTACCTCCGTTCCAACTCCTCTTTTATTGTAATTTAACAGCGCATTTCTCAGCTGCTCCATAGACTGATATCTATCGCAGGCCTTCTCCTTCGTACATTTTTGTACGATTATTTCCAGTCCGTTATGACGCCCCTTGTTATAAACTTCCAAAGGAAGTCTTTTATAAGGCGGTCTTAATGGATTTACGCCCGTAAGCATTTCATGAAGCACTGCCCCAACCCCATACACATCCCAGGTGACATCTCCACCGGTTTCTTTCCACTGTTCAGGCGGACAATAGCCAAAGGTTCCTGCACAAAGTGTCTCTCTTTTACTGCCGCAGGAATATTGCAAAGCGCCTCCTAAATCGATCAGCTTTAACATCCCATCCCGCCGAATCATAATATTTTCAGGCTTTAAGTCCCGGTAAATGATTGCAGGGTGTCTTTCATGCAGATATCTGAGTATTCTGCACAGCTCCAGCGCCCACTTTACCGCCTGTTCCTCCTTCAGGGCGCCATACCTGTTCAGATATTGCCTAAGGCTCACCCCATCAATATACTCCATTACCAAATAAATCTTTTCTTCCTGTTTAAAGTAATCATATATTTGAGGAAGCCCCTGGTGCTCTAATTCCTTTAAAAACTCTATCTCCCCAAAAGGAAATTCCTTTTTACTTACTTTAACCGCTACAGGCCGGTTTAAGTGCAGATCTCTGGCAAGGTATACTTTGCTCATCCCACCGCTGCCAATAAGCTGTAAAAGCTCATATTTATAAAATAATATTTCTCCCATCCGGCTCCTCCATTCTTTTTGAAACGGGCAGGAACTGTCACAAAATAACCGGCTGAAAACTTAACAGTTGGAGCAGCCAAGCTGTCAACCAAAAATAGAATAAACCGCCGACATATTATCCTGCTCTCCCCTTTTATATGCTGTCGCTGCCATCTCACGAAGCCGCCTTCCCGCCTGTTCCTCGCTGCCTATATCCCGCGGGTTTAACACATCAAAAGCTTCCTTTCCCAATTTTCTGTAGAACCCGTCCGTACACAACAAAAACCCGCATTTTCCCCATATTCTTCCTGTCTGAATATCCGGAGCTTGAAAAGGGAAGCTGCCAACACATCTGGCGAGTCCTCTGCCGCCGTCAGAATGATCTTTCGTAAGAATCTTCACCCCTTTTGGACGACATAAATAAATTCTGCTATCTCCCAAATGCACAATCATATAACGTCTTCTCCATACAAGCAGAAGGGACAATGTGGCCCCAAGTTTTAAATTCTTCCCATTTCCATAAGTCTTAAGTTCGCTGTTCACATCATACAGGCAGCGAAGCAAGCTTCTTTCTATTGCGCCTCTCCCTTTTTTTCGCCCTGCCAGATAAAGTATCTGCCCATAAAAATTTTCAATTAACCGCTCCGTAATGTATCCGCTGGCGATCTCCCCTTCCTTAAGGCCCCCAATACCGTCGCTTACTGCCGCCAGCAACACCCGCCCCCTGCCTGTTACCGCCTGCTGTAATGTAATGGAATCCTGATTTTGCTCCCTTCTCCCCGGATCCCAATATACTCCTGAAATTACCTTCAATCCTACACCTCCATTTTCGTAACAGTTCTGCCTTCGGCTAAAAATTGCATGTCCAGTACTGCGTCCTCAGAAATTTGCACGGAAAATATGAGTACGTAGCACTAGTACAGCATTGCTTAAATAACAGTGAATACAGTGCTTGATATTTGTGTCAGT
>CAJUKV010000013.1:84191-85345 GCA_910587305.1 uncultured Lachnospiraceae bacterium | reverse complement strand
TATACACTTAAAGTGTCTCATGCGGCATTTCTTTTAAAAAGTTGTAAAGTGGTGTTCTATAATAATTCTTACGGTTTTTTATATGCTGCTATGCTAATGATAGTCAATAATAAAAACTCGTTAGAAGAAATTGCATATGAAATTATCAAGAATTTATTTGAGCGATCCTATAAAGCGTTACTTTTGCTTGCGCACATTGTTTTATCTGAAAGATATGGGGTTAGATTTATTCCTAAGCAGTTTAGAACAATATGCAGTAAATATGCTATATCGCCAAAGGAAGCAAACAGGGCATTGAGCCGGGAAATATCGTTAAATGGCGACATATATCAAACGAGACACAATGTAATTTCAGAGTTATTTTATCAAGAATTATTTTCTGATTCCGGATTGTTATCGCTTGATAACATAGACGAAATTTTAGAGAATCTGATGCTGTATTATTTAAAAAGATATCAAAATTCCTATGGCAGTATAGAAAGCGACGCGTGGAATTCTATTATGCTGCTTTCAGGTGGTTTGTCGCAGACAAGCATAAAAACACAGGAATTTCTTATCAATAGGATTTTGGATGAAGTCAATTTAAAAAAACCGAGTGTTTTATCAAAATTGCCTTCCTATATAAGAGATGAAGAAACCCAGCTCTTGTTCTACCGGCAGTGTTTTAAAAGGGAATATATTTACCCTGATTTTATATTAAAATGGTGTAAATTATTACAAAAGAATGGAACATCCGGGAACATTAATGAACCCTATTCACCTGCATGGATTATGAGAAATGTATGTATCAAGTATAATGGAGACAACAATACTTGGCTAGCGTGGGCGCAGATGGAAGTGCGGGAGAACCGGATAGGCGATTATGAAAGCGAGAATACGGCAAGGTGGATATATCGGGAAGCATGCTTGAATCACAATGGGGACGGTAGAATCTGGCGGGCGTGGGCGCAGATGGAAGCAGGGGAGAACCGGATAGGCGACTATGAAAGTGAGAATACGGCAAGGTGGATATACCGGGAAGCCTGTTTGAATCACGATGGGGATAGCAGTATCTGGCGGGCATGGGCGCAGATGGAAGCAGGAGAGAATCGGATAGGCAATTATGAAAGTGAGAATACGACAAGATGGATATACCGGGAGGCCTGTTTAAATCA
>CAJUKV010000013.1:0-84091 GCA_910587305.1 uncultured Lachnospiraceae bacterium | reverse complement strand
GGCACAGATGGAAGCAGGAGAAAGGCGGATAGGCGATTATGAAAGTGAGAATACGACAAGATGGATATACCGGGAGGCCTGTTTAAATCATAATGGGGACAGCAGCATCTGGCTGGCGTGGGCACAGATGGAAGCAGGAGAAAGGCGGATAGGCGATTATGAAAGTGAGAATACGGCAAGGTGGATATATCGGAAAGGTTGTTTGAATCATAATGGGGAGAGCAGTATCTGGCTGGCGTGGGCACAGATGGAAGCAAGAGAGAGACGGATAGGCGATTATGAAAGTGAGAACACGGCAAGATGGATATATCGGGAAGCCTGTTTGCATCACAATGGGGAGAGTAGCATCTGGCTGGCATGGGCACAGATGGAAGTAGGCGAGGGGCGGATAGGCGATTACGAAAGCGAGAACACGGCAAGGTGGATATACCGGGAAGCCTGTTTGCATCACAATGGGGAGGGTAGTATCTGGCTGGCATGGGCGCAGATGGAAGCAGGCGAGGGGCGGATAGGCGATTACGAAAGTGAGAATACGGCAAGGTGGATATATCGGAAAGGTTGTTTGAATCATAATGGGGACAGTAGTATTTGGCTGGCGTGGGCGCAGATGGAAGCAGGGGAGAATCGGATAGGCGAATATGAAAGTGAGAATACGGCAAGGTGGATATATCGGGAAGGTTGTTTGAATCACGATGGTGACAGTAGTATCTGGCTGGCATGGGCGCAGATGGAAGCAGGAGAGAGGCGAATAGGCGAATATGAAAGTGAGAACACGGCAAGATGGATATATCGGGAAGGTTGTTTGAATCACAATGGAGATAGTAGTATCTGGAAGGCATGGGCGCAGATGGAAGCAGAGGAGAACCAGATAGGTGATTATGAAAGTGAGAACACGGCAAGGTGGATTTTTACAGAAGGACTTACGCGTTTTCCTGAAATATCGTTATTATATAATTCATTTGCAAATATGGAGCTATCTATGCATTCCGTTGATAAGGCCAAAAGTATTTTACGTAAATCAATTCAATATGACGAATCATGTGCAGGATGTTTAGCAATTTTAGAGTTTTTTTGTGGAAATATTGATTCTGACGATAGCTTTTGCACTAAAAATTTAATGAAAAGAATGGAGAGAACAGTTCCCTATTCGCTCTATACTCTTCTGTACTTATACCACTGCTCCATATTGTTAGAGCGATCAGAAGATGCTGAAAAATATCATAAGCAGCTTCTAAATAATCCGGAATATGATCTGCATAACAAAAGAGTAGAATATTTTATTCAACTTTGTAGAGAAGCTATCGACATTAACTTATCATAATCCTGACGAAGTTATGCGTCTTCCGGGGATTTTACGTGGAAAAGTGGTAACAGTTCAGCCCAGGACTTTGCACTTGCTGCAAAGTCCGTGAGAATGTATAAAGGCGGAGAAAAATCCGGCCTCTTTGCCGAAGGCAAACTTGGAATAGGCCGGATTCCGTAACTATGAAGCCGGAGGCCGAATCGATACGAAAAGTGAAAAAGGTTTGTGACATTAACTTGACATACGCGGGGTATGGGAGACTGGATATAGCGGGAACCTTTAACGTATTGGCCGGGGTATAGCGCAACGAAGTCATGTAAGAAAGGGGATGTCGCAAAACGGCAGAGCCATACAATATATAGCAGTCATACGCTGAAAGCTTGGCATATATTGTATAACGGCCAGGTTTTGCAACAGCCCCTTCTTTATGTGCGGACCTGTTAAGAGGAAATATGCCGCCAAGGCGGCGCATGGGCCGCGCGGTGGGTAGGGGAAGAAATGTTTCCTGCCCGATTATACGGCCAAAACGACTATGCCAGGAATGGATTTGTGTAACCTGAGCCGAACTTTCAATTTGATTGTATGGACAGTCTGTGGTATCATGTATCAAGTTTCTATAATAAGTGATACGATTTGTTTGCGTTGATTTGTGTGGAGGAGAGCTATGCGGATAGCGGTCTGCGATGATGATGAGAGGGAGATTTCCAACATCAAAAAGCTGATTATAGAATATCAGGTGAGCCGGGAAGAATCCATGGACTGCCATTATTTTTCAAGCGGCGTAGATTTTTTGTGTGAGCTGAGAGGCGGAGAGTATGATCTTATTTTTTTGGACGTCTTGATGCCAGGGGTCAGTGGAATACAGGCGGCACAGGAATTGCGGGAACTGGACAAAAATGTCCGGCTGATTTTTGTGTCCGCATCGCCGGAGTTCGCTGTAGAGAGCTATAGTGTGGGGGCGTACTACTATCTGCTAAAGCCGATAGATAAAGATGCCTTTTTCGAACTGCTGGATAAAATCGGAGGAGAATTGTCCGCTCAGATGGAGCAGGGATTTACATTAAAGAGCAGGGAGGGTATTGTCAGAATTGCTTTTACAAAGCTCATGTATGTGGAGGTGATGAACAAGACCGTTTCTTTTCATTTGGCGGATGGCGATATTTATGAAGCAACCGCAACTTTGGCAGATTTTGAGGGAGAGCTTTTGTCCCGGCCGGAGTTTTTAAAAACGCACCGGTCGTACCTTGTCAATCTGGGCTATATTCAATCCATTGATATCAATTGCGTTACGATGAAAAACGGACAAAATGTTCCGGTATCCCGTAAACGGCGTGGGCAGGTTAGAGATACCTATATGAGTTCCCTTCATCAGACAGGGGAGTGTCTGACGAAGGCGGGGACAAAGGAATCTGCATCCATAGGCGCCAGACAGGCGCGCCCTGAAGGTCCCTGGCGGATTCTGCTGGTAGACGACGACCCGTCGGATCGTTGCATTTGGGAGGATATCCTGCGCAGCCATGGATGTATTGTAGGGCTGGCAGACTGCGGAGAGGATGCGCTGCGCATCGTCATGGAGTCTTATTATGATTGTGTGCTATTGGATGTGATGATTCCTGGTGAGGATGGTTTTTCCATTTGTGAAAGGCTTCATCAGATAACGAATACGCCCGTTATTTTTTTAAGCTGCCTTACGGAGCCGGATAAACAGTTGAAAGGATTTGCAGCCGGCGGTATAGATTATATTACAAAGGATACGCCTGCCTCTCTCTTTTGGGCGAAGGTGAAGACACATATCCGGCTGACAATGTCGGAGTGTACGCAGATGCGCTATGGTCCTCTTGTTCTGGATTTGACAAGGCGCAGGGCGTTGATTCATGAAAAGGAGCTGCCGCTTACCTCGATAGAATTTGATATCCTGTGCCGTCTTACGAAAAACCCGGAACATGTTTTTACACCAAAGGAAATCTATGGCATGATATGGGGCAATCAACCATGGGACGGAGGGCAGCTGGTACAGGCGCATATGTCAAAGCTCAGACGGCAGTTGGAAAAGGCATGGCCAGAGCATCGATTTGTTGAGACAGTATGGGGCCAGGGCTACCGGTTTGTGCCTGTAAAGTCAAAGACTCCATAGTAAGCCGGCCTGGGCCGAATAATTACACGGAATGATATTGTTACAGGGGTTGTAAGTATCTGAATATGATTTTACCTAAGGAGAGGGGTGTGCTCATGAAACAGCGCAAGATCTGGTGGCAGTCATTGGCCGTATTCATTATGATAGCGTTTTTTTTCATGCTGCTTTTTTTCAGGGACAATAAATATTATACGCCGCCTCCCTATGGAAAATCCGGTGTGATCCACCTATCCCATGAGGATTTGGAGCGGAAAACCCCGGTCTTTCTCATTGACGGATGGCTGCTGACAGATGCGCGCGTGACAGAAAGCCCTACATATATTGGAGAATTTTCGAATCTCCAGCGCAGGGATTTGAAAGTTTCGCCTCACGGACAGGCACGCTATCAGCTTTCCTTGTGCTATGAGGGAGAAGAACGGGTTGTGGCCATAGATTTTCCACAGCTGTATTGCGAGTATACGGTTCTGTTGGATGGAAAAACGCTTGCGCAGGGAATGGGCAGCGGGCGGATCACATTTTTGCTGACAGCGGGCGAGCATATTTTGTCTGTGGAGACTTTCTCTAAGGTGGGATATTACAGTGGAATGTATTTTCCCCCTGCCCTTGGCACGGCTGAGACGCTTTTTCAGGTAAGCAGTATCCAGGGATTTGCTTATGCGTTTGCGGTTCTGATTCCGCTGGCACTGGCGGTATTTACGCTTTTTCTGTGGCGTACGGGAGGGAGACTTGCCCGCTTTTTTGGGTTTTTGTGCTGCAGCTATGCCGTGTATATGGCGCGCTATTTTGTGCTGTTTTTTTCGAAATTTTTCCCCATTCCTATTGTGCGGTACTGGTTTTTGATACAGAGTCTTTCTATGTATTGCCTGTGCTTTTGCGTCATACGGCTAACGGTTCTGGCGTCCGGGGCCGTAAGCGAGAAAGGGTGGAGGCGGGCGCGGGTGTTTCTGCTGGCGCTTCCGGCGCTTTTAGTGACGTTTGCTCTGCTGATTCCGGTATTGCCCTGGGCAGTTTTTGTGCATGGCAGATTGACGGATTTTTATTATGTTGTTACCTTTTGCATTGCCGCCGCTTTTACCGCGCGGAGTGTGACGGCTAAGAGCTGGGAAAGCCGTTATACGCTGGTATGCTGCACGGTGTTCGGGGCCGGTCTGGTGGCGAATCTTTTTTTCTCCAACCGTTTTGAGCCCATTCGCTTTTTCTGGCAGTTTGAGTGGTGCGGTCTTTTACTGGTGCTATTGTTTGGCGCTATGATGGTATCGCGCAGTCAACGTATTTTAAAGGAAAATGACGCGTTGACGAATCACCTGGAGGAGCAGGTCAGGGAGCGGACAAAGGAGGTAACACAGCTCTTAAATGAGCGCAAGGCGTTCTTTTCCGATATGGCCCACGATTTAAAAGCGCCGGTATTTGCCACACAGTCTTTTATTGAGGCAATTCGAAAGAGCGGTGTGGGAGTGGACAGGGAACTGCAAAATTATCTGGATCAGGCTGAGGCCAAGCAGTGGGAAATGGCAAGGCGCCTGCAGGGACTTTCCACGATGAATGCGTTAGATAAGATTGAAGGAGAGAGAGTTCGGGTGTCTGTTAAGGAGATTCTTTCGGAAGTTTATGCCACTCACTGTGGGGAAGCCGAAGTAAAGTCCGTGTATCTGGTTGTGAAGCCTCCAAAGCAGGATGGTTTTTTGATGGCGCAGCCGGAAAAGCTGAATATTCTTTTTGAGAATCTTATCTACAACGCGCTTAAGGCGACGCCTCCTAATGGGAATATTACCATATCCGCATGGACACAGGATGATAAAATCCGCGTGGATGTAAAGGATACCGGCTGCGGCATTCCCAAAGAGGAGCTGCCCCTTGTCTTTCGGCGGTTTTACGTGGGTGCAAAGAACAAAGAAACAGGAACGGGACTGGGACTTTATATTGTCCATGGCATTGTGACTGAGCTGGGCGGTACAATTAAGGTGCGGTCCACTGTGGGAGAAGGTACAAAATTCATGATGGAATTTCCACGGATCCATTGACAAAAACGGTTCGGAAACACTGGAAAGTGATCTCCGAACCGTTTTTTATGCAATAAGCCGATTCGCGAAGCGTGTCGGCGTTTGATGCACAAGCCCGTGCACGGAAAATATGCCGCTAAAGCGGCGCAAAGCGCTTATTTATATAGTACATTCCGGATAACATCGGCAATCCGGCGGAGCAGGCGATAGCCCGTAGCCTTGCTGACAACTGCGCCGACGCCAATGCAGCCGCCTGTGGCTACCGCTGCCGTTAAAGGGAGAAGAGGTATACGCCCACCCTTTCCTGAGGTGTGTCCGTCGGCTGTTTTCCCATCAACCATCTTTTCTTCTTCTTTGTCTGCCGCTTCCTGCCCTGCAGAAATATCGGCCCTTAGAATATCCTCCTGATCAAGAAACTGGCTTGCCAGGGGCGGCAGTGTTTTTGCTGCGGTGGGTGTATCGGCAGCATCCTGTGCCGGCTGTGGCAGGTTCGGGCGCTGCCCGGAAAGGCTTTGATCTTCCAAAAGCTCGGGCTGATGCACAGGGACGGGCTTACCAGGAGAGGATGCGCTTTGGCTTTCGAGAGGCGCAGAAGCAGCTCCCGGTGTGGGAGCCGGGGAGTTATGGAGACTTTGGCTGCTGTCATCTGGCTTTGGCGCTTTGGGCGCTTGTAACGCTCCTGATGAGTCATCCGGTGTCTGAGAGTGGCCCTCGTTTTCTAAACTGTCATCCGGTACTTGAGAGGGCTCGGGCAGAGGCGCGCTGTCTGTGTTATCACCGGGTATATGGGGCAGATTGGGACGTTGCCCGCTTTCCGTACTGTCATCCTTATTGCCCGATCCGGCATTGACCTCATTTCCTCCGGCGCCGCCTAATTGCGGCAGAGTGGGAAGATGTTTATAATTATCCGGCCATGCGAGAATGAGCTGCTTTCCATCATAAATACCGCCATTTATTTTCAGACCAATATAAAAGGGGGGAAAAGCTTCATCGGGTCCTGTGAATGCCAGATAAGACCGGTAAGGCTCCTGATCATTTGGCAGAACCAGGATATAACCGCTGTTTTCAGTGGTGGGATTACTAAAAATTCCTGAAAGTGAGGGATCAGGAAGAGCCGTCCATTTTGTTTCCCCCTCTGACAGTACATATGCCTGTATGGATGTGGCGCCTGTAGGTTTATGGTAAAATGCCACTTCCAATCCTTCTCTTCCCACCTCCAATACGCCGGAGGGATTCTCAGACTGGGAACGTACATTCAGGATAAGCCTGACTTCGTCTGTGGAGGGAGCGGTATTCAGATCCAGGGGTTCCTCCAGGCGAAAGGTGCCAAGGGGTGTGGAAACTAAGGTGTCGGCAGGAACCAGAATCTCTTCTGCGGCGTCTTTAATGGTGATGCTCTCACCGGCGCAGAGGCGGGGGAGAGACAGAGGCTTCCATGTGACGGGGCAGTCGATTACACCTATTGCCACATAATTGGATTCCCCGTAGAAGTGGACTTCCACAGGAAGCGTATCCGGCAACAGGGCGGATATATCTTCCTCTGTGGCATTTTCAGGTATGGTGAACTGGTATCTGCCATACCTGCGATAACGGTTAGGTATGTCGGGATCCGCTTCAAAGGCCGCGATAGAGGAAGAAAATATCGCCATGCTTTCTGTCCCTTCAGGAACCGGCTGTACGCCGCCGCGCTCAATAACCGCAACCTGAGTATCATAGGAAAGCCCACTTTTTCTGGTAATCCGCAATTTTACATAAAAGCGGTCTATTTTTCCTTCGATAAAACTTTTCAGCGGTTCGGAGGAGCTAAAAAGACAGGGCTGATTTTGCAATGTGTTTAACTTGTTTTCGTCCTGGCTGTTTAGATTAAACAGGTTCCACTCGCCCATTACGGTTAGCCAGTTTTCCCCATCCGGTGAAGCCATTGTACGAACCATTGTGACATCAGGCGTAAAGTCCGTAAAAGTGCCTACCACAGTATAATTCATCCAATACTCTATATGGGCATGGAATGGGGGCGCTTTTTCAGGAATCGGGAAGTCGGTTTCATCTCCTTGCTCATCTGCAGCTTCTTTAACGGAAGCTTCTAAAGGCGCAGATTCCGTTATATCGGATACCGGTTCGGTGAGTGGTATCTGATCCGGTTCTTCCCCACATGCACCGGGCGCTTCCGGCTGCGGTATATTGAGTATATCATCTTCTGTGGCAGGAGATGTTTCCCCGTCCGGCAGATCCGTTATTTCAGGTGACGACAGGTCGTCCGTTCCTTTTTCGTTGGTTGTTTCCGAGGGTTCGGATCCCACTATCTCTTCGCCCGGCCCTGAGACTTCCGGTTCCCTTATCCCCTCCCCGCCTGCCCCTGAGAGTTCTGTTTCCTCTATCTCTTCATCATAGGGGGTAGAAATTTCCGTTTCCGAGCTCCCTTCGTCAGATATTCCGGAAATTTCCGCTTCTGTGTTCCCTTCACTTTGTATTTCGGCAGTCTCCGGCGTCGCCTGCGCGGTTTTTGCTATCTTATCCGGCTGTGCTGCAAACACCGGAAAGCTGCCGGAAAGTATAAATATTGCTGCAAGCGCTGCCGCAAATCTTTGTCGTATCTTCATAGTAATCTCCATTCCGCTGCCAGGTCGGCGGCACAAATCTTATTTACCGTTCGCGCTGTTTTGGATACATTTCACACTTCAAATGGTTTTTGAAGTAAATATTTGTTATATTCATTTTATGGAATCATTTTAGTAAGAAAAGGATGCCGTGTCAAGCATTGACAGCTTTTACATTACATTCCATAATAAGTATTGACATAGTATTCTATAATAAATATAGGATGTTAATTGCGGTTCGATAATGTGCACACATATAGCATCAGCGTTCCGCGTGGGGAGAAAGGATAAGAATGTTCTATGATAAGGGTTGCATTTTGTGATGATGACGTATCGGTATTGTGCGAGCTTAAAGTTCTGCTCGATCGGTATTGCGCAGAAAACAATCAGGAGTTTGCATATGCTGCTTTTTATAGTTCTTTGGAATTACTGGCTGAAATAGAGAAAGGCGTGCGCTACGACATATTATTTTTGGACGTTATCCTGCCAAATGAAAATGGAATCAATATTGCGAAAGAAATCCGGGAGTATGACAATGTTGTTAAAATTATTTTTTTAACGTCGTCTCCTGAGTTTGCGGTGCAGTCCTATACGGTAGATGCACATTTTTATCAGATGAAACCGATATGTAAAGAGAACTTTTTCAGGCTGATGGATTCCGCAATATCCGAATGCCGAAAAGAACGGCAGGATAGCCTGATTCTGCGATGCAAAAGCGGGATCACACGGATTGCGCTAAACAGGCTGGAATATTGCGAAGTGCTTGGCCGGACTTTAATGTTTCATATGGAGGACGGCAAGGTTTTGGAAGGAACCGGAAGTATGGACGAACTACATGGACAGCTGTCGCAGCATGAAAATTTCATACGTCCCCACCGCTCATTTCTGATAAATATGGAATATATCCAAAAAATTTCCGGCAAGACAATTACCATGGACAATCTGGCAGAAATCCCTATTCCACATGGAAAGTTTTCCGAGATTAAAAATTTATTTCTTGAATATGCTTTTGACAGAAAACAGGTATTTCTGCCATGATGAGTATCAGATTACTTAATGTCTTTTCGGTGGGCGTTTTGGGGATGGTCTTATCGGCGGCATTCTGTGATATTTTCTGGACAAAGAAAAAGATTTTTGCCATGGCGGGCGGTGTTGTTGGAATTTTACTTTTTCAGGGCATTATTTATTCCGTTACCGATTTAGATATTGTGAAAAAGCTTTATCCGTTGATTACGCATATTCCTTTGACGGTGATACTCTGCATTTTGAATCGAAAATGCGTCTGGCCGACAATTTCAGTTTTAAGCGCCTACCTTTGCTGCCAGATCCGGCGATGGCTGGCATTGCTGATTGTATTTATATTTTCAGGCACTCCGCAAATGCAGGATGTTGTTGAACTGGCTATGACACTTCCAATTATAGCGCTTTTAATATGGCTTGTCGCGCCGGCGGTACGCGCTATGTCACATTTTCCAATTTCGATACAATGCCTGTTTGGACTGATACCGGCATTATATTACGGCTTTGATTATTTAACGCAGGTCTATACGGATCTGCTTTTGCAAGGCGTTCTGGCTGTTGCAGAATTTATGTCCTTTGTGTGCAGCGTGGCATATTTAATTTTTGTAACTTATATTTCAAAGGAGCAGCAAACCCGCAGTAAGTTAGAACAGAACCAGGCAATCCTGAATCTGCAAATTGAGCAGGCTGTCCGCGAAATTGCCGCACTGAGGGAATCCCAGGAAAAAACCGGCATTTACCGTCATGATATGCGCCATCATATGCAGTACCTTTCTTCCTGTATTGAAAACGGTCAGCTAAAGCAGGCGAAGGGATACATACGGAAGATTTATACCGAAACCGAGGCAAATACGGTGAGGGTATATTGCGAAAATGAAGCGGCAAACCTGATTTTTTCCGCATTTGCAAGACGGGCAGAGGACAGCGGCGTCCCGATGCGGATAAGGGCTCAAATCCCCCAGGTTATTTCCGTGCCTGAAATAGATCTGTGCGTGCTTTTGTCCAATGCGTTGGAAAATGCATTGCTTGCCTCCGGAAAACAAAGAGAAAAGGGCAGGGAGGGTGTAATAGAGGTCTTTGTATATGAAAAAAAAGGAAAGCTTTTTCTGGAGATAAGCAACTCCTGTGGAGAGGATATTACTTTTGACAAGGGAATTCCCGTCACAAACAGATCCGGGCATGGATTTGGCGTGCGGAGCATTTGCGCTGTTGTGGAACGGTATGGCGGCATATGTTCTTTTTCCGTGCAGGACGGGAAGTTTATTTTGAGTATCTCCATATAAATATTATTGTTATATATTATGGATGTTTATACCCCGGATATTGCCGGTGCGTGTCGCAGGCGTTATTTGGCGATAATAGTCGATTGGGCGCAATTACAGGTCATTTCATGCCACAACATCCATTTTTATGAATGAATGCGCTACACTATGTGCAGCAGTTCAGCTTTTGGTCATACTGTTTCCGAATCCGGCCTTAAAGTATCCCCCGTTTTGGTCCATTCTAAAGGAACGTCGGTTAGACGATTCAATACCTTTCGGTGAAGGGCCGGATTCATTTTGACCAATCTATGCATTTTCACGGGCTTTGCAGTAAATGCAAAGTCCCGGGCTGAGCTGTTATTGCTATGTCTATATTCCGGCAGTGCAATGCTGTCAGGATACAATCAGGAATCATGATATCACCTTAGAGATAATAGGAGGAGTATGATGGGGGCAATACAAGAATACAAATGCCCATGCTGCGGTGGCGCTATTGCCTTTAATAGCGCATTACAAATAATGAAGTGTCCTTACTGTGATACGGAATTTGCGGTGGAAGCGCTGGCAGGCTATGACAGCGAGCTGCGAAGCGACCAGGCGGATGATATGAGTTGGCAGGTGGATACGAAAGATGAGTGGCAGGCAGATGAGATTAGCGGATTAAATGCTTATGTCTGTAATTCCTGCGGGGGCGAGATCGCATGTGATGAGAATACGGCAGCCACTTCCTGCCCATTTTGCGGAAACCCGGTGGTTATGATGGGGCAGTTTTCAGGTATGCTCAGACCGGATTTTGTGATTCCGTTTAAAGTGGATAAAAAAGCGGCGAAGGAGGCGCTCAAGAAACATTATGAAGGAAAGCGCCTGCTTCCCAAAGTGTTTAAAGAGGAAAATCACATTGATGAAGTGAAAGGGGTATATGTTCCGTTCTGGCTGTTTGATACCAGCGCCGATGTAAACATGCGCTATAAGGCGACCAAAATCCGCACATGGAGCGACAATGAATATGATTACACCGAGACAAGGTTTTATACGGTAAGCCGTGGCGGAAAGGTTAAGTTCGAAAAAGTTCCCGTAGATGGTTCTACGAAAATGCCGGACGAGCTGATGGAATCCATTGAGCCTTTTGACTTTTCGGATGCGGTGGATTTTCAGACAGCGTATCTGGCAGGGTACCTGGCGGATAAATATGATGTGGACGCCCGGCAAAGTGAGGAGCGTGCCAATGAGCGGATCAGGAAAAGCGCGGAGAATGCCTTTTATGAGACTGTGGATGGCTATACGACAGTTATAAAAGAGGGAGGAAGCATTCGGCTTGAGGATGGTAAAGTAACATATGCTCTTTTTCCGGTATGGCTTTTGAATACCACATGGAACGGACGGAATTATCTTTTTGCCATGAATGGGCAGACAGGTAAAATGGTGGGGGATCTGCCGTTAGATAAAGCAGCGTATAGAAAATGGTTGTTTGGTTTGACAGGGAGCATAGGCACGGTACTTTTTGCCATCATTTGCATGTTCTGTTTACTGTAGGGGGACGGATGATGAGAATATTCAATAAAAAAGCGGCTGGCAAATTGTTAACGCTGTTGTTAGGGGTACTTTCGGTTTTTATCATTTCAGCGCTGCCCGCATCTGCCACAGAGGAGCTGCTTAGGATTGTGGATATGGCGGATTTGCTTTCGGACGGCGAGGAAGCAGACTTAAAAGACCTGCTGGATGAGATCAGCAGACGGCAGCAGGTTGATATTGTGGTGGTTACGGTTGATTCCATGGAAGGGGAATCTGCGGAGGTATACGCAGATGATTTTTATGATTATAATGGTTACGGTTTTGGAGACGGGCGTGACGGTATCCTTCTTCTGGTCAGTATGGAGGAAAGGGAATGGTACATATCCACAACGGGCTATGGGATAACAGCGATTACGGACGCGGGGCGGGAGTATATTTCCGAAACATTTGTAGCTGATTTAAGCGAAGGGGACTATGCGGGGGCGTTTACAAGCTTCGCAAATCTGTGTGATGATTTCATAACACAGGCAAAGACCGGGGAGCCCTATGATGTGGGGAATCTTCCGGGAGATATGGCCGGATTTCTTGTGGGAAGCTTTGCAATATCCTTTGCGATAGCGTTTATCATTGCGCTGACTGCCACAGGGATCATGAGAGGGCAGCTGAAAACAGTGCATAGCCGGCCCGTGGCGGATACCTATATGAAATGGGACAGCATGCAGCTGACGAAAAAGAATGATTTGTATCTTTACCGGAATATTGACCGCAGGAAAAAGCCGGAAAAAGACAGTTCGGACAGCTCAGGCAGTTCCGGCGGTTCTACGACGCACACGTCCTCTTCGGGTACGACCCATGGAGGAGGAGGGGGAAAGTTTTAACCTTAGAAGGCAAAACAATACGGTGCAAAGCCCTGATGGGGACGCCTATGAGAAGTTAGATTATAAAAAACCCTATCGGAGGAAGTGGACCTCTTTTGTTAGACAAAATGAAAGTCTAATGAAAGGGGTTCTTTCTATGTCCGGAAGGAAAATATATTCTGCCGATTTTAAGATGGAAAACATTGGCCATGAATAGCAGCAGGCATGGAACGGAGGCGTAAGGAGACGGGTCCGCTATATACATTTTGACACTTCTGTGATAATATAATGGAAAATAGCGGAACCATAGGGGTAATAACAATTTAGGAGGAATCGAATATGAAAAAAATATTGGTTGCATATTTTAGTGCAGGCGGCGTCACTGCAAAAGTGGCAAAAAACCTGGCAGAGGCAGCAGGCGCTGATTTGTATGAGATTCGGCCGGCGGTACCTTATACAAGGGCAGATTTAAATTGGACTGATAAACAGGCGCGCAGCACCATTGAAATGAATGATAAGACCTTCCGTCCGCCGATAGCGGATACGGACGCTGATATTGCAAAATATGACGTGGTCTATGTTGGATTTCCTATTTGGTGGTATGTGGCTCCCAGGATTATTAACACATTTTTAGAAGCCTATGATTTCTCCGGGAAAAGGATTGTGTTGTTTGCAACATCAGGAGGCAGCGGGCTTGGAAATACGCAAAAAGAGTTGGAGGGAAGCTGTCCCGGCGCTGAAATCGTCGGGAGCAAATTGCTACATGGAAGAGCAGCCGTTGCAGATTTAAAAGAATGGGCGGATGAAATTTCAAATATGATATCCTAAGTTCGGAAAGGAAAAATGACAATGAAGGTTGGTATCATTGGCTGTGGAGGGATGGGGACAACCCACTATCTCTCCCTGAAAGCGTTGTCTTCGCAGATGGATATTGAAGTGGCTGCACTGGCGGACTGCCGGAAGGAGTATTTAGACAAGGCTTCTTCCTATTTTCCGGATGCTAAGACGTATGCCTATGGCATGGAGCTAATTGAAAAAGAAACATTGGATATTCTGCATATCTGTCTTCCTACCTATATGCATGCCGCCCATGTCCTGGCCGCCATGGAAAAGGGAATGCATGTCCTTGTGGAGAAGCCGGTGTGCCTTACCCTTGAGGAGGGAAAGAAAATTTTAGATGCCCAGGAGCGCACGGGGCGTAAGGCCATGGCGGGACAGGTGGTGCGGTTGTTTGAGGAATACCGCTACCTGAAACAGGCGTATGATAAGCAGATTTACGGACCCTTGAAATCAATGGTAATGCAGCGGCTCAGCGGCGACGTGCGTTGGGGATTTGAAGACTGGTTTCATGATGAGAAAAAGAGCGGATCGGTGGTATTGGATCTGCATATCCATGATTTGGATTTTTTGCGGTATATGCTGGGTGAGCCTGACAGTTTTGATGTGCGCGCCACTGCCTTTGAGAGCGGAATGATAAACCAGATTATCACCACTTATCAATTTGGGGATGTGTTTGTGACAGCGGAGGGCTTATGGGATGTGTCCCCTTCCCTGCCATTCCGGGCAGGATTCCGGGCGTGTTTTGAGGAAGCTGTGGTGGTTTATGATGGGGCGAATAGTCCTTCTCTTACCGTTTATAAGAAGGATGGAACGGTGGAGAGGCCAAAGCTTACAAGGGAGTTTGAGGCGGATGACGACACCGCAGGCATTAATATTTCAAATTTAGGGCCTTATTATACGGAGATCAAATACTTTCTGCAATGTGTTATGGATGGGAAACCTATAGAGGTATCGCCCTTGGCGGAAGGCGTAAAATCAGTGGAGCTTGCCTTGAAGGAATGGGAGGCGGCTAAGAATTATGTAAAAGGAAAAAGATTCTTCTGAAATGATTCATATGGTGTTTGCGCCCGTATGCAAATTTAAGGGCTGCCGGCAACAATGGGGTTAGTGTGAAGAAAAGTTCTAAGGCGTCAAAAAACGCCGCCTAAGAACAGTTAAAACTTCACACTCAGAAGAATGCCTTGGAAAACAGGCATTCTTCGTCAGGATTTGTGATTCCGCAGAGCGGAATTATGGGGGTTAATATGAAAATAGGTGTACTGATTGAATTGTTTGAGGATACGGATATTGATGCAAAGTTTGCAGAGCTGCGTTCCATGGGGATGGAGAGCTGTCAGCTTGTCTGCTGGAATCGGAAGATTCTCCACGATGACAGCGCGGCGCAGGCGGTGAACAGGGCGGTGGAAAAGCATGGCGTGAATATCAGCGCTTTCTGGTGCGGATGGGAAGGCCCCAAGGTGTGGGATTTTTATGAGGGCCAGCGCACCCTTGGCTTAGTGCCTGCGCAGTATCGCGCTCAGAGGGTGGAAATGCTCATGGAAGGGTCGGATTTCGCGAAAAAAATCCATGTCACGGACTTTGCCACACATGTAGGATACATGCCGGAAAATCCATACGATCCGGCGTATGGGGAGGTAATTAAAGCGTGCGTGGCCGTAGTGGAGAAATGTAAGGAAAACGGACAAAATTTCCTGTTTGAGACCGGACAGGAGACGCCGGTTACTTTAAAAAGGGCGATTCAGGATATCGAGAAAGCCCTTGGAAAAGGAAATGTGGGAATCAATTTAGATCCCGCCAACCTGATAATGTACGGGAAGGGAAACCCGGTGGATGCTCTGGATGTATTTGGAGAGTATGTGCGGGGGATTCACGGTAAGGACGGTCTGTATCCTGCGGACGGACACCATTTAGGAGCGGAAGTGCCCTTAGGGCAGGGCAAAGTCATCTATCCTGCGTTTATCAAAAGGCTTAAAGAGATTGGGTATGAGGGGGATATTACCATAGAAAGGGAGATATCGGGGGAAGAACAGAAGAAGGATATTTTAATGGCAAAAGAGATTTTGGAAAAGCTGATTTAACCCCTGTGAAAAACAAAAGAGGCTGTTGCAAAATAGCAGATTTCTACAATGCATAGCGTCCATACGCCGAAGCGCCGGATACATATTGCTATATAGTAGAACTGCTGTGTTTTGCCACAGCCTCTTATTGCATATTGTAAAGAATCAGGCCGGCCTTAAAATATTTCCATTATTCCCGCGAGGTTTTTGACTTTTTCATGCGGAAAATCACAGACTCATACGCCCGCAGTACGGGGCCTTTGTAACCACCTTCCCTGTCGTAGGAGGAGAGCAGGGCCTCTCTGGCATCCTTTAGAAGGGAATCAGGAATGGCATGTTCCTGCCGGGAGAAGTTGTGGATTGCTAAGAGCGTCTCGTCCGGCGTGCTGCGGGTAAAGGCGATAAGCTCCTTACAGCCGGTTTCCACAAAAGTCATATCTCCCCGTGTCAGCGCCGGAGATTTTTTGCGCAGGGCAATTAAATTCCTGTAGCACTGATAAATAGAGAAAGGGTCCTCACGCTGGGCTTTTACGTTGATTTCCTTTGTGTTGGGATTCACCTTAAGCCAGGGCGCTGCGGTGGTGAAGCCGCCCTGAGCGGAATCGTCCCACTGCATGGGGGTGCGGGCATTGTCCCGGCTTACCAGCTGGGCGTGGGAAAGGGCCTCCTTTGGCGTCATACCTGAGAGCAGGCCCTGCTGGTATGTGTTGCGGGTGTCAAGGTCATTGTAATCTTCTATGGAAGGGAGCTTTACGTTGGTCATACCGATTTCCTCCCCCTGATACACAAAGGGAGTGCCGGGCAGGGTGTGGAGGAACATGGCCAGAAACTTCGCGGAGACCTCCCAATATTCCCCGTCGTCGCCATAAAGGGAAACCTGCCTGGGCTTGTCGTGGTTGCTGAAAAAACGCGCCCACCAGCCGTCGTCCTTCATGGCCTCATAACTTTCCTGAATGTCCCTCTTAAGCTTTTCGGGCGACCAGGTTTCAATTTCCACGATAGGAGGCACGAAGGGAATCGCCATATCAAATTCTTCCCGGCCTGTGCGCACATAGTTGCCCAATTCCTCCACTGTGGGAGCGGATACTTCCCCCACGGTGAGCACATTGCGGGGAGCGTAGATGCGCTGATTCATTTCCCGGATATAAGCATGGGTGCCGGGCCTGCCTGCCAGAGAGTCGGGGAAAGAATACCCGTCCGGCTGAGCCGGACTTGCGGAATCCGGAAAATCCTGTGGTTTGTCCAGATAACTGATGGCGTCTATCCTGAAACCGTCCACGCCTTTGTCCACCCACCAGTTTATCATATGATGAATTTCTTCCCGCAGCTGCGGACAGGCCCAGTTGAGATCGGGCTGCTTTTTGGAGAAATAATGGAAATAATACTGTCCTCTCTCCGGCGCAAATTCCCAGGCACTGCCGCCAAACGCGGAGGCCCAGTTGTTGGGCTCGTGGCCGTCTACCGGATCGCGCCAGATATAATACTCGCTCTTATCATTTTCACGGGAAGAACGGGAGGTAAGAAACCAGGGGTGCTCGTCCGAGGAATGATTTACCACCAGATCCATGATGATGCGAATCCCCTTTTCCTTGCAGGCGTCCCGCAGACGGTCCCAGTCCTCCATGGTGCCAAATTCCTCCATGATTTCCTGGTAGCCGGAAATATCGTAGCCGTTGTCGTCGTTGGGCGAGCGGTATACCGGGGAGAACCATATGGCGTTTATCCCAAGCTCTGCTAAGTAGTCGAGCTTTTGCAGCACCCCGGGCAGGTCTCCAATGCCGTCTCCGTTGGCGTCATAGAAGCTGCGGGGGTAGATCTGATAAATGATGAGATCTTTTATCCAGTCTTTTTCTTTGATCATGAAAAATGCCTCCTTTACGCGAAATATCTTTATTTCATATGATAGCAGAAAAATGATGATAAAACCATATTTCACACAGGATTTCCATCTTCTCTGACATTTTTTATATTGGTGTATATTGAATAAAAGAAGGAAAAAACATATAATAATAACAAGCAGAAAAGAGATTTTATTTTGCGGTTAAAATTGGAAAGGAGATGCCGGAAATGAAAGGTAAGTTCATAAATGCAAAAACATACTCAAAACCAAACATGGCGAACCTGCATGGCAGAATCGGGGAACAGATATTGAATACACTTCGCCAGCAGTCTGTAAAATCGGATGATAATATCCGCAAAGTAGCTGACGAATGTAAGGCGAGGATTCTGGCTGGCAGATCAAATGGATAAAAAACTGATAGATAATGAAATTTTTTACTGCGAATCGCTTCTTGCAAAGGAAGAAAATCTTCGTCTGCTCCGCAAATTTCATGTTGCGGAAGAAACCGGATTGGGATTGGAAGTGTATTTGAAACATTATGCTATTTCAGATGAACTGTCGCATGAGGCGAGAACATATCTGGTAAAGGATAATGTGACCGATGAAATCGTCGGGTATTTTTCTTTAAAAACAGGTATGGTTGCTTCAAGGAAGAAAAGGGGTTTTTTTCATACGGAGTTAGATTCCCTTCCGGCAGTAGAGCTTGCAAATTTTGCGGTGAACAGCGCATATAAGGCGGCACATAAGGAACAGACAGGAATAGGCAGTATTATCTTTCTTGATTTTGTTCTGCCGATTATAAAGATGGCGTCTGAAAGGGTGGGGATATGCATTGTTTATATTTTTGCACTGCCATATGCTCAATTGATTAAATATTATGAAACACTGAATTTCAGACGACTTGACAAAGTGGAAGAGGCGTTTGTACACAGGAATTATAAACCGCGTTATGATGAGGGATGTATTTTTATGAGCAGACCCTTATATGCGGAGGACAGGGAAACTGACAAATAATTCCGATTGCCTTCCGGACGATTTTAAGGTATGCTTGTTTTTGAAGAAAATTTTCAGGAAATGTAATACGGAGGGAAGGTAGAACAATTGGAGAGAGTTTATGACACGCTTTGTTCCATGATGAATCATCCTGAGGTGGAACGTATGAAAAAATACAAACAGCACAGGAATGCGAATACTTATGCCCACTGCCGCCATGTGACCTTAAAGAGCATCCGGTTTATACAGCGCACGGGAATCAGGGCGGACATGGAAGCCGTCGTAAGGGGCGCAATGCTTCATGATTTTTATTTGTATGAAGCCACCAATGCGGATATTACGCCCTGGCGGCATGGATGGACGCACCCGGAAACGGCCCTTGGCAATGCGGAGAAGATATTCTCTTTAAGCCCCAAGGAAAAAAATATTATTTACAGCCATATGTGGCCCATACGCATCACGCATATACCCAAGTGCCGGGAGGCGGTAATCGTAAATGTGGCGGATAAAGTGTGCGCGGTACAGGAAATGTTATTTTGGAGGAGAAAAGCCGTAAAGCGGGGCGCTTAACGCTCTGTCGGTTGTCCTTTTGTCAGGAATATGGGAAAGGAAGGGCTGTCGCAAACACAGCATTTCTACAATACGTATCTAACCCTTTGGAGTACGGGGGGATATATTGTATGAATCTGCTGTTTTGCGACAGCCCTTTTTAAGTGACGTTCAAGACCGCTGGACTCTCCTTATTCCACTTCATACCGGTTAGACTTCCACACGATATCGACCAGATGGGCGATACTGAGTTTCAGCTGGTCAAGGGAAAGGCTTCCGTCCTTCAGCGCCGCTTTGATATCCTCATGGTCATGTGGAACGCCCGGCATAACCAGGTCGTTTCCGGCGCGCATACATCCTGATGCGCTGCAGTCGGGCCCCTGCTGGGTAGTGGTCCAGTCGGTCATGATAACGCCTGTAAAGCCCCACTCGTCCCGGGCGGCCTTTGTGCAAAGGTCATAGTTATTGGCGGCATGGATGCCGTTCACAAGATTGTAGCTGGTCATGATGGACATGGGCTGGCTTTCTTTTACGGCGATTTCAAATCCTTTCAGATAAATCTCGCGCAAGGTACGTTCGGAGACGACGGAGTTGGAGCCCATACGGTTGTCCTCCTGGTTGTTGCATGCGAAATGCTTGATGGTGGTTCCGCATCCGTATACGGACTGCACGCCGTCTGTCATGGCGGCGGCCATCTTGCCGGAGAGAAGAGGATCCTCGGAATAGTATTCAAAATTACGGCCGCACAGAGGGTTGCGGTGGATATTCATACCCGGCGCAAGCCAAAGGGTCACGCTAAACAGGTTCATTTCCTCGGCAACCGCTTTTCCTACTGCCTGCAACAGCTCCCGATCCCAGGTCTGGGCAAGCAGCGTTCCGATGGGAAAAGCGGTGCAGTATTGATAATAAAGCCGGGCGTTATCCGTATCAATGTTCACATTTCTTGCCAGGAACCCGTGTTCCAAACTCATTTCAAAAGGAACCGGCTGAATCTCCCCGTTCACAACAGGATAGCTTTGAAGAAGCCTTAAGCCTGCCGGGCCGTCGGCTAAAACAATGGGAGCCAGATTGCCTCCCGCAAGGGCGCAGCTGCTTGTCTGGGCTGCAGAGCCCGGTACGGAAATGCCGGCGCTGCCGAGGGCGCTGTCCTTCTGGTCGTTGTCAGCATTCTGGCTCTTGCCGGGATCGCCGGTGGCAAGGAGGGTTAGCTGGTCAATGCTTAAGGAATCTACAAACTGCCATACTTCGGGCGCAATCTTATCCTTCTCGTTGCCGTAGACAATGGTGGTTGTCTTAAGTTCGGAAGCTTTTATCTCTATGGAAGGAAGGCCGTGCGCCTGTGCAAGAACTGAGTTTCTAAGCGCCTGTACGGCCTCTTTGGGAGCGGACAGTTCCTGTAATTCTTCCTGTAGGGGGCAGATGTGCTCTGTCTTTACCAGCAGCGCATCATCGTCCGGATTGACAGTGCCTGCCAAAGCGGCGGAGGCAAGGCTGTTGCCGACAAACAGGCCGTAAACGCCTTTTTCAAGAACCCATCCGGGGGTTTGTGTACGGAAAGAAGCCAGTGCGTAAAGGGGAATTTCAATGGTCAGATCCTGAGACTGTCCCGGCGCAAGCAGGGCTGTCTTGGTAAAGCCGACAAGACGGCGGTATTCTTTCTCCAATCCTTCCTGTGGGCAGGATGCATAAACCTGTACCACTTCCTTTCCGCTGTAGGTATCGCCTGTGTTTGTCACGGAAACGGTTACGGAGACAGACGCATCCGACGCTTTGGCAATGTCTTTTACCGCAAGGGAGAAGCTTGTGTAGGACAGGCCGTAGCCAAAGGAATAACGAACCGGCACCTGGAAGGTGTCAAAATAACGATAACCCACATATATGCCTTCCTCATATTTTTCGGTCTTTACGTTGCCGTTATTATGGGAAAAGGTTTTGGAGTTGGGGTAATCTTCGTATTTGTATGCCCAAGTATCGGTGAGCTTTCCGCTGGGCGTCACTTCTCCTGTAAAGAGGGAAGCCACCGCATTTCCGGTCTCCATACCCGGCTGAGAAATCAGGACTACGCCGGAAATATTGGCGTAGGTTTCCAGGAAGGAGAGGTCGATAATGCCGCCGGAATTAATCAGAAGGATTACGTTTTTGTAGAGCGTGCAGATGGTTTTCAGGATTTCCTGTTCTTTTTCATTTATGTAGTAATCGCTTTCTTTTTCATAGCGGTCGGCCGCTTCTCCGGCAATTCGGCTGATTACGTATACGGCCGTCTCGGCGTCAGTCTTTTCAGGCATGTCGCCTGCCGGCATGGCATACTGCATGGAAGCGTATGCGTCGAAGAAGGCCATCACATTGTCGGCATTTTTGTCCGCCTGATCCCAAATCTTCTGACGCCAGTCAAGACGGGACTGCTCGTACTGCTTCCGGAAACTGTTAATCCAGTTTTCCGTGGTAATTTCATAACCTGCCTGTTTTAAGCCGTCGTAAATGCTGACAATCTCCCGCTCGTTGACGTCGCCCGAACCGGTTCCGCCCTTGATGGGGTTGGAAGAGCCGGCGCCGTAGAGAGCCAGCTTTGTGCCTTTGGCAACGGGGAGAATTTGGTGCTCGTTTTTCAGGAGGACAAAGCCTTCCTCGGCGGCCGTTTTTGCTACCTTGCGGTGCAGGGACTCGTAGGGCTGAATGTCCTGGGAGGTGGTGCCGGTCAGTTTGGTTTCTTTTAGTTTTCTTTCCATAGTTTGTTCCTTTCTGTTGGTTGAGGGCTGTTGGATTACTTTTTTATGTTGGCTGTCCGTCCGCTTCTCCGCAAATAAAAATTCAGTCGTCACCGCGCTTTCGCTCTATAAAAACGCAGCAGACGCTAAACTCGTGAAAAACCTCGTTAAGCGCTGGCGTTTTTATAAGGGTTACTCCTTGAATTTTTATTTGCGGAGAAGCTACGTTTTTGGCTGCATTATAAAAAAGTAATCTACAGGATGTTACTTTTCATATGCAATGTCATTAAGTTAACGGCTGCGGACGCCGGGAGGAAAACAAACGCTGCCTCGCTTCGCGAGTCCGCTTATTGTAAAAATTCTCCGTCGCCGCGCTCTCGCTCCGTAAAAAGCGTAGCGGACACTAGGTTCGTGAAGGACCTCACCAAGTGCCGACGCTTTTTAAGGGGCTCCCCCAGAATTTTATTTTCCTCCCGGCTGGTTTTGGTGCTAAACTTAATGACATTGTTTCATATGTTGGACAACTGTCTACTTAGAGCTATGTTTCCGGCTATCCGGTGAAAAGTAATCCATTGGGTGCATGGAGGATAAAAAGTTATCCATATGCTTGTTTATATATGAAATGTTATGATAAAATGAAAAAATAGGATATAAAAATTCTTTGAAAAATAGTAATATTCCGATATGTGATTTAGGGGAGTATGGTTATTAAGGTGCGGAGGAAAATAAAAGAGCAGATTTCGTATATGGAATTTATGAACAGGGAGCGTGATTTCCGGCACAGTGATTATGAGGAAGAGACGCGGATGTATCGGTATGTGAGGGATGGGGATCTTCGGGCGGTGGAGGAGGCTCACAGAAATTTTTGCGCGGGGAAGCAGGGGCATCTTTCGGACGATCCGCTGACGAACATGAAATATCTGTTTGTGGCGTCTATGACGCTGGTTATGCGATTTGCAATCACCGGGGGTATGAACAGTGAGACGGCGTATACTACCAGCGACTATTATATTCAGAAGATGGACAGATGCAGGACGATAGAGGAGGTGGGAAGGCTCCACGAGGAGGCGGTAGAGTATTTTACCAGGTATATGTCGGCCCTTAGAAAAGAGAAAATTTATTCGAAAACAGTGGTGAAGTGTATGGATTATATACACCATCATTTAAACAGCCCTGTGCGTGTGAGAGATATTGCCGGGCAGATGGGGAAAAATCCGGATTATTTGTCTTCTCTTTTTAAAAAGGAGACAGGAATGACACTCACGGATTATATGATGGAAAGTAAATTAAAGGCGGCAAAAAATATGCTGTTAGATACGGAGTGCTCCTGCGCCATGGTCAGCGCGGCCTTTGGCTTTTCCTCCCAGAGTTATTTTACAAAGATGTTTCGGCAGTATACCGGAGTGACGCCAAAGAAGTTTCGGGAGAGGTATGGGCATAGCGGACTGTAGGCGGGAAAGTATTGACGCAGTGCTGCAAGGACAGCTTGCGGTATGCAGGAGAGATAAGGTTGAATAAATTGCTTGATAGCAATTTGGTTCAACACACCCAACAAGTTCGGCGAGAATTTGTGCCGAAGCGTCACAAATTCCAAGATGGTAGAGTGAAATCTGACATTTCGCTCGTCTCCTTGGCGTAAAACGCTTCGGGATGGAGGTAAAGATGGATACGAAAGATATCAGATTTTTTATGAGAGTTTACGAGGAACGAAGCATTAACAGGGCGGCAAAGCAGATGTTTATTACGCCCCAGGGGCTGAGTAAGATTATTCATAATTTGGAGGAAGAACTTGAAGCCAGTTTGTTTGAACGCTCGTCAAATGGAATGGTTCCAACGGAAAGCGGGACATATTTTTATGAAAACAGCCGTTTGATACTGGATAAGATTGATGAAACAAAAATTGGCATTCGTCAGATTCGTGACAGGAAAAGAAAACTGGTGATGGGGTTTTCCTGTGGTGTGTTAAATGTTTTCCCCCTTCAAAAGCTGGAAGAGTACAAGTACAAAAGCTCCTTTCAAACCACTTGTGGGGGCGGTAATGCGCAGGGAGCCTGCGGCAGGCAGGAGTGCAAGGGCGAACATGCCCACATTGAGGTACAATGGGAAGAATTTTCCAATCAGGAGGTCATGGATAAAGTACTGAAAGGGAGCATAGATATGGGGTTTGTGGTGGGGCCGGTAACGGAGCATGGCTTGTGGAGCCGGGAGCTTTTTCAAAAAAAGATGAATGCGGTTGTTTATGAAGGACATCCTTTTTTCCACAGGGAATCGCTTTCCGTCAGGGATCTGCAGGGAGAACCTTTGATTACATTGAATGAAAAATATTATAGCTACCACAGTCTTTTGCAGCGATGTCATGATTTTGGCTTTACACCTTCCATTGTCATGAAAACAATGGAAAGCAAAATTATCTATCGTTTTTGTAAACGGAAGATGGGACTGGGAATAGATGTAAATATCCATCAGGATGATATTGCAATGGAAGGGCTGCATTTGATTGAGCTGCACGATTCCATCCCTTGGAAAATATCCATGGTTATCAGAGATGACAGGAAGGAGGAGGACGCAATAGGCTCCATAGCGGAGCTCTTTCCATAAATATTTTGAAAAAGTCATATACAAGATTATGGAAAAATTCTTATAAAAAATTTGTTGATAAGCGCTTCCAATCTGTTGATGGATAGAAGCGTTTTTTCATGTTATATTTTCTATAAGTTATATGAGGTTATATTTTTCGTTGTTGTAAAGTTCATTGTTGCAAAATCCAATTGGAGGGTAAGCTTATGGTTAAAAAATTTCCAAATCTGTCAAGTCCAATCACAATTGGCCGGGTGAGGTTCCGCAACCGCATGTTTTCCGCGCCTATGGGAGGCACGGATATCACCAACGACGGCTGTATCGGGCCCAAGTCAACCGCATTTTACGAGCTGCGCAGCAAAGGCGGCGCGGGAGCCGTCACGGTAAGTGAATGTATGGTTCATCCTGAGACCGATGGATCCCATGCATACCATCTGGATACGTCCATTTTAAATTCTCTGGCGTCGGCAACCTATACGGCGGACGCCATTCGCAGACACGGGGCTATTCCAAGCCTGGAGCTGTCCCATTCCGGCATGTATGCGGGGACGTACATGACGGATAAAAATAAACAGCATTCCATGAACCAATGGGGGCCGAGCGATACGGTGCGTCCTGACGGGGTTTTGGTAAAGGCGCTCACAAAGGAAATGCTTGCCGAAATTACGGCTGCTTACGGCAATGTCGCCGCCCTTGCCAGGCGCGCGGGTTTTGAAATGCTGATGATTCACGGGGGCCATGGATGGCTTTTGAATCAGTTTTTTTCTCCCTATTTTAATAAGCGCACGGACGAATACGGGGGCAGCCTTGAAAACCGGTGTCGTCTTGCCATTGAGGTATTAAAGGCAGTGCGGGAAGCCGTCGGGCCGGGCTTTCCAATTGAATTCCGTATGAGTGGCTCGGAATTGTTCGAGGGAGGATATGATTTGGAGGAGGGTGTGAGAATTGCGCAGCAGATTGAGCCGTATATTGATTTGCTGCACGTTTCCGCCGGAACTTATCAGAGAGGCTTTGGCGACACCCATCCTTCCATGTTCAAGGCTCATGGCTGTAACGTGTATCTCGCAGCGGAAATCAAAAAGCATGTTTCCGTTCCTGTTGCCACAATCGGCGGCCTGAATGATCCGCAGCAGATGGAGGAAATCATTTCAAGCGGCAAGGCGGACGTTGTCTATATGGCAAGGGCGCTTCTTGCAGACCCGTTTCTGCCAAGAAAAGTAATGGCAAATAAGGATGAGGATATTGTAAGGTGCCTGCGCTGCTTTACCTGCATGGCGGAGAGAGCGGCTACCTCCACAAGGCGATGTACGGTAAATCCGCTGATTGGACGCGAAATGGAGGGGAGCGAGATTGCAAAAGCCCCTGTGCCGAAAAAGGTGGTTGTTGTGGGCGGCGGCCCCGGCGGCCTGAAAGCGGCCCATACCGCGGCTTTAAGGGGACATCAGGTTATTTTAATGGAAAAAGAAGGGGAGCTGGGCGGTATTTTAAAGAGCGAGCAGGCAATCCCTTTTAAACAGGAAATGTATCAGCTTTCCCTTACCTTTGCAAAACAGTGCCGCGAGGCGGGGGTTGAAATCCGGCTGAATACAAAAGCCGACAGGGAGCTGGTGGAGCGGGAAAATCCGGACGCCGTGATTGTTGCGGCGGGCTCTAAACCGCTTGTGCTGCCGATTCCGGGAATTGACGGGGATAATGTTACAATTGTCAATCAGTATTATCTGGAAAAGGAAAAAGTGGGCGACGAGGTCGTGGTACTTGGCGGCGGCCTTGCAGGATGTGAAGCCGCAATCCATCTGGCCCAGGAGGGAAAAAAGGTCACGGTTGTGGAGATGAGGGAAGAACTGGCTCCAGATGCAAACGTACGCCATCGTCCTCTGCTTTTGCAGAAAATAAACGAACTGGTTACCGTGCGGACCGGGCTGCGAGGGATGGAAATCACGGCTGACGGCGTTACCTGTGAGGACAAGGACGGACAGAGACATTTTGTGAAGGGGAGTTCTGTAATCTGCGCGCTGGGACAGAGGGCGTGCACGGACGTGGTGGAGGAGCTGCGTGACAGCGCCCCGTATGTTGTTTCCATTGGCGACTGCGCGAAAGTGGCGACCATTACAAATGCAGTGTATCAGGGGTATCACGCGGCGTTGGATATTTAAAGAAAACCGCTTTTCATACGATGGCAGGCCATCCGCCGGAACGGACAGTAATTAAATCATTGCGGTACTTGCGTTTCATGTATCGTTTGTGCCGCAAAGCGGCATGTCGGGAAGTGTGAAAGTATATTTCATGTCTTAATTTGTGACTGGAAAGAAATGGTGAAAAATATAAATTGACACCTCCATTATACGGGCGTATAATTTATTGCACACTCGTATAATGGAGGCAAAATTATGGGAAATATTTTGAAAAAACTGGGCGAAGCGGAATTGGAAATCATGCAGGTAATTTGGGGTGCGCAAAGCCCTGTTACTTCTAATTATATCTTAAAGGAATTGCAGGGGAGAAGGAAATGGCAGCTTTCCACCTTAATGACCTCTTTAACACGGCTTTCCGATAAAGGATTTGTCAGCTGCGACCGCTCAACAGGTAATAATCTGTACACTGCGGTTATCCCGGAAGGTGAATACAAAACAGGGGCAAGCAAGCATTTTCTGGAAAAGCTTTATAACAATTCCATACAAAATATGATAGCCACGCTGTACGGCAATAAGGCCATCAAAAATTCCGATGTGCAGGAGCTTAGAAGGTTTCTGGATGAAATAGAAGCGGAATATTCCGGGGAGGGCGAAAGATGATGACAGATTTTTTCCTTTCCTTTTTGGAGATTTCAATAGCGGCCGGCCTGGTGATTGTTCCGCTTGTGCTCCTTACACCGCTTTTCCATAAGCGTTATGCCGCGAAATGGAAGTATTGGATTTGGATATTTCTCGCCCTGCGTCTGTTGCTGCCTTTTAATCCGGCAGATGGAATGTCAGCTGTCAGGACGCTGGCACAAAGGGCAGTGCATGCCGCCACAAGGCCCGAAAAAGCGTATGAAGATAATTCGCCGGATTTATCGGATTTGCCGATACAGGCGGCGCTGCCCGGACGGATTATTCTTGCATTGCCGGAGCAAATGACAGCGCCAATCGGGACACAGACTGAAAATAATAGCGGCAGCCTTACCATCCTTGACCTTGCAGCTTATGTCTGGATATTCGGCGCTCTGATTTTCCTGTTCGTTCATGTGTTCAGTTATTTATATTTTAAAAGACAGGTGACAAAGAGAGGAATGGCCGTAAAGGACGTCAGCATTTTGCGTCAGACGACAGAGTTAAAACATGAGCTGCATATAAGCCGCAGAGTGCGTGTTATCCAATATCCGAAAGCGGCCAGCCCTTTGATGATGGGCTTTTTAACGCCTGTTTTGGTTTTGCCCGATGAAAGGTACGGCCCGGAGGAATTGTTTTTCATCCTGAAGCATGAACTGGTGCATTTGAAGCGCGGGGACGTGTATATGAAACTGCTTTTTGTGACGGCAAATGCGCTCCACTGGTTTAACCCACTTGTCTGGCTTATGCAAAGAGAGGCGGAGGTTGACATGGAGCTGTCCTGCGACGAAAGAGTCACACAGGGCGCTGACTATGCCACACGGAAAGCCTATACGGAAACATTGCTGTCCACACTTCGCAACCGGTGTGAAAAACGGAAATTGCTGTCCACACAGTTTTACGGGGGAAAGAAAATCATGCGGAAACGTTTTAAAAATATCCTCATAAAAACCCGTAAAAGGAACGGAGCCGCCATATTTTTGCTTGCGGCCGTTCTGACAATTATTCTGGGAGCCTTGGTGGGCTGTTCCGTGGGGAAAGAAAATCCGGAAGAGAATGGGGGAGATATCCCGAAGCAGACCGAAGGGCAGACTGAAAATCAGAAAGAAAACCAGACAGAAAACAATAACCGGCCGGGAGAAACAGGGGAAGGAGAAACAGAGTCGGAAGCTGCAGTCGGAAGCGGGACGGATGAGGAACTATCCGCCGAAACAGCGTCGGAGGCGGAGAAAGCTGCTTTAGATGGGGAACCCGCAGCGGAAAGTACAAGGGTGCTCACAATGATGAAAGAGGGGGAATCGGAGGAAAAACGGGCGATTCTTGTGACAGACGATATCATGTATCGTGAATTTTCGTTTTATCTGCCTGACGGGGAATGGCAAAAAGAAGAGGCGGCTATGTGGCAGGCTGTGGCGAATGAGGACGTTCATCTTTGGGTATCGTTTTTTGAAAAGGATTATCCCATAGCGCAGCTTTTGGCGGATGACGGTTATGTACCGGAAAACGACGTTCTGGCAAGGCAGGAGGGAGAACTCGCATACAAAGCCCGACTGTATGAGGATGGCGATTATGTGTGGTGCATAGAATACAGCTATCCTGTGGAAGCGGAGGAAGGCTGGGGACGGGAGCTGCCGGTAATTGCCGATACCTTTGCGGTAACGGCGCCGACGGATATCATAGATGGCTATATAACTGCCTTTGATAACGGCGTTGTGACCATAGACAGGCAGATTTGGGCAACCGTAGGAAGTAAGTACTGGAAGCCGGAATATAACGAGGACGCAGGCTTTGAGGTGGTGGATGAGGAAGGGGAAGATATCACATATCCGCTTCATGAGGAATGTAGCTTTTTTATCCTGGAAAACCATAATGACCCCAGCATAGAACTTAACGAAAATGAGTTCGCCGATTATCTGAAAGAAATGGAGTATCCTGTCCTGTGGATATTTGAATTGGAGGACGGTCGGATCAAAAGTATTACGGAGCAGTATATTCCATGATAATGAGAAAAAATATGAGTAGAGCAACGAAAAAGCATTGTTTATCCCCGGAAAACTGTAACAGAATATGAAAACCCAAGTATATTATTTTATAAGAATATATTTAAGGTATTTGCAGTATGGAGGATTTATATGGATGAAAGATGCCTGACAAACAACTGCAGCTTTACCGGATTGAAGCCTATCATGGTGGATTTACCCTATCCGGAAATCAAGGTGCAAAGAAGAAACAGGGAATACGCAGATTTGTTAAGTGTTGATTACTGTGGTTTTGTATCGGAGCTGTCCGCAATTACGCAGTATATCAACAATGAAAATCGTATAGCCGGTGAAAGATGTTCTATGGCAAGGACGCTTCTTGGGATTGCCATGGCGGAAATGATGCATTTGCAAAAGCTGGGAGAGTTGATTGTCCTTTTGGGTGGAGATATTGATTTCTCGGCAAAAACACGCAACGGCTGTTTAAAGATGTGGACGCCGGAGTATTTGTCAATTCCTGAAAATGTTGATAAAATGCTGGCGGCTGATATAGAAGCCGAAAAAGAGGCGATCCGTCAGTATGAAATGCATATTAATATGATAAATGACGATTGTGTGAACGCTGTCCTTAGAAGAATTATTTTGGATGAAGAATATCATATTTTTCTGCTTGACGTTCTGAAAAATGAAAGATAATCGCCTGTTGCTTCACCTGATTTTTTACAGAAAATGCCGATAAATACGTTATTCCATACAAAAAGGGGCTGATGCAAAACAGCAGATTCATACAATATACGGTATCCATACGCCAAAGAGTTGGATACGTGAAAACTCATATTGTAGAAATGCTGCGTTTTGCGACAGTCCCTTGCAATTCGTATTCGGTCAGACTTTTAAATTCTCAATACTTTCTTTTGTGAGGCCGGTATATGTGACAATCTTTTCTACAGGCTCACCATCTGTTATCATATTCCGTGCAATTTCAATATTTCTCTCCATTGTTGCTTTACGCCTTGCATTATATAGCGCCTGTGCCTCGTCATGCCTTGCTTTCGCGCGAAGCCTTTCTTTTTCGCAAAACTCTGACGAAGCGGTAATTGTATAATAAGCATTGATTGCCCGGCTCATAACTGGCACCTCCATCTCTTTAATCTTTTCCAGGTCCTCTTCTGCTTCCGCCCTAAACGATGAAGTTCCGCACGTCATTATTCCCCTCAATCCTGCTTTCTTCCGTTATTAGTATACCATGTTTTACGGCTTATTTCCATAAAGATTTCCTCAGGATCATATATACGAGTAGAGCAATATAGCAATATTACGATTTGATAAAGTAGCCGCAACGGGGATGTAGACAAAGCCGTGAGGTTTGGTATAATATGATTGGATGAAAGGAATATTTTAGATGGCCGGAATTCATGTAGAAGTATTTTTAACTCTAATTTTATATATTGCCTGGAAATTTAAGGTGCGGTTTGTGGAAGCATTTCCGGTAGGCTGCTCTTTGCTGGTTCTTTTGCTGTATTTGCTTTCCTTTTTCAGGGCACTGTCTTTTTCGGATTATCTTGCGGCTGCAGGATTGATAGCCGCTGTGTTTTTCCTGATGAAAAAGCCGAAGGAGCAGCGCAGGGAAATCATGGGTTATGCCCGGCAGGAGCTTTTTAGCGCAAGCGCGCTGACGGCCCTGGGGATGGCGTTTTTGGTTTGCTTTTGCGTGGGCGGCAAGGCGGTGAGCTGGTGGGATGATTATAATTTTTGGGCTACGGATGTAAAGTCACTTTTTTATTTAGACGGATTTGCCCACAAGTACGCCAATGTGGCGGCGGAGTTTGGGGATTATCCGCCGGGCACTCAGATGATGAAGTGGTGGTTTTTGCATTTTTACCCTGCGGAATTTCAGGAAGGGCTGATGTTTGCCGGGTATTATTTTATGAACCTTGCGTTTCTTTTTCCCCTTCTTAGAACTATGAAAAAGAGAAATATTTTTGTCATGGCGCTGGGGGCGGCGGCCCTCTGGTTTTTTCCGGCGGTGGCGGAGGGGTTTTGGCTGGACGGGTGCTGCGCGGATCTGACTATGGCGGTAATTTACGGAGCTTTTTTGACTGCCGTTGTAGATAAAAATCATGACAAGCTTTTTTATTATGGAAGACAGGCATTGTTTTTGATGGTGCTGGTTCTGTGCAAAAATACGGGGTTTATCTGGGCGGCTTTTGGCATGATATTCAGCTGCGGCTACCAGTATTTGGCGCATAAAAAAGAAGGCGGAGAACAAAGAAGCGGGGAGCAAAAGGGCAGGGACGAAAGCAAAGGAAGGGGGGCTGACGGAAAAGGAATTTTGGCAGTTATCCTGCTTCCTGTCTTGACACAGGGGTCATGGCTTTTCTTTTGCCTTTTAAACAGGCGTGTGGCGAAGCTCACGGGAACGGCTCTTAAGATGGCTGTTGGAAGCATGAATATTCCCGCCTATCAGGAGGATATGGTAAAGGCATTTGTGGAAGCGTTCTTTTGCTGGCCGCTACACAGATGGAAGACCATAGCGGTGGACTTAAGCCCCGTGGGGTTATATCTGTTGTTGCTTTTGGCCTTATATCTGCTTTATAGATTCCGCGTGTTGGAACGGAAAACGGCGGTTTATACCGGTATCTTTTTTGCGCTTTCAGGAGCGGCGTTTTATGCCTTTAATCTCCTCGGGCATTTGACCATATTTGCGATTGAAACCCAATATTTGGAGCCCTTTGGAATGATATCTTCCATTGAAAGATATGGAGCCCCTTTTACGATTGGCGGTTTGTATTTATTGGCTTATTACATTTTAAATGGAACAAGGCAGGGAGTGGGGGCGGTTCTTTGCATGGCGTTTGTCTTTTTAACCACAGATTATACGAGCGCATACAGGGGACTGGTTGGTTACAGAGAAAATGTGCAGGACGTGATGGCACAGCGGGAGGAAATGATAGATGATGGCGCCGAAGTTTTCCTGCAGGCAGTGGGAGCCGGAGAGAAAAAAAGTATTGGGAGAGTGCTGTATTTAAGGGACGTTTCAGATATCAGCTGGGTGCGGAATACGTATATAAGCTTTGAAGCGGCGCCGGTATCGGTGATGTATGGGAGTGTGGACACGGCCGTGATGGGAAGTGAGGAGATTGTAAAAGCGGTTGAAGACGCCCATGCCGGTTTTTTGTATGTGGATGCCCTGAAAGGCGAGGGAGAAGAATTGTTTGCGCCTTTTGTAGAGGGAGGAGAATTTACATATGGCTGCCTGTACCGGGCAGTGGGGGAAGGCGATGGAATGAGGCTTGTAAAAGCGACGGGATCAGATTGAAAAATCAGTCTGCCGGATGACTTTGTTAAGCATAAATTTATGCTTGAAGGCGCAGATTTACAAGTCACGAAAGGAGCACGTTATCAATATGGAGCAAAAAGAAATAAGATGGAAAGTGCCGATTATTATTCCATCCTATGAACCGGACGAAAAGCTTCCCGGACTGTTAAAAAAATTAAGAGAGACAGGATTTCAAAATATTATTTTGGTGGATGATGGGAGCGGGAAAGAATACGCACACTTTTTTAAAGAAGCGGAAGATGTGTACGGATGTGTGGTTTTGCATCATGCGGTGAACCAGGGAAAAGGACGCGCATTAAAAACAGCATTTAACTACTGCCTGCAGGAATTTTGTACACCGCAGGAGCGAGACACATTACAAGAGCGTGGGATGCTGCAGGAGCGAGACACGTTACAAGAGCGCGGGATGCTGCAGGAGCGAGATACATTGCAAGAGCGAGACAGGCTGCAAGAGGGTGATATTTTGAAAGTATGCGGCGCGCTGCCGGGGGCCATTACGGCGGATTCGGACGGTCAGCATTCGCCGGAGTGCATTCTGGCCTGTGTGGACGCGTTGATTGCCCATCCCGATTCTTTGATTTTGGGATGCAGGTGTTTTGAGGGGAACGACGTGCCTGCCCGATCGGAATTTGGAAATAAATGTACCCGGGTTGTGATGAAATATCTGACAGGGATTACCGTTTCCGATACTCAGACAGGGCTTCGGGGGATTCCTGCTTCTTTTATGGAGCAGCTTTTGATGGTGAAAGGAGAGCGGTTTGAGTTTGAGACAAATATGCTGCTTGAAACGAAAAGCAGACATGTACCTATTCTGGAAGTACCGATTCAAACGATTTATATAGAAGAGAATAAAACAAGCCATTTTAACCCGATCAAAGATTCGTTCAAAATATATATGATTTTTGGTAAATTTCTTTTTTCATCCCTGTCGTCCAGTGTGGTGGATTTGGTGCTTTTTTCTATGCTGTGCTTTGTTATGAGAGGTATGCGATGGGGAGGAATCACGTATATTACGGCGGCGACGGTGCTTGCAAGGATTCTGTCAGCGCTTTATAATTATCTGCTTAATTTAAAGATGGTATTTCAAAGCGACAGTCCCATAAAAAATACCCTGCCGCGCTACGCGTTGCTGGCAGTGGTGCAGATGTCCTTAAGCGCCTTTTTAGTGGGAATGCTTTATCCCCTCTTTGGCGGGGCCGAGGTACTTGTGAAAATACCGGTGGATATATTTTTGTTTTTTTTAAGTTTCGTGATTCAACGGGAATTTGTTTATGCGTGAGGGTGGCAGGACTGCCGGGCCTTGGCCCTGTGGCAAGCGGAAACAGAAAAAGTTGGAAGAAGAAGCCGTGAGAGGAGAGCAGGGAAGATTTGCTCCCGGACTTCCCCAAATCAGTGACAGAAATTTATCAAAATGGATAGGGAGTATTTTGTAAGTAAAAATAAGATTCGTATCGAATGGTGATGCAAAGAGTGAAAGGCTTTCAACCTTTCACTCACAAGTTTGTGTCTGTGCTGCATCCACAAACTCGATATGCGCAAATAAAGCAAAGGTGAACTTCGTTCACCTCGCAGAAATGAGGTGAAACATGATAGATTAAATACATTTGGTTCTGCTATACTATTATAAAATAAAGGGAAAAGGAGAAGAAGCTATGGGTATTATTGAAAAAATGAGACTGGATGGAAAAAAGGGATTCGTAACAGGAGCTGCAAGGGGGATTGGCAAGTGCACGGCCACGGCCTTTGCGGAGGCCGGCGCCGATGTGGCGATCGTGGACATTGATTTAGAGGAGGCTCAAAGAACGGCCGGCGAGATTGCGGAAAAGACAGGCAGAAAGGTGATTGCCATTAAGACGGACTGCACCGATAAGGAACAGGTGGACGCAATGGTTACCCGGGTCGTAGAGGAATTGGGAGGACTTGATTTCTGCCATAACAATGCCGGTATCTGCATCAATGTCCCTGCGGAGGAAATGACCTATGAGCAGTGGAACAAAGTGATGAATGTTAACTTGAACGGGGTATTCCTTACGGATATTGCCGCCGGAAAATATATGTTAGCTCATGGGGGCGGTTCCATTATCAATACGGCTTCCATGTCGGGGCATATTGTGAACGTGCCTCAGCCCCAGTGCGCATACAACGCCTCAAAAGCGGCGGTGATTCAGCTTACCAAATCGCTGGCAATTGAGTGGGCAAAGCGCGGCGTGCGTGTCAACAGCCTGAGCCCCGGGTATATTGGGACAGAGCTGACCCTGAATTCCCCCACGCTGATTCCGCTGATTGAGAAGTGGAACGCTATGGCTCCTATGGGAAGAATGGGGACGCCGGAGGAACTGGAATCCATCTGCGTATACTTAGCGGGCGATACCAGCACCTTTACAACGGGATCCGATTTTATCATTGACGGGGCGTTTACCTGCTTCTAAAGAATTTTTTGAAAGCGAAAGTATTGATAGAAAAGAGGAAAAAGTTTGGAAATAAACTTCCAAACTCTTTATTGGTGGCAGTATCGCAAGCGTAGCTTGCGATATGCAGGAGGTATAAGTGTGAAGAAGAGATGAAGATTTTCTAAGGCGTCAAAGGACGCCGCCTAAGAAAATCTAAGTCATCTCTCGAAGAATCGCCTTGGGCGATTCTTCTGAAATAATTCATGTATTGTTTGTGCCGCAAAGCGGCATGTTGGGAAGAGTGAAAGGTTTTCAACCTTTCACTTACAAGTTTGTGTCTGCGCTGCATCCACAAACTTGATATGTGCAAATAAAGCAAAGGTGAACTTCGTTCACCTCGCAGAAATGAGGAAATATATGACAAAGACAATTCAAAATTTCCTGCAATATGCAGCGATCGACACACAATCTGATGAAACCGGCGGCAAAACGCCCAGTACGGACA
Source organism: uncultured Lachnospiraceae bacterium (assembly GCA_910587305.1). GTDB lineage: Bacteria > Bacillota > Clostridia > Lachnospirales > Lachnospiraceae > Suilimivivens. Next base: position 48,824 of record CAJUKV010000013.1, on the reverse strand, counting down.
AGCAGCATAACCTTGCCGGCTTGCTGGTAAAGCAGTTGACGGAAATGGGAGCGGATGAGATTACTTATGACAAGGAGCGCTGCTACGTTTACGCCTCCGTTCCGGCATCGCCGGAATGTGAAAGCGCCCCTGTGTTAGGGTTTATCGCTCACATGGACACTTCCCCGGCAGTAACCGGAGCCGGTGTAAAACCCCGAATCGTAGAGCAGTATGACGGCGGGGATATTGTGCTGAACGAAGAAAAAAATATTCTGCTGCGGACGGCGGACTTTCCGGAGATTAGGAAGCTGAAGGGCCAGGATTTGATCGTTACGGACGGCACCACCCTGCTAGGGGCTGACGACAAAGCGGGAGTCGCCGAAATTATGGCCATGGCGGAGCATTTGCTCACGCATCCGGAGATTAAGCATGGAAAGATCCGGCTGGGCTTTACGCCTGATGAAGAAATCGGAGCGGGAACGGATCATTTTGATGTAAAATTGTTTGGAGCGGACTTTGCTTTTACGGTAGATGGGGGAGAGTTAGGGGAGTTAGAGGATGAAACCTTTAATGCCGCCGGGGCAAAGCTTATCGTACATGGCCGCAGCGTCCATCCGGGCAGCGCCAAGGGAAAGATGATCAATTCTATCTTGGTGGCCCAGGAGTTTCAGAGCCTTTTGCCTGCGTTCCAGAATCCCATGTACACGGAAGGGTACGAAGGGTTTTTCCATTTGGACGGCATCAGCGGAAATGTGGAGGAAACTACTGCGGAGTACATCATCCGTGACCATAAGAAAGAGCTTTTTGAGGAAAAGAAGGCTTTCTTTGTAAAGTGTGCGGAGTTTTTGGAACAAAAGTATGGCAAGGGAACGGTGGAGGCCGTCATAACGGATTCTTACTATAATATGAAAGAGGCGCTTGCACCTTACGGACATCTTATGGAAAATGCCGCCGCAGCTTTAAAGGAGTTAGGGGTAGAACCCAGGGTGAACCCTATTCGTGGCGGAACCGACGGGGCGCGACTGTCTTATATGGGGCTGCCCTGTCCGAATCTGTGCACCGGAGGGGCTAATTATCACAGCCGCTTTGAATATGCCTGCGTCCAGTCCATGGAGAAGGTGACGGAGCTTTTGATTAAGCTTGCGGTGAAATATGGCTGTTTTTGAGGAGTATTTTTATTACTATTCATGGATCAGGAATGCGCACTCCGTTGGAGAAATGGAGTTATATTGTCCATGGAACGAAAGGCAAGTCAAATGCCAAGCCCGGCGAGGACTACAGCGATATTAGCGTAGAGACTGAGGATAAGGAAATTGGCATCGTCATAGAATGGAAATACGTTGAGAAAGCGGCGCTTGAGGAGGGCTGTCAAAAGGTTATGGAACAAATGAATGACAGGAATTCCTTATCCCAGCTAATTTGTAAACGCCATGAATATATTACAGTTGTTTTTCATATCTTTTTGTAACCTGTTTTTATTAAAAATACCATAATTACACAGGTTGGCAATGGAAAAGTTACAACGAATTAGTGCTCACATCTGAATGTGGAAGTTATTGAGAGCATGGGAGATTAATATGAAAAACGTGCGTTATCAAATATCTGTTCTAATATGCTGCCTTCTCCTTGCAGCAGTCTGCCTCATGATAGAAAGCCGGAATTTCCGGACAGAGGAACCAAATGCCATTGAGGTGGCGGCCGGTACAAATGGGAACTACATAAAATGGGTGGACTTTAATGTTACCTATGAGGCTTTATGTACCGCCTATGATTTGGATGTGCAAAGCTATGAATCCCCGGTACATCTTAACTGGATTGAACTTCTTGCTTATGCCGGAGCTAAAAAAGGCGGAAATTTTGATAAAAGCAGTATTTCTCTCATCCAAAAGCTGGCGGCGGAGCTCTCGGAAGGCGAAACCACAATGGCGGGGCTTACAAAGGATATGAAATATTACGACTATTACTACGAAGCTTACGAGACAGTTCTTGGGGGCATGGTGGGGGAATACGAGATAGAACAGGAAAACGAACAGGGAGGGAAAACCTGGAAAAAGGTATATGGACTGAAAGCATTTTCTCCTATTGCCAAGGGATTTGAGTACAGCGATTATGACGACTTTGGTTCTTCTCGCAGCTATGGATATAAAAGACCGCATTTAGGTCATGATATGATGGGTCAGATTGGCACACCGATAGGAATATGAATGAACCCCCCGGATTTTGCATGCGTCCGGGGGTTTTCATTATTTTATAGGAAGAAAATCGTTTATTGCCGCTCAGAGTCTAAAAAAATCTGGGAGAGATGTTTAGTAATGAGTAGGAATTTCTTTTCAGAATTTCGGCAGGTACATTTTCATTTCCTATCTGCTTCATAACAACCAGGTTTCTTGTAAAATAGGTTTCCAACATTGTCTTCATATAATTTTTCATAGTCACTGCCCCTTTCTTTTTATTTATGGATGGCTGGCTTAGCCTTTCCTTTGTTGTTTGTGTTTGCGTTGTTTCTTTGTTATGATATAATATTAGTAGATTTCTTTGAGGATATCTAACATATTTGTCGCTGAAAATTATAAAAATCGTATTTTGAAGATGCGTCGTAAAGACAATTTTTCACAGACAATTTTTTGCAGGCATATTTTCATAAGCATAGATACGCCTGCGCTTAAAATGGTGCCTGACGCGTAACGATTCAGACTTTGGCTTCATAATTACGGAATCCGGCCTATTCCAAATTTACCTTCGGCAAAGAGGCCGGATTCTTTAAAGCTTTTATGCGTTCTCACGGAATTTGCAGCCTGGGCTGAATAGTTACTCTGACGTACCAATTGGGGAACAGGGAAAGGAGGACGGTTTCCTATGATATATATGAACGTTATGCAGGACGCCTCGGAGGTGGTGGAATATAATTGCGGCCATATTCCGTTCTATGTCCATGACAACGATATTGCAGATTATCCGGATAGGAAAGCTCTCTGCCACTGGCATAAGGATATTGAAATTATCTATATCACGGAGGGGAAAATGAACTACCATGTGAATGGGAAAACGATCCCTTTAAAAGACCAGAGTTGTGTTATTATCAACTCACAGCATCTGCATTATGGATCTTCCCGGCACGATCAAAACTGCAAATTCATCTGTATCCGCTTTCAGCCCGGCATTTTGAATGAAGGCTCCACTATGTACAAAAAATTTGTGACGCCTTTGATTGAAAACAGTGAGATAGAATATCTGTGTTATGATATTGATTCGCCCAATCACCGCAGGATAGTGGAATCCATTCATCATTTGGATTGTATAAAAAAGAAAATGAAGGATGGCGATGAGCTGAGACTCATTAGTGAGACTTATCTTCTGTGGCAAATTTTATTTGAAGAATGTAAGCCAAAGCTTCGGCAGGAAGCTATGGTTGAGCCTACCGATCTGGTTTTGCAAAAGAAAATGGTTTCTTATATTCACGAGCATTACCAGGATGCGCTAACGCTTGATGAGATTGCGGCCTCTGCCAATATAAGCCGAAGCAAATGCTGTAAGATCTTCAAGCAATATCTTCATCAGTCGCCGGTCGACTTTCTCAATAAATATCGTTTGGAAGTCAGCCGCCGCCTGTTAACAGGCTCGCAGGACAAAGTTACACAGATTGCATTCTCCTGCGGATTTAATCACTTAAGCTATTTTTCAAAAATTTTTATAAATGAGTACGGATGTACGCCCACGGAGTATCGGAGGAAAAACGCAGTAGCATTCGGATAAATAAAGATGTAATCAAAGATGAAACCAATGATAATACCAAAAACAAAATCAGAAAACCACGCGCAGGTTTTTCCCGTCAAATACACAGAGTTTCACTATTTTTCGGATCAGCTCGTTTTTGCCTTTATAATCAACGGAATTAAAATTTTTAAGTATATAACGTATGTTATCATGCACTTGATTTCCGGTTTGACTGATGGATTTAGGTGCGGTCTCTTTTAACAGTGCATTTTGCAGATCCTCTTCCAGCCGTTTTTTTTGGGAGTCCAGATCATTTATTTGATGAATGATATAACTGGCGGCGGCGGTTTCCTGAGCCTTAGCAAGGGCTGATGTGAGGTTACCTATCGAAAGCCGTATGCTTCTGATTTCCCTTTTAAGGGAGGAATTATCCTGCAATGGGTGATATTGTCTGGTGCTTCCGGGATTATCAGCGCTGTCAGCGCTATTTATCCTATCCGGGTTTAGGGGTATGGTTTGAAGGGAGCTAATAAAAAGGCGATCCAGTTTTTCTATAGGGATATATTGGGAATTACAGTGTTGCTTTCCCATGCGCGCCATATCAACGCAGTAATAATAAGAAAACCGAGTGTTATTTTTCATATAAGTGCGGACGGACATGCGCGAGCCGCAGCTGCATGTCAGAACTCCTTTTAAAATACCTGCTTCATATTTTGGGGAGTGGAACATTTTGTTGATTCCCAGACGGCCCTGTGCCGCAATCCAATCGGAAGCCAAAATCACGGGCTCGTGGATGCCTATGGCAATGCGCCAGTCTTTCTTATCACATTTCCGCTGCGAATCTTTGTCATTTTTTGTCTTTCCGTACCCGATTAACCCTTTTGTGCCGTCAAAAAGAGCCTGATCCGGTAAAGAACAGCCATGATCCCGAAAATAATTGTAGGCATCCATGCTGTTTTGACAGTAGACCGGGTTGGTAATGAGATTGTAGAGCTGGGAGGTATTAAAAAACTTTCCATTTTGGTTTCGAATGCCGTGGGCGCGGCAGTAACGCTCTATCCTTGTGATCGTACAGCCCTCCAAAAGCAGCTGGTAGATAAGCCTGGGACGCCAGATATTTTCTTCGTCTATGAGGAGATAAGAGTGTTCTTTTTCGCCGGTTCTTCGGCGTATGGAAGTCATGCCGCATGGAAGTCTTCCGCCTGTCCATTTGCCGGAAGCCCCCAGAGCCTGCATATTATCGGTTACCCGTTCCGAGGTGTTTTCGCGCTCTAACTGTGCAAAGGCAGCTAATATATACATAACGGTTCGCCCCATGGGAGTAGTGGTGTCAAAGGACTCTTTTACGGAAATAAATGACACGTGATATTGGTTGAATATCTCGTACATAGAGGAAAATTCCTGTACATTGCGGCTGATGCGATCCAGTTTATATACCATGACGGCCTGAAGGAGCCCGGCCCGGACATCCGCCATCAGTTCCTGAAAGCCGGGACGGTTAGTATTCTTGCCCGAGAAACCCTCATCTTTATCATAAATTTTAAATGTTATTTCTTTATCCTTGTAGACAATTCCGGCATAATCTTTGCAGAGCTGGATTTGTACTTTAACAGAATCACTGTTATCTCTGTAAACAGATTTACGTGGATAAATTCCAATTGTAAACATATAGGAATTCTCCTTTAGATAGGCTGTCTATAAATTCTATTGGGGAATATATACAAAAATAACAATTGGTAGTATTTTATTTCCGCGAACAACGAACCAAGCAGCCGTACTTGTGAGGATACTTGGCGACTTCTGCGTATATTTTTGCTAATAGAAATATTTTATTTTTATGAACGCCTATCCTGTCCGGCATACGCGAGAATAAAAAAGAAGTAAGGTGTACAACCAGTACCGCATAGAATGAACCGGTAAAATGATTTGAGCATTATTGACGATACAATGTGGCATAACAATGGGCTTTGCCTATTATCATGCAGGGGGTATATGGATGAAAAATAACAATGAAATAAGCTGTAATGTGGAACTTACGGAGGGAGCAATTGACAGGATAACAGATGCTTTTGTCGATATTTATTATGGTATAAGAAACGGGACATCCAAAGGCCCTCTGCCCGATAATGAGAAGGAGGGGTAAGAAATTTTTTCACTTTATTCAGATTGGCACGCCAATCATTGCAATAGAATCCGGTTATGTGGAGGCACTTGGCTGGAACCAGTACGGCGGATGGCGAATTGGTATCCGCAGCTTTGACGGCAAGCGCTACTATTATTACGCGCATCTGCGCCAGAATTTTCCATATGCTTTGGAGCTGAAAGAGGGGAGTATCGTCACTGCGGGGGATGTGATTGGCTACATGGGTCATACCGGATACAGCAAAGTGGAGAATACGAACAATATTGAAACAGTGCATCTCCATTGGGGATTACAGCTTATTTTTGACGAATCCCAAAAAGAAGGCAATAATGAAATCTGGGTGGACTGCTACGCCCTGACCCGCTTCCTGTATAAAAACAGATCCCTTACCGAAAAAAATCAGGAAACCAAAGAATGGTTCCGAAGCTTTCAGATGAAGGACCCGGCCGTAACCGCCTACAAACAAAAATCTGAAGAACCACAGACATAGACGGCGCCTGCGGGTATACACAAAATCCAAAGCCATGCGATAAAAGCGTATGGAAAACAATTCTTTTTCTTAAAATGAGATAGAGGATGCTTCAATAGTGAACGAAATCATTCTTTTTTTAATAAATAACTTGCAGAAAGTTTCAAAAATATGGAAATTAAATAAATAATGTATACAATTGAAAGATATTCGAAATAAAATCGGAATAATTGAAAATATTAGCTCGAAGCGGACGGCAGGCCAACAAAAGTAACTTTCGGGGCGATATTTTGAGTTTTGCTACGCAAAGATCGCCCTTCACTCCTGCATCATATTCTCACGGAATGCGCAGCAAGTGCGCATTCCTGAGCCGTAGTAACATTTTTTCAATGGTATGAAAAGTGATATGGAACAAATGCCTTGACAAAAAATTAACAATATGCTAATATCATTTCAAGAGATAAAAGGGAGTAGCTGATGCTTAAGGCGGAGCCTAAAGTATATTCGAGTCGTCAGGACGATGGAAACATCCGATTCGAGTCCGGAAGAAACAAAGCCGTAGCAAGACTTTTATCGCAGCCCGAAGCTGTGGTAAAGGTCTTTTTTTATTAGCTATGTGTACATGACGGAAAATCAGTCATAAAGGCATGTGCGGAAGAATTGAAAAGCGCATCATAAAAAAGGAGGAAAAAGTATGTTGAAAGGAAAAAAGAAAAAGGAAAAGGAAACCGTATATGATCAGGAGACGGAAGAAAAAAGACGCAGGAACGAAAAAAATCGCAGGACAGCTTCAATGATATCGGGTGTTATTGTATGCTTTTTGGTGATACTGTATCTGCTTGGCGGGAGTGTCTACTCCTTGAAAGAAAACGAATATGCCGTTATTACTACCTTTGGCCAACCTGCAATTGTGGAAGAATCAGGTATTCATATGAAACTTCCTTATATCCAGCATCTGTCAAAGGTGCCAAAGACGATAAATGGTTTTTCCATAGGGTATGATGCGGAATCAGGTGAGTCGGTGGACAAGGAATCCTTTATGATTACCAGAGATTATAACTTTGTAAATGTGGATTTTTATGTGGAATACAGAGTCACGGATCCGGTGAAATATCTTTTTGCATCGGAGAATCCTGTGGCGATTTTAAAGAATCTTACGCAGAGTTATATTCGTGATACCATCGGTCTATATGATGTGGACAGCGTCATTACAACAGGAAAAAATGAAATTCAGGCGTCTATCAAAGAAAAAATCATTACCCGTCTTGACAGTGAGGATATCGGTATTCAGCTTGTAAACATTACCATACAGGATGCCGAACCGCCTACCCAGGAGGTTATAAACGCTTTTAAGAATGTGGAAAATGCCAAGCAGGGAAAGGAAACTTCCATCAACAAGGCAAATCAAAAGCGAAATGAGGATATTCCGGCAGCCAGAGCCCTGGTAGACGAAACTTTAAAAACAGCCCAGGCCCAGGCGGAAGAGCGGGTTAATGAGGCAAAGGGACAAACCGCTAGATTAAATGAGCTCTATGCGGAATATCAAAAATATCCCTTAATTACCAAACAGAGGATGTTCTATGAAGTAATGGAGGACATTCTGCCGGATATGAAGGTTATTATTGAAAGGAGCAACGGCACCACACAGACCATGCTGCCCCTGGAATCCTTTATTGATTCATCGGCATTTAATGGCGCCACAGGAGGAACGGGCGGTAACGGAACCGGCGCTTTAGATGGTTCGGACGCTTTAAACGACCCCTCCGGAAACAGTGATTCGGTTACCGGTGACGAGGATATGGATGATTGATTGTATCTAAGTGTGAAGAGAAGTTCTAAGGCGTCAGAAAACGCCGCCTAAGAACAACTAAGGCTTGCAAAGCAAGCTATTTTCACACTCAGAAGAATGCCCTGACGGTCATTCTTCAAACATTGTTTGTGCCGCAAGGCGGCATGTCGGGAAGTGTGCGGAAACTTTGAAAGGAAAGCTAATTCCCGGGGGCGATGAGTCAGGCGGCTGCTGACCGAAGGAATTTAAGGGATGAGACTATCAGAACAGAAAGGGTGAAAATTTATGAAGAAAAAGTTTGGGATGATACTATCTTTTTTAATCATTTTAGCGGCTCTTATTATCATACAGGGCTCTATCGTGGTGACATATCCTAATGAATATACAATTATCAAGCAATTTGGAAGAATTGAAAGTATCAGGGAAACGCCGGGGCTTAGTTTAAAGCTTCCTTTTATACAGACGGCGGAGTCGATTCAAAATGAAGTTCTTTTGTATGACCTGGCTGTCAGCGACGTTATGACAAAGGATAAAAAGTCTATGATTGCGGACTGCTTCGTACTGTGGAAGATAGAGGATCCTTATAAATATACACAGACCTTAAGCGCCCAGAAAAGCAATGCGGAATTCAGGATAGATACAATTGTATACAATAGCCTGAAAAATGTAATCAGCAGTCTGAGCCAGGAGGAAGTAATCAGCGGCCGCGACGGCGAACTGACAAGCATAATCATGGGAAATATAGGGGATACGCTGGAGCAGTATGGAATTAAACTCCTTGCAGTAGAGACAAAATCATTGGATCTTCCGGATGAGAATAAAAGCGCGGTTTATGAGCGTATGATTTCCGAAAGGAACAATATAGCGGCTACTTATCAGGCGGAAGGACAGGAGGAGGCTAAGGAGATTTCCAATAATACCACGGCGGAGATTATTGTCATGCAGTCCCAGGCCAATGCCCAGGCGGAAGAGATTATCGCCAAAGGAGAGGCCGAATACATGCGCATTTTAAGCGAGGCGTATAACGATCCGGAAAAAGCGGACTTCTACCTTTTCCTGCGGGCCCTTGACGCTGCCAAGGCAACTATGACAGGGGACAATAAAACATTGATTATTGATGAAACATCGCCGATAGCACAGATTTTTTATTAAAATTTTATTAAAGTATATTGTCATTAAATGCCGATTATTATATGATGGGGGTGCATAATTAAGAACGTCCGATTGTATCCGAATCATATTATAAAAGATGGAGGCATAGTTTATGAAAACACGTGGAATTGCAGATTTGTGTATTGCATTTTTCCTTATAGCTGCGCTGTTTATGATTCCCCTGAACCGGCTTGAAGCGCAGGCGGAGGAAGTGACGGTGGGAGGGACGGTGATGTCGGGGACAACCTCGGAACTACTGCTCCTTTCCACGAAAGAAGGAAAAATGGAAATTAAAATAGACAGCGGAACGGATACCAGCGGCTGTAAGGTGCTTTTACCGGATAAAAAAATAAACGTTACGGTTTCCCACGGATCCGACGGATATCTCCATGCGGTCAAAATTACCAGCGGAGCGCAGAAGACCCAGGCGAACGTAGACTCGTCCTCAACTGCCACCGTGTCCGGGAAATTAAGCGATAAAACCCAGGAAGATATTCTTTATATCAATACGGCCCAGGGAGAAATGCAGATTAAGCTTGATCCGACTACCAATTTAAACGGCTGCGTTGTGCTTGTGGTGGGAAATAATTACACCATTTCATGTGCCCGTGGATCAGACGCTTATATGCATGCGGTTTCTATTTCGGACGGGCTATCTTCTTCTGTGGCCGGAGGCGCTTCCTCAGGGCTTACGCCCGCGCCAAAGTCCGTAGTCACCGCGGCCACCACGGCGGTTTCCGGTACGGTTTCTGAAAAGACCAGGGAAAATCTCTTATATCTTTCCACCAAGGAAGGAGAAATGCAGATTGTCATTGATGAAAACACGGATTCCCGGAGCGGAATGATTCTTACCGACGGCAGGACCGTGACGGTTTATGTTTACCATGGAAAGGACGCCTACATGCACGCGGCAACCATTGTAGCGAGCAGGGAGAGCGTTCAGGCGGCAGGAGTTGACACCACATCCTTATCTACCGTAAAAGGGACCGTGGGAGGCAAATCAAACGAAAACAAGTTGTATCTGGATACCCAGCAAGGACAGATGGAGCTTAAGTTAGATAACGTAAGAAGCGTTTCGGGCTGCAAGGTTTTGATAAGCGGCCGTAGCGTTACGGTCACCTGCGCCCGTGGATCTGACGCCTATATGCACGCAATCGATATTACCGGTTAACAGATTATTTATTTGTTGCCGAAAGGTTACGAAACAAGCATAAGCAGGAAGAATTTCATTGCAAAAGCGAAGGGTTTATGGTATAATATGTGCGTTGGCAATGATAAAAAATTAACAATCATTGCGGAAAAATAAATATAAGCTTTTAATCAAACGGAGGAGAGAGAAGATGGCAAAGAAAGTAGTATTGGCCGGGGCATGTCGTACCGCAATCGGGACGATGGGCGGCTCTTTGAGCACAGTGCCTGTTGCAGAGCTGGGGGCAATCGTAATTAAGGAAGCTTTAAACAGAGCAGGCGTTGCGCCTGAAGCTGTAGATCAGGTTTATATGGGATGCGTTATTCAGGCCGGACAGGGACAGAACGTTGCACGTCAGGCTTCTATCAAAGCAGGTTTGCCTGTTGAAGTACCGGCGGTTACCATGAACGTTGTATGTGGTTCCGGACTTAACTGTGTGAATCAGGCGGCGCAGATGATCATGGCAGGAGATGCGGATATTGTTGTTGCAGGCGGTATGGAAAATATGTCTATGGCTCCTTATGCAATTCCTCAGGGCCGTTATGGATATAGAATGAACAATGGCGTATTGGTAGATACCATGATCAAGGACGCTCTCTGGGACGCATTTAATGATTATCATATGATTAAGACAGCGGATAATATCTGTGAGGAATGGGGACTTACAAGAGAAGAACTTGACGAGTTCGCATTAAAGAGCCAGCAGAAGACCGAAGCGGCTCAGAACGCAGGCGCTTTTGACGCTGAAATCGTACCTGTTATGGTAAAGAAGAAAAAAGAAATGGTAGAGTTTAAGGTGGATGAAGGTCCTCGTCATGGCTCTACAATAGAAGGTCTTACAAAGCTTCGTCCTATCAATCCGGGCGGATTCGTTACGGCCGGTAATGCTTCCGGTATTAACGACGGCGCAGCCGCTATCGTTGTTATGAGCGAAGAAAAAGCAAAAGAGTTAGGCGTTAAGCCTATGGCAACCTTCGTAGCAGGCGCGCTTGCAGGCGTTCGTCCTGAGGTTATGGGTATCGGCCCCGTAGCGGCAACTAAGAAGGTTATGGCTAAGACAGGCATGAAGATTGAAGACTTCGATATCATTGAAGCTAACGAAGCTTTCGCAGCACAGTCCGTAGCAGTTGGCAAGGATTTGGGTATTGACGTTGATAAGCAGCTCAACCCCAATGGCGGCGCTATTGCACTTGGACATCCTGTTGGCGCTTCAGGCTGCCGTATTTTGGTTACGCTGCTTCATGAGATGCAGGCGAAGGGAGCTAAGAGCGGTCTTGCAACCTTATGTATCGGCGGCGGTATGGGATGCGCTACCATCGTTAAAATTGAAGATTAATCAAAAATGGCTTCTAAGGCGGTGCATGGCAGCGCCTTAGAAGTTTTACTTTGCAATAAGCTGACGCGTATAGCGTGGCAGCGTTTGCTTTACATAAATAATTAAGAAACATACGGGTTTTGCAATTGCGATATTGATTATTAGAAAAGGAGCTGTGAAGATGGAATTTATTGTGTATGAGCAGAAGGGCGCTTATGGGATCATTACCATCAGCCGTGAGAAAGCGTTGAACGCTTTAAACTCAACTGTACTTGACGAACTGAATCAGACTTTGGACGCAGTGAATCTGGACGAAGTGAGATGTCTGATTTTAACAGGCGCCGGTTCAAAGTCCTTTGTAGCAGGTGCGGACATTGGCGAGATGAGCACTCTTACCAAGGCACAGGGGGAGGCTTTCGGAAAGAAAGGAAACGACGTATTCCGTAAATTAGAGACATTCCCTATCCCTGTAATTGCTGCGATTAACGGGTTTGCGCTTGGCGGCGGCTGTGAGATTTCCATGAGCTGCGATATCAGGATCTGTTCCGACAATGCGGTATTTGGACAGCCTGAGGTAGGGCTTGGCATTACTCCCGGATTCGGCGGCACTCAGAGACTTGCCCGTCTGGTTGGTGCAGGTATGGCAAAGCAGATGATTTATACCGCAAGAAATATCAAGGCGGACGAGGCATTAAGAATCGGTCTTGTGAACGCCGTTTACACCCAGGAAGAATTGATGCCCGCGGCGGAGAAGATGGCGGCAGGTATTGCAAAGAACGCTCCGATTGCAGTGCGCAACTGCAAGAAAGCAATCAACGACGGTCTGGATGTAGATATGGATCAGGCAATTGTGATTGAAGAAAAATTGTTTGGCGACTGTTTCGAGACAGAAGATCAGAAGTATGGTATGGCTTTCTTCCTTGATAAAAATAAAGAGAAAGTGAAAGAACCTTTTAAGAACTGCTAAGGAATCTGGAAAGCGCAGGTATCAATTTACCGGTTCTATGCATTCGTTGCGCAGAACGTAAGATTGGGATGCAGGATTAAATTTTAACATTGTCTAAAGACAGTTGCCACAATGGGGTTGTCAAACGGCAGTGATAAATACAAAATCAATAAATAATAGGAGGATTTGAAAAATGAAAGTAGGTATTATCGGGGCGGGTACCATGGGTGCCGGAATTGCACAGGCATTTGCAATGACAGACGGATATGAAGTATGTCTTTGCGATATTAAGATGGAATTTGCAGAAGGCGGAAAAGCAAGAATACAGAAAAACATGAATTTCCTCGTAAGCAAGGAAAAAATCACACAGGATAAGGCTGATGCGATTATGGCTAAGATTACCTGTGGTTTAAAAGATATCTGCACTGACTGCGATCTGATTGTAGAAGTTGCTCCTGAAAATATGAAGATTAAGAAGGATACCTTTAAGGAATTGATGGGTATCGTAAAGCCTGACTGCATGTTTGCATCTAACACTTCCTCCCTGTCCATCACAGAAATTGGCGCAGGACTTGACAGACCTATGATTGGTATGCATTTCTTTAATCCTGCCGACAGAATGAAACTTGTTGAGGTAATTGCAGGCGAGAACACACCTGACGAGATGGTTGAAAAGATTAAGAATATCTCCGTAGAAATCGGCAAGACTCCCGTTCAGGTGAAGGAAGCTCCCGGATTCGTTGTTAACAGGATCCTGATTCCTATGATCAATGAAGCAATCGGCATTTATGCTGACGGTACGGCAAGTGTTGCCGATATTGACGAAGCTATGAAGTTAGGCGCAAACCATCCGATGGGACCTCTTGCTCTGGGCGATTTGGTTGGTCTTGACATCGTGCTTGCTATCATGGAAGTATTGCAGAATGAGACAGGCGATCCCAAATATCGTCCTCATCCCCTTCTTCGCAAGATGGTACGTGCAGGAAAGCTTGGCAAGAAGACAGGCGTCGGCTTCTATAACTACAAGAAATAAATTTCTTAAAAATAAATTTCTTAAAATGAATTTAAAAAATGTGATTTATTTAGAAATGAGATTTTTCGGAAATAATTTCTTTATGAAATACATCATATATTACTTTGACGGTTCTTTAGGAATTAAGATATAGTAAACGACATATTAATTTTCTGTTTCCGGCGCTTGCAAAGACCGTATATGTAAGTTTTTGCAAGGCCGAAAACAAAATTTATAATACTGTTTATTGCTATAAGAAAACATATTTTTATGGAGGAATTGAAATCATGGATTTTATGTTAACAAAACAACATGAAATGGCAAGAACTCTTTTCAAAGAGTTTGCAGAAAAAGAAGTAAAGCCTCTGGCACAGGAAGTGGATGAGACGGAAGTTTTCCCCAGAGGAACAGTTGAGAAGATGGCAAAAGCAGGATTTCTTGGAATCCCCGTACCCAAGGAGTACGGCGGACAGGGCTGCGATCCTCTTACATATGCTATGTGCGTGGAAGAGCTTTCCAAGGTTTGCGGCACCACAGGGGTTATCGTTTCCGCACATACTTCCCTTTGCTGTGATCCGATTATGACTTACGGTACGGAAGAACAGAAGCAGAAATATCTTGTTCCCCTTGCAAAAGGTGAGAAGTTAGGCGCTTTCGGTCTTACCGAGCCCGGCGCAGGTACGGACGCACAGGGACAGCAGACCAAGGCTGTTTTAGATGGAGACGAGTGGGTGCTGAACGGCTCTAAGATCTTCATTACAAATGGTAAGGAAGCGGACGTGTATGTTATCTTTGCAGTGACAGGCGTTGTTACGGATGCAAGGGGCAGAAGCAAAAAAATGATTTCCGCATTTATCGTAGAAAAAGGAACCCCCGGCTTTACCTTTGGTACAAAGGAAAAGAAGATGGGTATCCGCGGTTCATCTACTTATGAATTGATTTTCACAGACTGCCGTATCCCCAAGGAAAATCTTTTGGGACAGGAAGGGAAGGGTTTTGGTATCGCTATGCATACATTGGACGGCGGACGTATTGGTATCGCTGCACAGGCGCTTGGTCTTGCAGAGGGCGCTCTTGACAGAACCGTTGAATATGTAAAAGAGAGAAAACAGTTTGGCAGAGCAATCGGCGCATTCCAGAATACGCAGTTCCAGCTTGCCGACATGGCTACCAAGGTACAGGCGGCTCAGCTTCTTGTTTACAAAGCGGCAATGGCTAAGGCAACCCAGAAGGTTTACTCCATCGAGGCGGCTCAGGCGAAATTGTATGCGGCGGAGGTTGCTATGGAAGTGACCACCAAGGCTGTTCAGCTTCACGGCGGATATGGTTATATCAGAGAGTATGACGTTGAGCGCATGATGCGTGATGCAAAGATTACCGAGATTTACGAAGGTACAAGCGAAGTACAGAGAATGGTTATCTCAAGCGCTCTGCTTAAGTAAATATTTTGATGCGCATGATTTTTGCAAGATAGATTCTGCGTTTAAGGCATTAAAAATCGGCGTTATATCACAAGGACAAATAGATTAATTTATAAGGAGAGATAATACAATGAAAGTTGTTGTTTGTGTTAAACAGGTACCGGATACCAAGGGCGGCGTTAAGTTTAATCCCGATGGTACACTTGACAGAGGTGCAATGCTCACAATCATGAACCCTGATGACAAGGCAGGCTTGGAAGCAGCACTTAGATTAAAAGATCAGTATGGCGCAGAAGTAACCGTAGTTACTATGGGTCTTCCCAAGGCGGAAGAAGTTCTCCGCGAGGCAATGGCTATGGGCGCGGATAAGGGTATTCTGGTAACTGACAGAGTATTAGGCGGCGCAGATACATGGGCAACTTCCCAGACAATTGCCGGCGCAATCCGCAATCTGGAATATGATTTAATCATCACAGGACGTCAGGCGATTGACGGCGATACCGCACAGGTTGGTCCTCAGATTTCCGAGCATCTTGGAATCCCTGTTATTTCTTATGCACAGAAGATTGAAATTGAAGACGGTTATGTGATTGTTGAGCGTCAGTATGACGACAGATATCATGTATTAAAGGCGAAAATGCCTTGTCTTATCACAGCGCTTGCTGAATTAAATGAGCCCCGTTATATGACTCCCGGCGGAATTTTCGATGCATACAATGCAGAGGTTACCGTTTGGGGAAGAGATAAACTGGTTGATGTAGATGATTCTAATTTAGGTCTTAAGGGATCGCCTACACAGATCGCGAAGGCTTCCGATAAGGTAAGAAAGGGAGCGGGCGAGAAGGTTAACCTTGACCCGGCGGCATCCGTAGATTATATCGTTGACAAGTTAAAAGTAAAGCATGTAATCTAAGTTTGTAATCGTTCGGCCCTCGGCCGGACTGTTACCTGATTTTATCAGATTAAGGTTTTACACAGTGGATTAGATGTTACTATAAGCGGCCCCGGGGCCGTGAATCGTAACGATTAAATTGATTAATGGAGGTTCAAAATGAATATTCAAGACTATAAAGGAGTATTTGTCTTTGCCCAGCAGGTAGACAATGTACTCAGCGGAATCGCTTTAGAGTTGATTGGCAAAGGAAAAGATCTTGCCAAAGATTTAGATACGGAAGTGACAGCAGTTTTGGTGGGCAGCGATATTAAGGGGCTTGCAGACGAGCTTGCTGAGTATGGCGCAGACAAGGTTATCGTTGTGGATGACCCTGAACTGAAAGAATACAGAACCGAGCCTTATGCACATGCGCTGGCATCTGTTATCAATGAGTTTAAGCCTGAAATTTTCTTAGTTGGCGCAACGGCTATTGGCCGTGACCTTGGCCCCAGAGTATCCGCAAGAATACATACAGGTTTGACGGCAGACTGTACACAGCTTGATATCGGCGATTTCCCGATCAACCCGGTTCCCGGCAAGGAACAGCTTCATAACCAGCTTCTTATGACCCGTCCTGCATTTGGCGGCAACACAATTGCTACCATCGCCTGCCCGGATTTCCGTCCTCAGATGGCGACGGTTCGTCCCGGCGTTATGCAGAAAGCGCCCAGGGAAGTGGGAAAGAAAGCAAATGTGGTAGAGTTCAATCCCGGATTTACGCCTAACGATAAATATGTTGAAATCTTAAAGGTTGTAAAGGCTGTTTCGGATGTGGCGGATATTATGGATGCGAAAATCCTGGTATCCGGCGGACGTGGCGTAGGCAGTCCCGAAAACTTTAAGATTCTCGAGGATCTTGCAGAAGTAATCGGCGGTACGGTAAGCTGCTCCCGTGCGGTAGTGGACGCAGGCTGGAAGCCGAAAGATTTACAGGTTGGACAGACCGGTAAGACAGTTCGTCCTAACGTATATTTTGCAATCGGTATCTCCGGCGCTATCCAGCATGTGGCCGGCATGGAAGAAGCTGATATCATCATTGCAATCAATAAGGATGAGACGGCTCCTATCTTTGACGTAGCTGATTACGGTATCGTAGGCGATTTGAACAAGATTGTTCCTGCTCTTACCGAGAGATTAAAAGCGGAGATTGCCGCTAAATAAGAAACTTAAATCTTTTTCTACATGTAAAGATGGCTGGCAGAACCTTTTAGGGGCTGCCAGCTTTTTCATGTACACAGGCGTCCAAAGGAATTATGTCAGCAAGCTGGCGGACGCACGGCGCGCGAATAGGGAGAAAATTTTCCCTACTCAATTGCAGGCCCGTGCAGAGGAAGTATGCCGCTAAAGCGGTGCACGGGCCGCGCGGCGAGCAGGGGGAAATCTTCCCTGCTCAATTGTTATGCGGGCCTGAAAAATATCTTAATTCCATGAAAATGCGAATTTGTAATTTTACAGGCTTTGCGATATAATAAAAAAGCAGGTAGTATGAATGTATCTGAATCTGGTACAGCATTGCCCAAATAACGGAGTAAAAATGCAAGTGGTAAAAACCTTCAAAATCAACAATAAAGAAGCAAAATTAATATTGTTAAACGATAACTCAATCCAAATCATATACGACGACACGCTAATATCCACATCATCTCAAATTGCCTGGAATCATATCAAAGATGAGGAATGGGCGCAATACGGTTTGGTGAAGATTGAGGTGGAAAGCTATATGGCGAAGAAAGAATCGCTGGAAAACTTAAACCGTATAGCCAAAGAGGCTTTTAAGTGAGGAATAATGAATGGTATATTTTTTGATGCACGAGGATACCAAAATAGCATTATTTGAATATGAAAATCAAAGTATCAGGGCGGTGGTAATCAATAAAGATGCCAGGAACAAACTTCCGTTTTTGGAAATGTCATCGAAATCAGATGAAGAAAAGATTGCCCAATGGATTATGCGCAGAGGAATCCCTGTAACGAGACAAAGAATACAGGTTGATTTGAGAGAGCTTGATGCAAAAAGCACTACCGATTACATGATAGATAATTTAGGCTTATCCCTCACGGACCATTATTGGATACTTCCAAAGGACAGTGATTATGCCTGGCAGGATATCAATTTATATGAAAATGATTTTACGTCAAAGTATTCTCTTGATTTAAGAGACGATATGAGAAGTATAGCGGGCAAAACAAATTTTGTCCCCAGCGCTTCACTGAAAGGAGATCTTAAGAAAAAATGGCTGATTGATAACCAGGGCGTCAGACGATTGGTAAAAGGAAATTATAACAATACATGCAGGCAAAGCTTATGCGAAGTGTTAGCAACGGAAATTCACAGGCAGCAAAACAAATTTGAGTACGTACCCTATGAATTGTTGAAGATTTCATCGGACGGCCAGCTGATAACAGGATGCAGCTGCCCAAACTTTACAGATATTAACACAGAATTTATACCGGCTATAGACATTGTCAATAGCATAAAAAAGTCAAATGAAAGCAATTATTATGAATCGTATATACAGTACTGCGGGGAGCACGGTTTAGACGAAAATTATGTGAGAGAATTTTTGGAGTATCAGATACTGACAGATTTTATCATTACAAATACGGACAGACATTTAAACAATTTTGGCGTAATCAGAAATAGTAAAACATTGCAATTAATGAAACCGGCGCCAATCTTTGATAGCGGAAACAGTATGTTTTATAATACAAATGAGATAAAAGTGGATTATGGGTTACTGAATATAAAGGTAACATCATTTAAAAAACATGAGGTAGAGTTGTTGAAGTATGTAACAAATCCCGGATTAGTGGATATCGGTAAGTTACCTTCAGAGCAAAAAGTCTATGATTTATTCATGAAGGATTCGGCCAATCATCACGAAACCGTAATAAAATTGGTGGGAGCATATCAAAAGAAGATAGCATTTTTAAACGAGCTGCAGAGTGGAATAAAGATATATTCTTATGATTATTTAAGAAAGCATAGTATAAAATTGGAAAAATAGATAAAGAAAGTATTGGTTTATCTTGATATTATAGTAAAATATAAGTTAAGACCAATAATTGCAGCGGACAGGCACTTAAAAATGTTTGCCGAGGCGTATTTTCAGGCATGCGCCGGTATTAACGGGAAAGGTGTGGGGCACAGCGGAATGGAAAACAGCGGGGGAGAAAACGGTATGGATGAAAAAAACAAAGTGGAAAGCAGCAAAGCGGAAAACAGTAAGCCGGAAAATAACAGCATTATTGCGCCGATGACCAGGATTCATATGGTGCCCATGGATGTGATTGCAGGCTTTGAGGTACGTCCGGGGATGTATGATATTAACGGGGCTACGGCAATTCCCGGCGGGGTGAATTTTACCATATATTCTTATGGAGCAACCTCCTGCGAGTTGCTTTTATTCAGGCGGGGGGAGGACGAGCCTTTTGCGGTTCTGCCGTTCCCGGAAAATTATAAAATCGGTAAGGTTTATTCCATGATAGTGTTTAAACTGAGTATTTACGATTTGGAGTACGCTTATCGTATTGACGGGCCTTATAATCCGGGGGAAGGTTTGCTTTTTAACAAAAATAATATTTTGCTGGATATATATGCCAAGGCGGTGACGGGGCAGAAGATATGGGGGGTTCCCAAGAAAGAGGGAGTGTATTATAAGGCCAGGGTTGTAAAGGACGACTTTGACTGGAAAGATTACACCAAGCCCCATATTCCCATGGAGGATTTGGTTATTTATGAGATGCATGTGCGAGGTTTTACCAGACATTTTTCATCGGAGGTAAGCCATCCCGGCACCTTTGAGGGGCTGAAAGAAAAGATACCTTATTTAAAGGAACTGGGAATCAATGCCGTGGAGCTGATGCCGATTTTTGAGTTTGACGAGATGAAGGATTACCGTGTGGTCAACGGCAGGGCGGTGATGGATTACTGGGGATACAATACGGTGAGTTTTTTCGCCCCCAACAGCAGCTATGCGGCGGGAAAGGAATATAACAAAGAAGGAACGGAATTAAAGGAGCTCATAGGGAATCTTCACGAAAATGGAATAGAGTGTATTTTGGATGTGGTGTTTAACCACACGGCGGAAGGCAATGAGATGGGGCCCTGTTTTTCCTTTAAGGGGTTTGACAACAATATTTATTATATGCTCACGCCGGACGGCAAGTATTATAATTTCAGCGGCTGTGGCAATACCTTAAACTGCAATCATCCGATTGTACACCAGATGATATTGGAGTGTCTGCGGTATTGGACAACGGTGTATCACGTGGATGGTTTCCGGTTTGATTTGGCCACGATACTTGGAAGGAATGAGGACGGATCGCCTATGAGTAAGCCCCCTCTTTTGCAGAGTCTTGCATTTGATCCTATTTTGGGGGACGTGAAACTAATTGCGGAGGCGTGGGACGCCGGCGGCTTATACCAGGTCGGAAGTTTCCCTTCCTGGGACAGATGGGCGGAGTGGAACGGCAGGTACAGGGACGACATGCGCAATTTCCTGAAAGGGGATTTTGGCATGTGGGAGACTGCGGCGAACAGGATCACGGGTTCAAGGGATATTTACGATCCGAAAAGCCGGGGAAATGATGTTTCCGTTAATTTTATTACCTGTCATGACGGTTTTACTTTGTGGGATTTATACTCTTACAGCGAAAAGCATAACGAGGCGAACGGCTGGAACAACACGGACGGGAGCAATGATAACCGAAGCTGGAACTGCGGCGTTGAAGGGGAAACTCAGGACGAGGAAGTGCTCACCCTGCGAAAGCGTCTTGCCATGAAT
Source organism: uncultured Lachnospiraceae bacterium (assembly GCA_910587305.1). GTDB lineage: Bacteria > Bacillota > Clostridia > Lachnospirales > Lachnospiraceae > Suilimivivens. The sequence continues at coordinate 27,974 of CAJUKV010000013.1, read as the reverse complement.
GCCTTTGCGGTGCTTTTGTGCAGCCGCGGCACGGCAATGTTTTTTGCCGGAGATGAGTTTTTAAATACCCAATATGGGAACAACAACGCCTACTGTCAGGACAATGAAATCTCCTGGCTGGATTGGGGAGAAGTCAAACGAAATAAGGTTCATTTTGACTTTTGCAAGTATATGATTGGGTTCAGAAAAGCGCATCCCGTGCTGCGCAAATTTACCGGAGACAGTGCCTGCGGGTTCCCGGAAATTCAGGTTATGGGCGTAGACGGATACACAAAGGTGCTTCGGGTTATTTATGCCGGAAGGAATGCGGAAAATACGGATGACGATGTGGTTTGTCTGGCCGTCAATACCTTCTGGGAGGAGCAGGAGTTTACCGTTCCTTTTCTTGCGGAAGGGAAAAACTGGCGCATTGCGGCCGATACCAGCGGCAGGCATTTCCCCGCTTTTATACCGGAGGATGGGGAGCCCGTGGCCATTACGGGAAACACGCTTCGCATACCGGCCCGCAGCGTATATGTTTTGACTTCCTAAAAGCGTCCTTGACGAAAGGATACTTTGGTTAAAAATCCTTTGACGGAAGGAGGACGCTTTGATTTCCGTAAAAGATGGTAATTATGAAGCCGAAGGCTGAATAGCTACAAAAGATGTTTTATGCCCTGAAAAGCATCTTGCCGTGAAAGTGGCTTCGTGATAGAATAGATTCACTTCCCTTTGAAAAGGGAGGATATTTATGGATAGCAGCATCGCAGGCTCAGCTTGCGATAGGCAGGGGATAACATTTTGCGTAGGATAAGGAGGACTGTCGCCATGAAATTTCTTAAGACTTTTTTAGAGCCGGTGGATATGACGGAAGGATCGCCCTGGCAAAAAATCATATTATTTACGGTTCCCATGTTGGTGGGAAATATTGCGCAGCAGCTTTATAATACGGTGGACAGTGTGGTTGTCGGAAATTATGTGGGCGATAATGCGTTAGCGGCGGTAGGGAGCGCGGGTCCGATTTTAAACCTGCTGATCGTTTTGTTTGTGGGAATCAGCGTGGGCGCCGGTATCATGGTGTCTCAGTATTTTGGCGCGAAGGAGAGGGAGGAATTGTCAATGACCATTGGCAATTGTATCACTCTTACGGGGATTGCCACCTTGTTTGTAATGGTGGTGGCTTCTTTGCTGGCAAAACCGCTGCTTCTTCTTTTGGGCACACCGGATTCTATTATTAATTGGTGTCATTCTTATTTATTGATTTTGTTTATAGGTTCCGCAGGATTGGCGTATTATAATATTTTAAGCGGAATTTTAAGAGGACTTGGGGACTCTATGTCCGCGCTTGCTTATCTGCTGGTATCAACGGCGGTTAATATTGTGTTGGACGTATTGTTTGTGGCTAAGTTTGGGATGGGAGTCAACGGCGTGGCTTTGGCAACCGTGATTGCCCAGGCAATTTCGGCACTTTTGTGTTTACTTCGTCTTATGAAAATGGGCACTATCTTTGACATGAATAAGAGCTATATGAAGTTGCAAAAGAAAAATACTATGAAAATTATTCAGCTGGGGCTGCCTTCCGGTATTACCCAGGCCATCTTTTCCATGGCTATGATAGTGGTACAGTCCCTGACCAACAGCTTTGGGGAAATGTTTATTGCGGCGAATGTAATCGTCATGCGTGTAGACGGATTTGCCATGATGCCGAACTTTTCCTTTGGCACGGCGCTGACCACTTATGCCGGGCAGAATGTAGGCGCAAGAATGTATGACAGAGTGGAGAAGGGAGCAAAACAGGGCACGTGGATTGCTATGGTAACATCCGCGGTACTTACCGGCCTTATCCTGATATTTGGAAAAAGCCTTATGGGAATCTTTACCAAAACGCCGGAGTTAGTGGATCTCAGCCGGGATATGATGGGGATTCTTGCAGTGGGTTATATTGCAATGGCGGTTACCCAGAGCCTTTCCGGCGTTATGAGAGGTGCGGGCGATACGATGACGCCTATGTGGATTTCCATTGCAACGACTATATTTGTTCGTGTACCGATTGCCTATGGGATTGCGTTCTTAACCAGAACGCCGGAATTACCCAATGGAAGACAGGAGTGTATTTTTATTTCCCTGCTGCTGTCATGGCTGATTGGCGCGATTGTTACCTTTTATTTCTATAAAAAAGGAAAGTGGAAGGATAAGGCTGTTTAAACTATAAGGTGTATAGCGCTTTTTATTCCTATGTTTTCAGGCAATGAGCCGATTCATGGGCGTGTCGGCACTTGATTTTATAAATAAGCGCTTATACCTAAAGCTTAAAGTTAATGGCAAGAATGGAGGACTTTCAATGAACAAAAACGTATTTCACAAGCTTTCTTATGGCGTGTATGTGGTAAGCACCTGGGACAATGGCAGGCCTACGGGCTGCACGGCAAACAGCGCGATGCAGATTACCTCTTCGCCTGCAACCATTGCAATCAGTATCAACCATGACAACTATACCAATAAATGTATCAGCGAAAATGGCAAATTTGCAATTTCCATTCTGGCGGAGGATACGGATCCGACTATTATTGGAAACTTTGGCTTTAAGTCAGGTAAGGATACCGATAAGTTTGCGGAAGTGAAATATTCCGTGGAGGATTATATGCCGGTGGTGTCGGATTCCTGCGGCTATATTGTGTGTGAAGTGATTGACAAGATGGAGACGGCTACCCATACGGTATTCTTAGGTGAAGTGAAGGGGGCGGAGATTTTTGGGAACAGAGAGGCTATGACCTATGCTTACTATCATAAGGTAGTCAAGGGTAAAAGTCCTAAGAATGCGCCTACTTACATTGAAGAGGAGAAAAAGCCGGGGGAAAATGAGTCAAACAGGTTTAAGTGTCAGGTCTGCGGTTATATTTATGAAGGAGACGAGCTGCCGGCTGATTACAAGTGCCCGATATGCGGTATGGGTGTAGACAAATTTGTGAAGATATAAGACTTTTATGAAGGAAAAATGAGCATTTAAAGGGACAAAACTGAATATTTTTACGTTTAGGCAGGACTAAATTAGCTTTTAAAGCGGACAAGTATCGTATCCGTATGGCTGACTTAGTCCTTTTCTTATTGCCAAATTACCATCAACAAGAAGGAGAGAAGTTATGGCAGGTTTAAGCATGGTGTTAAAAATGCCTAAAAGCTGAGCGGGGGATTGAGTGGCAAAAAATAGGCGGTCTTGCAGATACCGGAGCGCTGTACCTACTTTTTTGCCGATCCACTGGAGAAAACGGCGCTGAACATGTTGAATGGGAAAATGATGACACGAAGGAAAATCAGAGTCTTGCCTCTTTATGGAAGCTTGTATTACAAGATTGGAAAAGAAGATAGCAGAGCGCCGGGGCTTAGCATTAGCAAACCTATGCACTTCGAAGTTATGCGCCTTTTAACGATTTTTATGTGGGGAAAGTGAAAAAAATTGTGACAATGACGTGACACACGCGGGGGATGGGCAATTTGTGTCAAGGATAGTCTGCCGGGGTAGCAATGAGGGGATATTGGGATAATAAGCACCTTATTTTAAGGGAGATGGCGTCGAATAAAGCGCTTATTATGCGTTACTTAAAATTTGTAGATTTGGTTACAGCTATATAGAAAATGGTCAGAGGATATTATTATACCCACAGATGCAGATATGTGATAGAATAAAATAATAGTAAACATGAAAAGGGAAGCCGTTGGTGGAAAATAGTTTTTCCGGTTTGGGTAACAGAAACTTTTATTGCAGTGGGAATAACAGTAATAATTTACTGGTTTACAAGTAAGGCTTAAAGTGGCTGAGAGAGAGTTTTTGGAGGAAGTACGGAAACTTTTACCTGAGAGTGCAATCAACGTTATTTAAGATCATAAAAGTTAGTTATTCAAAGAATAGATGATAGGGGAAGAAATGCTATGACCATAGAAGAAGTTCTGGCATTTGAAGAAATGCAGATATTTGATCGGAAGAGCGTGAATATTGATCCGAAAGCATTGGCAATATCGATTATAGCATTTGCAAATGCCGATGGCGGGACAGTTGCGATTGGAATATCTGATAAAACACGCAGAATAGAGGGAGTGGATTATGACATCAGGAAATTAAACGAGCTACTTCGAGTGCCGTTTGATTTCTGCGTTCCAACTGTAAAAGCCGGAATAGAAAAAATACAATGTGTAGATTATAAAGGCAGAAAGAATCACGTGCTTCTGATGCATATAGAGCCAAGCATGGAAGTACATGTAAATCAGGCAGATGAAGTTTTTATGCGTGTGGGAGATAAGTCCAGGAAACTTACGTTTGAGGAACGGATGCAGTTGATGTATGACAAGGGAGAAAGATTTTTTGAAGATAAACCTGTTCCTGAAGCTGTTATAGAAGATATTGATTTAGGAGTTGTGAAAAACTACATGGATCAAATTGGCTATTCTAAGACACCAATGGAATATTTGAGGGAAAATAAAGGATTTGTAAAAGAAAAGAATGGTGTGATACAAATAAGTTCGGCTGCGATATTGTTGTTTGGGAAAAATCCGCAATTACATTTTCCGAGAGCCCGCATACGCTTTATCCGCTATGAAGGCACAGAGGAACGAGTCGGTGCGGAGATGAATGTAATTAAGGATGTTATTTTTGAAGGAACTATATTGAAAATGGTAACGGATGCTATTGCATATTTAGATACACAAATTAAAGAAAAAACATATTTAGGACAAGATGGACGATTTGTAACCGAAGAGGAATATCCGAAATTTGTTCGTCAGGAGATTATTGTAAATGCTGTTACACACCGTGATTACAGTATTCGTGGAACAGATATTCAAATAAAGATGTTTGACGGAAGGATTGTTGTAGAAAGTCCTGGAAAATTACCGGGACTTGTGAAGACAAATAATATCCGGCATACGCATTTTTCAAGAAATCCTAAGATTGCGGAATTTTTGAAAGCATATAGCTTTGTAAAAGAATATGGAGAAGGCGTTGATCGAATGTGGAAAGAACTTGAAGCGATTGGTTTGCAGGGACCAGAATATAGAATAAATGCTTTTATGTTGCAGGCAATCATTAGAAATAATGATTTTCTTGAAAGAAAACCACGGTTTGAGAAAGAAAACCACGGTTTGGTCATGGAAAAACCACGGTTTGAGAAAGAAAACCACGGTTTGGTCATGGAAAAACCACGGTTTGAATCTAAAGAATCACTGTTCTATATTATTGATAATGCAGTATGTAGGAAAGAATTAACTCCCGTCATTGCAGGAAACGTGAAAAGAATTATAGAAGTATTTGATTTGAATCAGATTTTTGGCCGAAAAGAAATAAAAGAGGAGTTGGGATATGGTGATTATAAAGCGGGGAAAGCAATTGAAGCAATGCAGTTGCTTAATATCGTAATTCCCGTACAAGGAAAGGGCAAAGGAAAATATATTATAAAAGAATTGTAATAAATGACTTATGGGTATTGGATTACAAAGAATAAACCATATGGGATGGATAAGAAAGGACAGAGATTGCAGGGAAAAGAATGGAAGCGGTTTCGGAGATTTTTACTAAAAAAGCGAAAAAAGTTTGTGACAATAACCTGACACACGCGGGAGATGGGGCGATGGCTTTACTGAAGGGGATGTCGCAAAACAGCATATTCATACAATATATAGTAGCCATACGCTAGAAGTTTGTCCTTTTCTCCGATATCAAATTCCTCCGTATTGACGTTGTTGGAGGCACGTGTTATGCTTACACAAGTGGTTTTGTTTTTGAAAACGGAGCCGGAGCTTTACGAACTTTTCAAAGGAGAGTTTTTCCCGGAAACTTCTTTGGAAGGGTCTTTTGCCGGAGTTTGTGAAAGACAGTGGCTAATGCTACGTACGGAAAACCTTTGTGCAATGATTAGAGGCTATTTTCCCGATTGCACAAGTCCGAAATACCCGGCGTAGCCCGCTGCGCCTGTGTTTCCGAACTTGTACACTCAAAATAATTCTCTAATATTTGTACAAGAACTTCAAGTGCGAAGTACTGGCAGTGGAAAGCAGTCTATAGGAGGGGTAGGCTATGGGGTATGTAAGGGAGATTTTTGAACGGGCCGGTGAAGGTATGCCGGCGATGAGAGAACGTGAGCAGTATAGCGACATAAGAAGCGTTCAGAATTTAGAGGCTGTCATCAATGAGGGCCTTCGGGTTGCCCTGTTAGAGGAGACCCCGGATGAGTCGCTGGAGGTGCTGTTAGAGCATCTGGGAAAGGCGTTAAGCGGGGAGAGAACCTATATATTTGAACACAATGAATCCGGCTGTGACGATAACACTTATGAGTGGGTGGCAGACGGGGTGAGCCCGGAAAAGGAGAATCTTCAAAATGTCCCGCCCCAGGTTTGCGCCAGCTGGTACCGTAATTTCAGTATTGGGAAACATATCGTCATTGAGAACCTGGAAGACATCCGGGAGAGCGACCCTTTGCAGTATGAAAATCTGAGACGACAGAATATTCATTCCCTTGTTGTGGTTCCTTTGTATGACGGCAAAAAGGTCATTGGTTTTTATGGGGTGGATAATCCACCGGTGAAATCTTTGGAATATGCATCGAATATGCTTCAAACCGCCGCCTATTTTATTGTATCCTCTTTGAAAAGGCGCAATCTTTTCCGTGAGCTTCAAAAGCGCAGTCATAAAGTTCTTCATGCCCTCAGCGTGGATTATCTGGGCATTTATCAGGTGAATTTTGATACCGGAGAATGTGAGGTATACCGGGACAACGAGCAGATGAGAATGGATTGGGCCGCCCATTTTAAGGACGGTTATGAGAAGGCTATGGAGTGGTATATTTCCCGGTATGTAGTTCCCAGGGATCAGGAGCGGCTTCGGGCAATGACGAAAAAAAGTTATGTGCTTTCTCAGCTGCGGACAAAGAAAAAGTTCTATGTCCGGTATCAGGTGAAAGATAATACGTATGGGCTTAAGTATCTGGAGATTCATTTTTCCTCTACGGAAAAGACCCAGGAGGAAAACTGTGCAATTTTTGCCCAGCGGGATGTGAACGCGGTGGTGGAACAGGAGGAAAAGAATAAATTAGAGGCAAGGCAGAGCCTGGAGGATATACTGGAAGGCGCCAGAACGGGTATCTGGACGATTGAGCTGGAGGATGGCTGTCAGCCCAGAATGTATGCGGATCGGACTATGCGGATTCTGTTGGGCGTACCGGATGAAATTGCTCCGGAGGAGTGCTACCAAAGCTGGTTTAAAAACATCGAGCCGGATTATGTGGAGATGGTACAGGAGGCGGTGCGGGAGATAGTGGAAACCGGGCGCGCCGAAGTAATTTATCCATGGAATCATCCTAAGCTGGGGAAAATTTATATCCGCTGCGGCGGAGTACCCGACAAAACATTTAAAAAACAAGGTGTCTGCCTGAACGGATACCATCAGGATATCACAGAGACTATGGTGACGCGAAAGAAACAGGAGCAGGCTATTTTGGAGCTGCTGGAAAAAGTCAGCCAGGCCAATTCCGCAAAGAGCGAATTTCTTTCCCATATGTCCCATGATTTGCGCACGCCTATCAATGGGATTTTGGGAATGCTGGCCATTATGGAGAAAAGTCAGGGCGATTTGGAGAGGCAGAGAGGGTGCCGGGAGAAAATTCGTGTGTCAACGGAGCATCTTTTGTCCCTGGTCAATGATGTTTTACAGGTCAGCAGGCTGATGAGCGGGAGACCGGCGGTGGTGGAGGAACCCTTTAACCTTGACGATATATTGGAAAACTGTATCACGATTTCATCCATCCAGGCGCAGGAGAGAGGGATTGAGCTTAAGCTTAACAAGGACGGCGTAAAACATAGCAGATTGAACGGGAATCCGCTGTACCTCAAACAGATCCTGATGAATGTTATCGAAAATGCCATTAAATATAACCGACCTTATGGTTCCGTTCTGGTACAGATAAAGGAGACTGCCTGCGAAGACGGGATTGCAAATTACCGGTTTGTAATCAAGGATACCGGGATAGGTATAGGGGAGGACTTTATCGAGCATATATTTGAGCCCTTTACCCAAGAACATAAAGGCGCAAGGACGCATTATGCCGGCGCCGGACTTGGGCTGGCTATTGTGAAGAAGCTGGTGGATCAGATGAAGGGAACCATTGAGGTAGAGAGCCAGCCTGGCAAAGGAAGTGTATTTCGCATCACGCTGCCCATTTGGGTGGATAAGGCATGGAGTACGCGGACGGTGAACGAGGAGGAGAGTGTACAGGAAGACGTAGCCGGAATGCGTGTTCTTTTGGCGGAAGACAATGAGATTAACTGTGAAATCGTGAAATTCATGTTAGAGGAAGCGGGCGCAGTGGTGGTGACCGCCAATGATGGAAAGGCGGCTGTGGACGCGTTTGCATTAGCTGATCAGGGAGCCTTTGACTGTGTGCTCATGGATTTGATGATGCCGGTTATGAGCGGATATGAGGCAGCCCGCGTAATTCGCAGCCTAAATCGGCCGGACGCAAAAACCGTGCCTATTGTCGCCCTGTCAGCGAATGCATTTGAGGAGGATGTCGCCCTTTCAAAGGACGCCGGAATGAATGAACATTTGGCGAAGCCGGTGGATATCGGGAAGATGCTTAGGGTCATAAGCCGGCTAAGGAGAGATTTTGGTCAGAAGCCCTGAGGGGTTTCCTTTACACAATGTTTGTGCCAAAAGGCGATATGCCGGCTGGCTTGCATATTGAAATTTGTGCAGTAAAAAAGATACTTTCAATTTACAGATCAACGAAACCGGGAGACTGCGTTAATTTCACATAACAAAGCCTCCGTAATATTTTTTGCAATGATTGAGGCTTTGATACAGTTTTCTTCAAAGTTATCAATTCCGCTATGGGCAGCGGTGTCTGTAATACACCGTATTGAAATAAATGGTATTTTGTTCACGTAGCACACGTGGGCAATGCTTGCAGTTTCCATATCTACTGTTAAAGGCTCAAATTCACCATTGATTTTCTGACGTCCTTCGTCGGTTATAAATGATTCGCCCGTTACCATCCGTCCCCAGAATACTTTTCTGGACGGTTTCATTTTATGAGCCGCAGTTTTTGATAATTCTATCAATTGAGGATCCGCCTGAAAAAACACGGATTTCATCCACGGATGAAATTCCGTTAAAATGTCTTGGGCAACATCATGGTAACAAACTTCTGTGGAAATCACCGTGTCAAATATTTCCAGGCTGGGATTCATTCCGCCTGCTGTTCCCGAGTTAATTATGATATTTACCCCAAATACGTCTATCAGGAGCTGCGACGCTATGGCAGCGTTTACCTTGCATACTCCGGAAAACAGGGCGACAACATCTACGCCGTGAATTTTTCCTTCATAGAATTTCAGCATTGCTTTTTCCGTAATTTTGCAATCTTTTATGGAAGGCATAAAAGGAGCAAACTCTTCGTCACCTGCGCATACAATTCCAACTTTCATGATAATCCTCATTTCTGCGCTGCTTTTTCGCATATCAAGTTTGTGGATGCAGCGCGGACACAAACTCATCTTACCACGAAGTCAAAAAGAAAGAAACCGTTTGACGCTTGAAAATACAATATGGCGTCCGCCTGCTTTCGTTGTATAAAGACGTGGCGGACATTACGTTTCCGCAGCCCCGAAAAAGCAGATATGGTTGACAAATGTAATACGAATTGCTATAGTGTTTAATGGGTTACAAATGTCAACCAATAAAGAATAGTAAGGGAGGCAGAAACGATGGAGGAAAATATCAGCTTAAATTCTTCGGAATGGAAGATTATGGAGGAACTATGGCAGGATCAGCCTAAGACCTTAATGCAAATAGTGCATGGCATGAAAGAAAAACAGGGGTGGAGTAAAAGCACTACCGGGACTATGCTGCGCAGGATGCAGGAAAAAGGTTATATCAGGTACGAAGCGGGGGAAAAGGCCCGTCTTTATTTTGCGGTTTTAGAGAGAAAGGATGTTGTTTTAAGAGAAACGGAATCCTTTTTAAGACGCGCTTATGGAGGGAGTCTTTTGACGCTTATGAATACCTTTGTGGAAAATCATCATCTTACGGCGGCGGACATTGAGGAACTGCGGGAGATTTTGCACAAAGCGGAAGAAAAAGAACCTGCAACTGCCGGGAAGGGGGAAATGTAAATGCCGGTAAAAATTATTGTATCTTCCATTTTGATTCTTGGCGTACTGGTAATCAGATCATTGTTTCAAAAAAAGGTGCATCCAATCTATATCTATGCGCTGTGGCTGCCGGTGGCAATACGTCTTCTCATGCCGGGAATGCCCGTGGACAGTCCTCTTAGTATCATGCACACAAAAGTCTGGGAAAAAGGGAATACTTTGCTGGAAGAGGAAAATGACAGGCAGAAAACGGAATATAAAGAAAAGAAGTACCAAAAGTATCTGGAAAAGGTGCATGCGGAATATAGCCAAAATAGCGATACGGCCAAACCGGAAACCGTGTATTATGAATTGAAATGGCAGCTGGCCGGAACGCTTTTTGAAAGAATCGGGCAGATTGCCATGATGATATGGCTGGCCGGCATGGTCTTGTTTTCCCTTATTTTTTTTCGGCAGAACTTTTTTCTTTACAGATATTTACATGCCACAAGGAAGGAGCTTTCAGGTTCCTTCGGGGAATGCTTAAAGGGGCATATTTTTACGGCGGGGGATAAGCTTGCCTCTCCCTGCCTGTTTGGACTTTTCCCTTCGGTTTATATCCCTGGGAGGACCTTAGAGGGGAAAGATAAGAAAGAAACACTGTCCATTATTTTATCCCACGAGCTGACTCACCGCAGGAATTTGGATCACATATGGGCGCTTGTCAGAGTCCTGTGCCTGATTATAAACTGGTATAACCCACTGGTATGGATTGGAGCAAAGCTGTCCTTAAGGGATGGGGAGCTTGCCTGTGATGCGGGGTGTATCCGCAGGCTTGGAGAAGAAAAAAGATATGCTTATGGGGAAGTCCTGCTTTCCATGATAAAACCGGTAAGGGAACGGAAGGGCTTTTTCTTCCATACGGTTTTGATGGCATCGGATAAAAAATTTATGAAAAAGAGGTTGGAAAATATTGCAAAAAATAAAAAAGGCAGCAGCGGCGTAGCGTTAGCTATGATTTTTTTGCTCTTGTTTTGCGTAGGCTTTACCTGCACGGGGAGGGTAGAGAAAGAAGATAGGCAGATATCGGGAACCACTCAGACGATGGAAGCCGAAATAAAATAGTTTGGCAAGTATAATTATAATGGCATAAATTACGCATTTATACTATAATATAATAGGTCTAACTTAATACTTGTTAAACGAATATCTCAAGGAGATTATGCAAACAGCACGGATAAGCAATTAAAAGTGGCGACACATAAGGGCGCAAGGAAAGACAGCGAGGAGGAGAAGTGATGCGTTATAAAGTATTTGGCAGTCCAATGCCGGCGGTTACAATTACAATGGAGCAGGGAGAAAACATTTATACCCAGTCAGGCGGTATGACATGGATGACAGACGGCATTTCCATGGAAACCAATATGAAAGGCGGTTTCTTTAAGGGAATTGGCAGAATGTTTGCCGGGGAAAGTCTTTTCATGGCAACCTATACCGCAGAGCGTCCAGGGGCGGAGATTACGTTGGCGTCCAGTTTTCCCGGGGAAATCAAGCTGATTGAGCTGGGATACGGAAAAGAATATATTGCACAAAAGAATTCTTTCCTTTGCGCAACCCCGGGGGTAACTTTAAGCGCTTATGTAACAGGGGTAAAAAGCGGATTGTTTGGAGGCGAAGGGTTTGTGCTTCAAAAGTACACAGGGCAGGGACTTGCCTTTTTAGAGCTTGACGGGACAATTGTGGAAAAGGAATTGGCGCCTGGGGAAAAGCTTAAGGTGGATACCGGTAATATTGCATTTTTTGAGGCAAGCGTACAGTATTCCTCCGAGATGGTAAAAGGTTTTGCCAATATATTATTTGGCGGGGAAGGTCTTTTCCTGTCTACTCTTACAGGCCCGGGCAAAGTATGGCTCCAGACCATGAGCGCGTCAGAGCTTGCAAAGAGGATTATTCCGTTTATGCCGTCAAGTGGTTCATCCAATTAGACTTACAAAGCCAGCGCAAAGAGATTTTCGGGCGGATTAGAATCAGCCTGAGAGAGGGAAAAACGGCAGAGGGGATAAAAAGACGATAAGATTTTTCTGAAATGGTTCATGTACTGTTTGCGCCGCAAAGCGGTATGTCGGAAAGGATAAAAAAACATGGAAACGCTCAGGGAAGAAATAAAATTGATCCGGCCTTCGATGGATTATGGGGAGGATATTATGAAATACCGTCAGGAATTTCTTGCCAATAATCCGGACGAGGATATGGGAGGAGCCGGTAATCTGAGAGATTGTGAGAAGGCAGAAGACTGGCTTACCTATGTGGAAGCCCTGAAATGTCCTGAAACCTGTCCCGAAGGGCTGGTGGATTCGGATACCTATCTTGGGGTCAGGGAATCGGATAATAAAATTGTGGGGATCATAGAGTTTCGCCATCACATTGACCATCCGATTTTGGGATTGTGGGGAGGCCATATCGGATATTGTGTCAGGCCCTGTGAAAGGCAGAAAGGCTATGGGAAGGAAATGCTCCGCCAGGTTCTTTTAAACTGTCAAAAGCGCGGGCTAAGCAGGGTGATGATTACCTGCGCTGAGAATAATATTGCTAGTGAAAAAACCATATTATCCGGCGGCGGTGAATACGAAAAAACGGTTTGGTCAAAAGAGCTTGGAACAAATATGAAGCGATTTTGGATAGTGCTGTAAGCCATATGGTTTTTGTCCGACTATATAAAGCAGTGCGGCGATTTTGCCAGATTTGCGTAGAACCGGCAAAATTGCCGCACTTATTTTTTACACAAAGGCAGCTAAGCGCCATGCGGGCCGTTGTTGTTATCATAAGGCCGGCATTTGTTTCTTACTCCACAAACACAGAATTATACCGATCAATACATTGTCCAAGAACTTCGGAAAAATGTGCCAATGATCCAAGGGGCGCGCCGGAACCGCTCATATCCGGAAGGACGCCGCTCTCTGCCTGCTTCATCATCCACTCCAGTGCATCAATGAGTCCGTCATAAAGTCCGTCGAAGGGACGGGAATTGGACAATGACTCTTTCACTAACTGGTCGTTGTCTGCCGTAGCCGCATCAAAGGCTGCAACCACCTCTACCAGCTCATCATGCAAAGTCCGGATTTGGGTCAAATCCAGCTCCGTCAGATTTTCGTCGCTAACCCCCTGATCGTAGACCACGTCCAGTACCTCTTTTCCGATGGAAATAGCCCTGCTGGCATTGTAAATGATCAGCTTACCTTCTTCCTTCATCCGCGCTTCTTCCTCTGCGGTTTTGGCATTTCCCATTTCTTCAATGGCATCCATAAAAGGATAGCCAAGCTCTACCACGGCATCTGCATTTGCCCGTATGACAGCATGGTATTCTTTTGCCTTCTGATATTGGTTGTCCGCATAATCATTGCTGCCGCTGATATCTAAAAAGGTCTGCATCAGAGCGCCAAGAGGTTCCGCCATGTCTTTTACCAGAGTATCCATCTCCCCATAACTGGGTTCCATATCCGCAAGAAGCAGACAGTCTTCCAGAGTGTCCGTATTGTTGCCATAGACCCGATAGCCATAGGTAAGCCCCGTATCCGGCACAAGTGAAAATTCCTCCGCATCCTCTACCACCTGATAATAGTAATCAATAGAATCTAAAATTTCTATCAGCTGATTATTCAGTCCCACATAATAATTGTACTTAATCAGCTCCATCTGCTCAGGAGGTATTTCTTCCTCACCGGCAGCCGTTTCCTCATCGGGCTCATCTGCCGCATCCGGTTCTGCGACCTCCTGTGTGTCAGGACTTTCCGATTTGGACTTTTGCCATTCGCTTTTTGCCTTGTTGCCGCAGCCTGCAAGAAAAACCAGTGTGAGCAGCAATATAGCGGCTTTTGTCAAGTTTCTTTTTCTCATCTTTTCCTCCATTCCGAAGCGTTTTACTCTAAGGAGGCGGAGACGCTGCAAAACACAGCAGTTTTACGATATGCATCCAACCCTTTGGGGGATGGACGCCATATATTGTATGAATCTGCTATTTTGCATCAGTTCCTGCCATCATGGAATTTGCGACGCCCCGGCACAAATTCTTGGTTGGATAAATTGCTGTCAAGCAATTTGCTCAACTTTCCCGACATGCCGGGAAGAATGAAACTATTATAATCCTATTTGCTATTAAATGCCAAGCCCTAAATCATATTATCATGTTGAAACAGAACGTAAGTTCTGGTATAATACCCAAAAAGGACGGCAAAATCATTTCTAAGTCCGGCAGGGTATGCAAGGGGTATAAGTTTGGAAGTAAACTTCCAAACTCTTTATCGGTGGCAGTACCGCAAGCACAGCTTGCGGTATGCGGGGGTATAAGTTTGGAAGTAAACTTCCAAACTCTTTATTGGTGGCAGTACCGCAAGCACAGCTTGCGGTATGCGGGGGTATAAAAATGGAGAAGGAAAACCGTGTTTATATTGCAATAGATCTGAAATCATTTTACGCATCCGTCGAATGCGCGGAGCGCGGCCTTGATCCGTTGACCACCCATTTGGTGGTGGCGGATGTAAGCCGCACGGAAAAAACCATTTGTCTTGCCGTGTCTCCTTCCCTGAAAGCTTATGGCATCTCGGGAAGGGCAAGGCTTTTTGAGGTGGTACAAAAGGTAAAGGAGGTAAATGCCAAACGTAAGATGGATGCGCCGGGGCATTCTTTCAGAGGTTCTTCCTATGACGACAAAGAGCTGCGCTCTTATCCGGAGCTTTCGGCTTCTTATGTGGCAGCGCCGCCCCGGATGGCCCTTTATATGGAATACAGTACGAAAATTTATCATATTTATCTACAGTATATTGCACCGGAGGATATCCATGTCTATTCCATAGACGAGGTATTTATGGATGTTACGTCTTATCTGGACACTTACCGGCTTTCCCCCAAGGATCTGGCGAAGAAAATGATATGGGAAATTTTGCAAAAGACAGGGATCACCGCCACGGCGGGAATTGGCACAAATTTATATCTGTGCAAGGTTGCCATGGATATTATGGCCAAGAAGGTAGCGCCGGATGAGGATGGGGTGAGAATTGCAGCCCTTGATGAGACAGATTACCGGAGATATTTATGGACGCATCGTCCGCTTACAGATTTTTGGCGAGTGGGAAGAGGATATGCAAGGAAATTGGAGGAAAATGGTCTTTTTACCATGGGGGATATTGCAAGATGCTCTATGGGGAAGGATACGGATTATTACAATGAGGAGCTTTTGTATAAGATGTTTGGCATCAACGCGGAGCTGTTGATCGATCATGCATGGGGCTGGGAGCCGTGTACCATTGCAGATGTGAAGGGGTATAAGCCGGACAAAAGCAGCATGGGTTCCGGCCAGGTGTTGCAGCGTCCCTACGACTTTGAAAAGGCAAGGCTGATAGTGAGGGAGATGACGGATCTTCTGGTACTTGATTTGGTTGAAAAGGGATTGACCACAGACCAGATGGTGCTCACAATTGGGTATGACAGAGAGAATTTGGAAGACCCGGAAATCAGGAAACGCTACAAGGGGCCTGTTACCACAGACCATTATGGACGGAGGGTTCCAAAGCACGCCCATGGAACCATAAACCTTGAAAAGCAGACGTCCTCCACCAGGTTAATTTTAGAAGCCGTTACGGGGCTGTATGAGCGGATTGTGGATAAAAATCTGCTCATCAGACGGGTATATGTGACGGCCAATCATGTGATTGATAAGAGCCGGGATGGGGAGAAGGAAACCTTCGAGCAGATGGAGCTTTTTACGGATTATGAGGCCCTGGAAAGGCGCAGAAAGGAAGAAGAAGCGGAGGCAGAGCGTGAAAAAAGTCTGCAGAAGGCCATGCTGGATATCAAGAAAAAATTTGGGAAAAACGCAGTCCTTAAGGGAATGAATCTTGAGGAGGGAGCCATGACAATTGAGCGGAACAGGCAGATTGGAGGGCATAAGGCATGATGAATAAGAACAATTTTGATTATGCGGATATGTTAAATCTCCCCCGTCATGTTTCAAAACGCCACCCCCCTATGCCCGTAGAAGAGCGCGCTGCGCAGTTCTCTCCCTTTGCCGCGCTGACCGGCTATGAGGACGCCATAAAGGAGACGGGCCGCCTGACACAGGAGCGGGTGGAGTTAGGAGAGGATGAAAAGCTGGTTTTGAATGAAAAACTCCGGATATTGATGGACAGGAAGGGACAGAGTCCGGAGGTTAAAATCACCTATTTTCAGCCGGATGAGCGGAAGAAGGGCGGCGCATACGTTACGGCCATAGGCCGTGTAAAAAAGATAGATGTATACGAAGGGATGTTGAAGCTGCAGGATGGCACACAGATACCTGTAGGCGATGTGACCGGGATTGAGGGAGAATTGTTTTCAGACTGACGAAAGGATCTATTCCCGCGAGGGTCTTTTGCTCCGCTGCCGTGCAGCGTTACAAGTGTGAAGAAGAGATGAAGATTTTCTAAGGCGTCAGAAAACGCCGCCTAAGAAAATCTAAGTCATCTCTTGAAGAATCGCCTTGGGCGATTCTTCTGAAATAATTCATTTATTGTTTGTGCCGCAAAGCGGCATGGCGGGAAGTTTGATACCCTATCAGCTTACTGCGGGGTATTTGACTTTCGCGCTCCGGCCGCCTGTTTTCGGAATCGGAAGCGCGGGCTTTTTCCCGGTTTCCTGATTTTTCTTTCTATCTGTTAAGAATACAGGGGGCTGCGGCCTTCCTGTGCAATTCCAATATAGGTTTTTCCGGTATTTATTTGAATTTCATTTCCATTGTCATCATAGTATTTGGTAGGAGAGTAATCGGAGGCTTTTTTCCATGTGATGTGAATTCCCCTGCCTTGGGTAAAGTAATATCCGTCACTGGAAGAATCAATGGTCTGAAAAGCCAGATAGCCTTTTGCATCCCGTTTAGACCACTTGGTGTTTTGGACAATGATATTGGAAAAAGTAAGCTGCTGACCGGTAAGACCGTCGGTATGGGCTTTGCCATGGATATTTTTCTGGTAAAGGCCGGTCTGCGGGTTATAGGTAAAAGAGCTTTTGGTATAAGGAAAAATATTGGATAAATCCACTACATTGCCGGGAAGCGCATTACCGTACTGCTCTAAAGTATTGACGCCCTGGGCAAAAGTGAAATGGGAAGCATTATAATGCTCCGGCCGCAGAGACAGGGAATACCCAAGGGAGTTGCAGGCGTTTGTAATGCCTTCGCCGCTTGTGTAGGTATTGTGAGGCGCTTTCCTGTTAGAGGTACGGAAAAAGGCGCCTGCACCGGGCTTATCGCCGCCAACGCCATATTCGCTGATACCGGAGAGATTGTTGATGTCAGGAGCGCTGATGCGGTCTTTCATGTAAACAACGCCGCCAAAATGAACCAGAATCGGATCCCACTCCGTAGCAAGGGAAATATAGTAATCCCTGCAGCTTCTGATGTTTCCAATTTGGCTAAGGCCTTGCCAGTCGTCAATGATTGCCATTTGACGGGACATGTCCCCTTCCTCCATAACTTCATAGAGAACCTTGGCATTGCCGATTCCGTAGGAGGGCTGCGCTTTTTTGTCCGTAGGCATCATAACGGCAATGGGACGTAAGGAAGCCTGAGCGGCGGAGACCGGTTCATTGGTGTAGACGCTGGGCACCTGCTCGTCTGCCAGGACGAGATTACTTCCCGAAGGCGAAGGCACTAAAAGTATGCCCGAGACGCATACACCCGCGGCAAGTGCGGCGGCTACGGTTTTTTTCAATAAGTTTTTCATTTTCATAGGAATAACCCCCTTCTCTTGTACTAATTACATCATACTTTATCAGGGAAAAGGGGTCAAGTCACTTTTCATATGCATGTCATAAGTTAATGGCCGGTTACTATTCATGGACCAGGAATGCGCACTTGCTGCGCATTCCGTGAGAAAACAACGGTCAGCACGCCCGGCGAGCTGACCTTATGTTAAATGATACAGGAGTGAGGGGCGATCTTTGCGACAGCAAAACTCGAAATATCGCCCCGAATGTTACTATGAGCGGCCCTCGGGCCGTGAATAATAACGAATAACTTGCCATCAGGAAAGGACAATGCTACAATAAGAAAAAAAGGGAGAACGGTTGAGATGGGCAATGAGCATGAATTTTTATCATTTGATGAATTAAACGAGCTGCGCCGTGAGATGGAGTCTCTTGCGGAAAAAAATGATGATTTGTCAGGGGAAAAGGGAAAAAAAGCAGCTGATACCGTAAGAGAGACGGAGGAAAGCTTTGAGACGATAGAAGATGATGAGGAAGACATAAAAGAGGCCCCTCTGGGCATTGAAAAAAATGGTTCCTATATCAAAATTTCCCAGGATAGTATGACGGCCTGGATGTATTTAACTGTTCCGGGCGAGGGGAAGGATAACTATACCATGGAGGAATTTGAGGCGTTCCTTAAAAAGAAAGGGATTGTCACAGGATACCATCATTCCAATATGGCGGCAATGATCAAAAAGAGGGTGTATGAGCGAGAAATCATAGTGGCCCAGGGACAGCCCGCCATAGAGGGCAGCGATGGGTATTATGAATATAAATTTGATCCCAAGCAGACCCGTGCGCCTAAGATTTTAGAGGATGGGCGGGTGGATTACACCACTATGAGCACCCTCCAGAATGTCCAGAAAGGAGATGTGGTGGCAATCTATCACCACGCGAAAGAAGGCAAGGACGGCTATAATGTAAAGGGAAAAGCGTTTAAAGCAAAGAAAGTAAAAGAAGCGGCGCCGCTTACGGGACAGGATATATATAATGAAGATAATCCGGACGTCTATCTGGCGCAGAAAAGCGGGAAGATAGAATTAAAAAACGGAAAAGTAGACATTCAGGCTGTCCATGAGATTCAGGGAGATCTTACCCTGATCACAGGAAAGGTTGAGTTTTATGGGGATATTGTAGTAACCGGCAACGTGGAGTCCGGCGTTACAATTCGGGCAGGAAGAAATATTGAAATTAAGGGAACTGTTGAGGCGGCTAATATCTTTGCCGGAGGGAATATCATTCTAAGCCGGGGCATACAGGGAGCCCAGAGAGCTAAGATCTCCGCTAAAGGCGATATCTTTGCAGATTTTATCGAGCATACGCTCATGATGGCCGGCGGCAATGTGCAGGCAAACACCATTGTCAATTCCAAAGTAGCGGCTGACGGCGAGATTATTTTGACAGGCGCGAGAGGTACGATTATCGGAGGCTATACCCACGGAATGCTGGGCATTCAGGCTACTGAAATAGGAAATTCGGTAGAGGTTAGAACGGTGGTTCATGCAGGCTGCGAAAAGGAGACTTATCAAAAGATGTTTGCGGCGAAGTCGAAAGAACTGTCCTTAACGGAGGAGCTCAGGGAAGTCTCAGATGAATTTAGAGAACTGGCTCATAAGAAGAAGATGGGAAAAATTCCCCAGAGACTGGAAACCCAGCTGCAATATCTGGAAGGCCGGATTAAGACTCTGAAAGATGAAATAAGGGATAATAAAGCGATACTCGAAGAAATGGAAGCCCTGATTGCAAGGGGAAAAGATGCCAGGATTATGGTCAAGGGGAATATTTACAGAGGCACGGTGGTCTGCCTTGCGCAGGCGCAAATGCCCATAGAGGATACCACCTGCCTGATGAAGTATTATCATCAAAACGGCATAATCGAGAGCAGCGTTATCGCTTATTCCTGATGCTTCTCCATTTTTCCGCCGGTTAATCAATTATGTCTGCGCCCTGATTTTCAGGTTGTTTAATGCAGGGGAGATTTTAATGAAAGCATATACCTATTTGGAAGCGGAACAATATATTCTTGAGATTCCCGGGTTCACCGGCAAGCACTCCTTAGAGGAGATAAAAAAGCTTTTAAGGACAGCAGTGGGCGATAAGATACATAGCAAGGTGATCCATATTGCAGGCACAAACGGAAAAGGTTCCGTTTGTGCTTATTTGCGTTCTATTTTATTGGAGAGCGGTTTAAGTGTGGGGATGTTTACCTCGCCCCATTTGGAGGTTATGCGGGAGAGAATTTGCATCGGAAATGAAATGATTTCAGAAGAAGAATTTGTGGATATTTTCCGTAAGATAAAGGAGATTGTAGATAGGGTGGAGGGAAAAAATCATCCTTCCTTTTTTGAGTACCTTTTTTTGATGGCGATGGCTTACTTTAAGGAAAAGGCGCCCGATTATATTATTTTGGAGACCGGTATGGGGGGAAGACTGGACGCCACTAACGTTATAGATAGGCCTGCTTTATGCATCATTACGGAAATCGGTTATGACCATATGCAATATCTGGGGGACACAATTGAAGCGATAACAGCTGAGAAAGCGGGGATTATAAAGACCGGCACGCCGGTTATTTTTTTTGATAAAAGACAAAAGAGTACGGAAATTTTGACGCAATATGCAAAAAAGGCGCGAAGTCAGGCAATTCTTATCGGAATTGACAATATTTTGAATGTGAATATAAATAATAAAAGCATTGATTTTTCCCTTGAGACTGGTTATTATAAATATGTTAATCTTTCTTTGCATACGATTGCGGGATATCAGACGGAAAATGCGGCGTTGGCAGTCTGCGCGGCAGAAAGACTGCATGAGGCCAAAATTACGCCAAAGTCAATTAAGAAAGGGTTGTGGAATATGTACTGGCCGGGCAGAATGGAAGAGGTTTTACCCGGAATTTATTTGGATGGAGCCCACAATGAGGATGGAATAGAAGCATTTTTGGAGGCAGTCCAAAATGACGGCTGCCTGGGAAAAAGATTTTTACTGTTTGGGGTTGTAGCGGATAAGCGTTATGAAGCGATGACTGCTCGAATTGCAGAGTCGGAGCTTTTTAGCAAGGCGGCGATCACCCTTTTGGAAACAGATAGAAGTGCATCTATAGATAGACTGAAAACTGTTTGGAAGCAACACAAAAGTTTGTGCTGCAGCTTCCATGAAAATGCGGGAGAGGCGTATCGGCAGCTTTTATCCTGCAAGGGAATCGGGGATGTGATATACATATCCGGTTCGTTGTATTTGGCAGGACAGATGAAGTCCTTAATTGGAAGCATGGAGGTATTGAATGATTGATTTTGAAGAAGAATTAAAGAAATTTCACCCCAGCCTTGAAGTGGAGGATGCGGAGGAAGCGATATATAACCAGGATTTGACGGACATGGTAGATTTGTTAATTAAGATTACAGACAAACCAAAGGAAGAAGAAGAAGAGGAATAAGGGGTGACGGCATGATTTGTTATAACTGTGGGTGCCGTTTGTCAGAACACGATTTTTGTACGGGATGCGGTGTGGACGTCTCTTTATATAAAAGGATTATGTTCACCTCCAACCGTTTTTATAATGATGGTCTGGAAAAGGCTTCGGTGAGAGATTTGTCAGGGGCGATTGTCAGCTTACGGCAAAGTTTAAAATTGAATAAAAATAATATCGACGCAAGGAATTTATTAGGACTTGTCTATTTTGAGATGGGCGAAGTGGTGTCCGCTTTAAGCGAGTGGGTCATCAGTAAGAACCTGCGGCCCAAAAAGAATATTGCGGACGATTATATCGATATGGTGCAGACCAACCAGTCAAGACTTGACACCATCAATCAGACAATAAAGAAGTATAATCAGGCGTTGCTGTATTGCTATCAGGACAGCGAGGATCTGGCCGTAATACAGTTAAAGAAAGTGCTTTCCTATAATCCGAAATATGTGTGCGCCCATCAGCTTTTGGCGCTTTTGTATATTCGCACGGAAGAATGGGAGAAGGCATACAGGGAGCTTAACAAGTGCTGCCAGATAGACGCCAACAACACCATAACCCTCCGTTATCTGAAAGAAGTGGAGCATATGCTTTCACCGGATGAGAGCGCTAAGAATACGCCTAAGAAGAAGGCATATTCCGAAAAGGCGGTCCGTTATCAGAGCGGGAACGAGACGATCATCCAGCCGGTGAACAGAAAGGAGCACAGAGGCGTTTCTTCTCTGCTAAACTTAGGGCTGGGGGTGATTATTGGCGTGGCCATAGCCTGCTTTTTGATTCTGCCGGGACGTATCCAAAGCGCCAAGGCGGTTGTCAATAAGGAGCTTCGGGCGGTCAGCGAACAGTCCGACGCTAAGACAGCCACCATTGACGAGTTGGAGCAAAAGGTACAGAAGCTGACGGATGAAAAGGCT
Organism: uncultured Lachnospiraceae bacterium; assembly: GCA_910587305.1. Classification (GTDB taxonomy): domain Bacteria; phylum Bacillota; class Clostridia; order Lachnospirales; family Lachnospiraceae; genus Suilimivivens. The sequence continues at coordinate 5,726 of CAJUKV010000013.1, read as the reverse complement.
TTGCTTTCGGAGGAGCTCGCCTCTTATCAGGGCACGGACGGAACACTGCAGGCAACCGACGGCCTCATGATGGCTGTCAGCGCCTATATGAAAGCCCCTGACGATATTCAGGCAATTGCGGATTATCTGGAAGCGCTGGACGAAGAAGGGGAGGAGGCGGAGGAGTACAAGACGGATGCATTCACTTCCCTGTACGACAGCCTGGTTGCCACCGTAGGGCCTAAGCTGGAGGAATATTATTACAACACCGGATATGCAAGCTTCCGGGCAAAGGACTACGAGACGGCGATTCCCAATCTGGAAAAAGCGTACCGTTACAATAATACCAATGGAGACGCATTGTTTTATTTAGGGGAAAGCTATTTTTATACGGAGGATTATGATGCGGCAAAGAAAATCTTTGCCCAGGTAATAGACGATTATCCCGGAACCAGAAAGGCAAGCAGTTCGGAAACGCATCTTGCGGAGATTAATAATGCGGGATAAACCCAAAAAGCAGACGATAATTTATTCTTTGGGTTATCGAATAGGGACATTTGCTTAAATCTGTGTATAGGCGTAATTGATAAAATGAAATTTCAGATAAAGTACAAAAGAGAACAGACATTTCGTTTGTTCTCTTTTTTTTATGCAATAAGCCGATTCGCGAAGCGTGTCGGCGTTTGATGCACACGGGCGTCCAAAGGAAATATGTCAGTAAGCTGACTTGCAAAGCGCGGCGGCGTTTTTGCATAGACCTGTGCAGATAGGACGTAAGGAAATCAGTGAGTTTTTTATCAGCGGCAGTACCGCAGGCAAAGCTTGTGACAGGCAGGAGGTATATATGGAAGAAAATTTTAAAGTGATTGAAAATTATTTGATGGTCAGAATGCCGGAAGAGGTGGATCATCACAAGTCGGTTTACATAAGTAAAGTAGCAGACGATTATATCATGAAGGAAGGGGTTGGAAATGTGGTTTTTGATTTTGAGGATACCCGTTTTATGGACAGCTCCGGTATTGGCATTATTATTGGAAGATATAAGAAAATATCTTATTTTGGCGGTAAGGTTTTTGCAATTAACACAGATACAAGAATTAAGAGAACCCTGATGATATGTGGTTTACATAAAGTGATTGAAATCATGGAATAGCATTCCGACATATGTGCCTGTTGAAGCGGGCAGGCAGGAGTAGTGTGAAATCAGAGATTTCGCACATCCTGATTTATACGTCCGCTGAAGCGGACAGGTAGGAGTCAGAGAGAAATTCGGTAAGAGAAAGGGAAAAGATATGGAAACAAAAAATAATACGGTTTTGAGAAATGAAATGGAGATGACATTTGACGCCGTTTCAGTGAATGAAGCCTTTGCAAGGGTGGCGGTGGCCGCTTTTGTGACGCCGTTAAACCCTACTATGGAGGAAATTTCAGATATCAAGACGGCAGTTTCAGAGGCGGTGACCAATGCCATTATTCATGGGTATGATTCCGAGCTTTGGCAGGAGGATAACCGGGAGGAAAAGAATCAGGTTTATTTGCGCTGCACCATAGAGGAGGACGTCTTGGAGGTGGAAATCAAGGATACGGGAAAAGGAATCGAGGACATTGATCAGGCAATGGAGCCTCTTTTTACAACCAGGCCGGAGCTTGACAGATCCGGTATGGGATTTGCCTTCATGGAAGCCTTTATGGATAATTTGGAGGTGGAATCAAAGCCGGGCTATGGCACCAGCGTGTTGATGAAAAAGAAACTGGGAACCACTTCATGGATTTGGCAAGAGGAATAGTTTATGGAGGAGAATGCAGTACTGATTGAAAGGGCACAGGCCGGGGAAAAGGAAGCAAGAGAGGTACTGATAGAGAAGAATCTGGGGCTGGTTCGCCATATCGTAAAGCGCTTTTTAGGGAGAGGTTACGAGGCGGAGGATTTATTTCAAATTGGCGTAATCGGCCTGATAAAATCCATTGACAAATTTAATACAAGCTATGAAGTAAAATTTTCTACATACGCAGTTCCGCTGATTACCGGGGAGATTAAAAGATTTATCCGGGATGATGGGATGGTGAAGGTTTCCCGCACATTAAAGGAAAACGGGATGCGGATAAAGTATGCAAGGGAAAGGCTGGCAAACGCCTTAAACCGCGAACCTACCCTGGAGGAGGTGGCTGGCGAGACAGCCCTTACCAGCGAGGAGGTAGTGCTGGCCATGGAAGCTAACGTGCAGGTAGAATCCATTTACAAATCCGTCTATCAGAACGATGGAAACGAAATATTTATGGTGGACCAGCTTGCGGATGAAAAGCAAAACGAGCAGGAAAAGGTTTTGGATCATCTGGTGGTGCATCAGTTGATTGACGGTTTGCCGTCAAACGAACAAAAACTGATTACGCTGCGCTATTATCAGGACAAGACCCAAACGGAGGTGGCAAGGGTCCTTGGCATCAGCCAGGTTCAGGTGAGCAGGCTGGAGAAAAAAATTTTGATGAATATGAGGGAAAAAATGTTGGAAGGATGTAAATAAATTAATATTTTTTATGGATTATCCTGTTTTATTGGCGGAAAGATGGTATACTGTACAAAGAAATAAAAACAAAAATAAACAAATATAATCACGGTCTTAGCACGTTGCAAGTTTGATATCCCATCAGCTTGCCGTGGCTTTTAACGAAGGAAGCATCGTAAGAGAAATTTTTGCGATATATGGGGTATGAGTATGAGAAGACAGGACAGAGAGATAAAAAATTTTGATGAAATTGTAAAGGTAATGGAAAAATGCGAGGTATGCAGGCTTGCGTTAAACGACGAAGAGTATCCCTACATATTACCGCTGAATTTTGGGATGGCCCTTGAGGATGGAAAGATTGTTTTGTATTTCCACGGAGCGTTAGAAGGAAAAAAGTATGAGCTGATTGCGGCAGATAACAGGGCAGGTTTTGAGATGGACTGTGAGACAAGGCTGGTTACCACTTTGGAAGACGGGAACTGTACCATGGAATATGAAAGCGTAATCGGCAGGGGAAAGATTGAAATGCTGCCGGAGGAGGAGAAGGAGCGGGCCCTTGGGATTCTCATGGGACATTATCGTAAGAAAGATTTTCCATATAATAAAGCGGTAGTTCCCAGAACCGGAGTGTTTAAACTGACGGTGGAAGCCTGCACGGGTAAAAGGCGCAAGAAGGGAAAATAGATCAAGTCAGAGGGATAAGTGAAATGAAATAAACCAAGTAAAGGTATGAAGTTATAATGAAGATGGAGATAAACGGACAGGAAGAGGCGCTGTTATATAATTTCAAAGAGGATACTCAGCTGCAGGCGGTAAGAATGGCTTTGTTTTTGGCACAGGTACAATGTCGAATCGTATCGAAGGAAGAGTATGTAGTACCCCTTAAAATGCTGGCCGGGGATGAAACAATCCCTCCTGCCGCTGTTTACGGCGGACAGGAATTGGACGGTCAGATGATAGTATTTGCAGGACTTGGGGAGGACAAGCTTGAGAGCGTCTTATCTCTCCTTCGCGCTAACCCGGCCTGCGGGAAGATTCCATATAAGGCGGTGCTCACACAGACAAACCAAAATTGGAACGGGATCACCCTTTTCAAAGAATTACAAAAGGAACATGCGGCAATTCATCAGCCGGGAGTCTGAAAAGATTCCTGGCTTTTTTCGTCAATATATACAAAAACAGGGTTGCTTTTTTTGTATCAGGTTATGCGTTTAACCTTTGAAATAGGCATATGGATTTATTATACTGATAGTATCAACGGTAAACGCTATCTGACGCCTGGGGCAAAGAGGGCGGATTTGAAAGGGGAAATGGAGAGCGATGGAGAAGGAGCGGGTCAGAATAGCCGATATTGCGGAGGAGCTGGGGCTCAGCACGGCAACGGTTTCTAACGTGATTCACGGAAAGACCGGGAAGGTTTCCGGCGAGACGGTCAGGCGGGTTCACGAGCTTGTGGAGAAGAGGGGTTACATTCCAAGTATGGCCGGGATTTTGCTGGCGCAAAACAATTCCAGGATAATCGGCGTGGTGGTGAAAGACCATGCGAAATATGCGGGGCATGTTCTGGAGGACGGATTTGTCTCTGCCTCCCTGAACGCTTTGTCAGGGGAGATGGATAAGGCCGGGTTTTTTATGATGATAAAGGTGACGACGCAGTGGGACGAGATTGTCCGGTTTGCCTCCATGTGGAATATGGAAGGGCTCGTGCTCATTGGATTTTGTGAACAGGATTACAAAAGGCTGCGGGAATCCATGCATATTCCTTTTGTGGTGTACGACGGGTATTTTGAAGAGACCGGAGGAATCTGTAACCTGACCATAGACCACTATGACGGCGGCTGGCAGGTGGGAAAATATTTAAAGGAAATGGGGCATAAAAAAGTACTTTGCATTGCGGACAATTCCATCTGCATGGATTTGGAGCGGATGAAAGGCTGCGCGGACGCCATGGAGGAAAATTCGGTTGATTTTATGCAGATTCCCGTAGAAAAAAGGGAAAGAATGATTTTCTACGAGGAAAAGGAAAAAGAGATAAGAGAGTACACGGCAGTTTTCGCCGCATCCGATTATTATGCGGTTGAATTGCTCCGTTATTTCCAGGAAAAAGGAATCCATGTGCCCGAAGAGATTTCCGTTGTGGGGTTTGACGACAGCGCCCTATGCCAATATTGTTTCCCTTCCCTGACCACCGTGAGGCAGGACGCGCGAAAGAGGGCCCAAAAGGCAATCGGTATTTTACAAAATCTGAAAGCGGGCAAACAGAAAAGTATGACGGTGAAATTACCGGTTTTTCTTGTGGAACGCGGCAGCGTAAAGAATTTCAATTCGCTTACCGTCAACCAAAAAGAGTATTCCATTATAAAGCTTTTGGGAAAAGGAAAAGGCGGATATTCTTATCTTGCCGGAGATAAGGAAAAATTGGTGGTGGTAAAACAGATTCATCACGAACCCTGCGATTATTATCAGTTTGGCGATAAGATGGAAGCGGAACTGCGGGATTACAGGCGGCTTAAAGGTATCGGCATACGGATGCCGGAGCTGATTGACTTTGACCCGGAAGGGGAACGGATTGTAAAAGAATATATAGAGGGAGAAACGGTTTATGAGATGGTTTTGCATGACGGGCAGACGGAAGAAAGCATCAGGCAGGTAAAGGAAATGTGCCGGCTGCTTTATCCGGCACATATCAATATTGACTATTTCCCTACAAATTTTGTGATGCAAAAGGGGGAGCTGTATTACATTGACTATGAGTGCAACGATTATATGGAGGAATGGAATTTTGAAAACTGGGGTATAAAATACTGGTCGAAGACAGAAGAATTTTTGCGGCATATAAGGGAGATGGAGGGGTAGAGCAGGGAACCGTCGCGAGATTATATGAAAGCCGGCATCAAGATAACCCGGCTCAAATTACTGCCTGTTATTCCAATTGTACGGGACAAAAATTTTTAGCGCAGCCATGTATTTTGTTCCGTACAATCGAAACTCGTTATATGTTCTTTCGCAATTGATAGTTTCTTGCCTTATTTTCTCCCAAGGCCTCAACATCGTCCATTGCAGAAAGCAAAGACCTGGTTCTTGCCATGCTTAAACCCAGCAGCTTCGCAATATCTTTTGTTTTTGCCTTTTCATGTTTTTGCAAATAACGCCTGATTTTTTCCATATTATCGCTTGTTTTTATCGCTTGTTTTTATCGCTTGTTTTTTATCGCTTGTTTTTATCGCTTGTTTTTTATCGCTT
>CAJUKV010000012.1 GCA_910587305.1 uncultured Lachnospiraceae bacterium | reverse complement strand
GTGAATACGGCCCTTCGCCGTAGGCGAACTTTTAATGGCCGTATTCAGTAACTATGAAGCCGTAGGCTGAATAGTTATGATTACTGAAAATATTGGACTCGAATCTTGTTACATTAACGATTATTTTGTATAATTATAACATGTGCGGTAATTGAGAAATAATTGCTTGCAATATCTTTTTGTCCGGATTTGAATTGCGGGGAAATATGAGATTTTCCTTTTAGATTTGTAACTTAATTCTGCAAAATTACAGGCAGAGTGTAATTAGAAAGGAATCATTATGGAATACAAATCGACTGATGAATTAATTCATGAAATCAAGTCTGCAACCGATTTTGAGGACTATCTGGAAAAGAATAAAGAAAATATGCTTTGTTCGGACCTTGCCGGACATCTGAATATGTTATTATCAGAAAAAGGAATGAAAAAGTCGGAGGTTATACGCCGCTCACTGCTTGGACGGGCATACGTGTACAAAATATTTTCCGGTGAAAAAATACCCTCGAGAGATAAATTGTTAGCCCTTGCGTTTGGGCTGGGGCTTTCCACTGAAGAAACCCGGAAAATGTTAAAGCTGTCGGGCAACAGAGAATTATATGCAAGGGATGAACGCGATGCACTCATTCTTTTTGCCCTCCAGCGAGAGAAAACTATTTTTGAAACCAATGAATTGTTGTATGAGCATAAGCTTGCCATTTTAAATACTTCAAAAGAATAATGGCTTACAGTTTGCCTGTAAAGGCCCTTTAGAGATTTTCATTGCTATAATAGTACCATGGACTGAAATATTCTTCCGTCGGCGGCTCCGGCATCGGGCTCGACTTATGCTCATTGGGACGGGAAGATTGTACCTCCACGGTGAAACGGTATGCTTCGCCTTTTTCCGCCATAAATTCCGGCCTGATCCGAACCCCGTCATATCCTTTCTCCATCATATATTCTTTTGTCCAGATATTATTGGTGACATACTCATTATTTTTATTATACACCGTAACATTAAAACTGTCTAAGTCCCCATAGTCCTCCATATTATCCCAGGTTGCAAAAAATGCCCATCCCTGTTCCAGCTCACGCATTTTCCAGCAAAGACCGGTAGGCGTCGGCAAAGCCGGCGCGTCTGCGCCCGTGTACGCAAAAGCATCCGAAACCACATACGGGCTGTCAGCATAACGGACGCCGTCCCCTACGGCAGCCACTGCAAAATAGTAAAAACCATTTTCCCAAAATTCCGCCGTAAAGTTCCAGTCAAAGGTGGGAATGCCATCTATATCGTTCCACAGATTCCCCCGTAAGTCATCATCTTCCTTTTCCCATACATCATCTTCCACTCCCGGCGGGTCGGCCGTATCCCGCCTGCACAGCTTGTATTTATAATGAACGGAACTTTCAGTGTCTATGCCCGATTCCGCCACATTACTCCATAACCCGATTCCCGTCTCGCCGTCCCACCTGGGATTTTCCGGTGCGGGAAGAACCTGCAGCGCCGCATCCATGGAAGAAGTTTCCTCATTCCATGCGGAAGGCGCCCATACCACTTTCCACGAAATGGCAATCAGAAAAAGTGCCAATACGCCGCATAAGGCAATCCATTTCCCCTGTGAAAAAGCCATTCTCACCTGCCGGACGGTCTGATATCTTTTATCCGGATCCAATCTGGTGCATTTTTGAATAATCTTTCTATAGCGGTACTTTTTGTTTTTTCCCACTAAAAGCTGATCCAGCGTCACCCCCATGGAATAAATATCGGCCCGCTCGTCGGTCTGATTAAAACCGTACTGTTCCGGAGGGGCGTACCCCCTTGTTCCCAGCAGTCTGGTATCCTGTTCCTTCACTTCTTTATAAACCCTCGCCGCATCAAAGTCGATCAGACGGATATGCCCATCCTTCGCAAGGAGAATATTAGAAGGCTTGATATCCCGGTGGATAATCCCCTTTTCATGAATAAATTCCAAAACACGGCACAGCTCGACAGCTATACTATGAATCTGCTTCATAGACAGTTCCCTGGCATCCGGCAGTTTCCCTTCTATATATTCCTCGATAACGGTTGTATCATTTTCCGACACGGTGACTCCATAGATTTCGGGCAAAAAGGGATGGGGGCAGTTCTGCAGCATCCTGTAAACCTCATGCCGCCCTTTTAATATCTTCCTGACATAGACTTCGTTACCCCCTTTTTCCCGTACCAGATGTACCACGCTCTTATCGCTTTTCTTTATTTCCCGGATTTCTTCGTATTCCATTTTCCGTTTCTCCCTGATATGTTGGCATCAATACGCTTGTGCTTTCGGCGCGGCATAAACTTCCGTATATAGCTTTGGCAGGAGCCGGAAGCAACATTTTGTTATGTCATTAACTATATATTATAGGAATAAACAGGGCTCTTTGCAACACGAATATATGTTTAGGTTTTTACGTCAATTTATAACAGGCATCGCAGTAACTACTTCACTATTAAATTTCCTTGTCAAAGTAAAAAAACGCAACAATAAAAAACAAGGGTTTTCTATAATTATTAACAAATAAACTGTCTCGCGAAGCGTGGTAGCGCTTGTTAATTATAGAAAGCCCTTCCGATATCATTATGGAAATGATTTACATTCCCTCTACTCAACTATAACCCCATTAAATACACCGAACAAATACAGGAATCCATAAAAATCAGCTTGTTCCAGATTCGTGTAATCACTCCCTGCAGGAATCGTAAAAGTGTAATTTTCCCCTTCATACATAAAATCTGTCTTTAAAGATACATCGCCTTTCTCCTTTAAGGCGTCAAGCACATACTGCGGATAGCACCGCCATGTTTTATTGTCGAAGGTTACGGTTGTTCCTGCTTCCGCATTTTTAATAGCTGCCAAAAGCTCTTTACGGATAACTAAATCTGCGCTGATTGGCTGTCTTTCCTTAATATCCCCGCAGGTTGTACACATATAGGAGCTTACACCGTCTTCTGTCCCCGTAGGTTCCGTTGTTATTTGCCATTCATAATTATGATTACACTTTCCGCCTGAACTGCCAGATTCCGTACCAGTTGAATCCGTATCCGTTTTTTTGCTCATAGTAAACTGATCAAAAGACCTCCACTGATTCTCACCTTTTTCTTTGTATACATTCTGGGCTCTCATTTTTCCGGGTTCGATTATCTTGTATATCATTGCATCTGCATACGCATCTTCAGGAATATCGCCTATCATTTCTCCTTTCCACAGGTCATAATCCACTGTTTCTGTGGCTCCCGTACTCTCATATACTACTGTAAGAGAACCAGATTGCATCCAATAAGGTCTTTCATTCCGCCTATCTTTTGCTAATCCATTTTCAAGAAAGCTAACGGATGACCCCCGATCACTAGTCCATTCTCCCACTACATCTCCCCTGTCAGCCGCATTTACAGTTGCTGGCATACTTATGAAGGCGCCTATGCATAATGCCCCAATCATTTGGAATAAAAATCCTTTTCTCTTCATATCTTTTTCCTCTCTTTAAGTAAATTTATGCAAGAAACATCTTTCTTGTAATTATAAACAGGATTTTATTTTTTTGGTCTACCAGCAGTAGAAGTTTGGAAGTAAACTTCCAAACTCTTTATCGGTGGCAGTACCGCAAGCAGAGCTTGCAGTATGCAAGGGGTATAAATATGCAAATAAACATAATATTGGTTTTGTATTGTCATTGAAAAGCATGTGTGGTATGATTACACCGTATTGTATCTCAATAAAGAGAATAATAACAGGAGGAAATGAACAATGAAAAATGAAAAAACTTATGAACTGGTGCTGTTAGCCCTGTTCACCGCCATTATCATCATCATGGCATTCACACCCCTGGGATATATCCCGTTAGTTGTTATCAATGCAACCATCATCCATATCCCGGTTATCCTCGGAGCGCTATTTTTAGGTCCCAAAAAAGGTGCATTCTTAGGATTCGTATTTGGTTTTACCAGCTTCATCAACAATACCTTCAAGGCAGTTACCGCATCGGCTTTTGTATTTTCACCGATTTTGGCCGCAAATGTTGTGGGCGTATCAGGTATCTTTAAAAGTCTTTACATCTGCTTTGTGCCGAGAATATTGGTGGGCGTCATTCCCTATTTTGTATATATTCTGATCCAAAAGCTTTTAAAAAGCGAACGGAAAATATGGCACGTGGTCATCAACGGAGCGGTATCTCTTATCCTATTTATTTCCCTGAGAGCGTTCATCTGTAATCTGATTCAAAATGACACCGGCAGACTCATCGGTATGGCGGCCGGCCTTATCGCGGGTATTGTTTTGTTTATTGTGCTGACGCTCACAGGCCAGAAAAAGACCGTGACAGGCACTGCCCTCGCTTATGCGGGGATCGCGGGAGCTTTTACGAATACGCTGTTTGTTATGAGCGGCATTTTCATTTTATATAAGGATGCCTATGCCCAGGCTCTTGGCATCGCGGGTGATACGGTTATCGACGTGATTATGGGCATCATCAGTTTTAACGGCATTGTGGAAGCAGCTGTGGCCGCTATTTTGATTGCAGGCGTTGGCATGGCGCTTTTGCAGGTGAAACCCATCAAGGCGGAACGCGCTTATCCCAATAAGCTTATGCAAAAAATATAAATGCAGGAAGAAAGGCAGGTTTTTAGCATGATTTTAGCGATAGATATCGGAAATACAAATATTGTAATCGGCTGTATCGATCAGGAAAAAATATCCTTTGTGGAAAGAGTTTCTACCGACATATCCAAAACCGAGCTGGAATATGTGGTGGAGTTTAAAACGCTTTTGGAGCTTTATAGGGTTAAAATGAAAGACATTACAGGGTGCATTATTGCATCCGTGGTACCCCCCTTAAATAATATCGTTAAAAATGCTATGGAGAAGCTTTTCCATATTTCTCCCCTGCTTGTGGGGCCCGGCGTAAAAACGGGCCTGAACATTTTGATGGATAATCCGGGACAGGTAGGTTCGGATTTGATTGTAAATGCGGTTGCCGGCCTGAAATATTATGGCGCGCCCATTATCATGATTGATATGGGAACGGCTACCACCATCAGCGTGGTGGATGATAAGAGAAATTATATCGGCGGTATGATTCTGCCTGGTGTAAAGGTTTCTTTGGAGTCGCTGGTAGATCGGACTTCCCAGCTGCCCCGAATCAGCCTGGAAGCGCCTAAGAAAGTGATTGGCACAAACACTGTTGACTGCATGAAAAGCGGTATCATCATGGGACAGGCCGCTTGCATAGACGGTATGATTGACCGTATATGGGATGAATTGGGATACCAGGCGCCGGTGGTTGCCACCGGCGGCCTGGCAGGCCATATTGTCCCCTGCTGCAGGAAAAAAATTATCTGTGACAACGAACTTACTTTAAAAGGATTGGAAATTATTTATAAGAAGAATATGGATCTAAAAGCCTGACAGGGACCATTAGCAAAGGAAAACAAGATTTTTCCTGTAAAATGTGGGAAATTCAACGCTTATGTCAAAATTTTCAGATACGGAAAGGGATGGAAAAATGTTAAAGGGAAAACATATCTTGCTTGGTGTTACGGGAAGTATTGCCGCTTATAAAATTGCATCTTTAGCCAGCATGCTAAAAAAACAGGGAGCCGATATTACCGTTATTATGACCAAAAACGCCGCCAACTTTATCCATCCCATTACCTTTGAAGCACTCACCGGAAACAAATGTCTGACGGATACCTTTGACCGCAATTTTCAGCACAGCGTAGAACATGTATCTTTGGCAAAGCAGACGGACGTATTTCTGATTGCGCCGGCCTCCGCCAACGTCATTGCCAAAGCGGCCCACGGGATAGCGGACGATATGCTCACCACCACTTTGCTTGCCTGCCAGTGTCCTAAAATCATTGCGCCGGCCATGAACACACGTATGTTTCAAAACCCTATCGTACAGGATAATATGAAAATATTAGAGCGTTATGGAATGGAGGTTATCACCCCTGCCACCGGATATTTAGCCTGTGGCGATACCGGAGAAGGGAAAATGCCGGAGCCGGAGTTACTGTTCGAGTATATCGTCAAAGCGCTGCAGCCCAAAGACATGTCGGGAATCAAATTGTTGGTTACGGCAGGGCCGACCCGTGAAAGAATTGATCCGGTGCGCTATATCAGCAACCATTCTACCGGAAAAATGGGCTATGCCATTGCAAGAGCCGCCATGATGCGGGGGGCGAATGTAACCCTGGTTACCGGAAAGACTTCCCTCACACCGCCTATGGGCGTCCATACCATAGAGATTGAATCGGCGCAGGATATGGCCGATGCTGTTAAGGCGGCCGCTCCCGAACAGGATATTATCATCAAAGCCGCCGCTGTGGCGGACTATCGTCCCAGGCATGTTGCAGATCAGAAGGTCAAGAAAAAAGACGGGGATATGAACATTGATTTAGAACGGACGGAAGATATTCTTGGTTTCCTCGGCGCCCACAAAGCAGCCGGGCAGTTTTTATGCGGTTTTTCCATGGAAACGGAAAATATGATTGAAAATTCCCGCGTGAAGCTGGAACGGAAAAATCTGGATCTGATTGTGGCCAATAGCTTAAGACAGGAAGGGGCAGGATTTGGCACGGATACCAACGTTGTAACGCTGCTTTCAAAGGAGGATACCATACAGCTCCCTATTATGAGCAAGGAAGATGTGGCCAATGAACTGTTAGACTATATTATGACAAAAAGGCCGTCACAGCCTTAATCCGGCTTGTACTGTAATAAGTCCTATACTTAGAATATCCCATAGAGATTCAGGATATAAGAACGCCTGAATCCCTATGGGATTTATTTTGTAAAATTGTCCTTTTGAGATATTTCGTACTTCCCTACTCTCTTGAGCCCGGCAGTCTGTAGCGGAACAGTCTCTTGGAAAGCTGTTTCAAATTGAAAGGCAATAACGGGTAAATATAGCTTTTTCCCGATATGGTTCTGTTGGTTCCAATTGCAAGGATTAACAGGACAATTGCGGCAATATATCCCCACATGCCAAAAATTGCCGTCAGAATCAGATTAATAATACGCATAAATTTCAGAGCATAGCTAAGCTCATAGCTGGCCTGGGTGTAATTGGCAATTGCCACAAAGGCCATATACAGCATCACTTCAGAGTTGAACCAGCCGCTGTTTACCGAAAATTCTCCCAGTACCAGAGCTGCCATGACGCTTAAGGGGGTGCTTAGCATGTTGGGCGTATTCACTGCCGCCAGTCTTAAACCGTCTATCGCCAGTTCCAAAATCAAAAACTGCCACACCAGCGGAATATTCGTCGGCTCTTTTACCATAATAAATTCAAATCCTGACGGAATCCACTCCGGCCTCTGCATAAGCAATAAAAAAGTAGGGGTCAAAAAGTAAGTTAAAATGGCAATCAGAAATCTGGAAAGGCGCAGATAAGTTCCCGTGATTGGCGGGAAATAATAATCATCTGCCTCCTCCACAATATCAAAAATAGAAGTAGGCGCAATCATTGCCGAAGGGGAATTGTCCACCAAAATGATGATATCCCCTTCCAGAATCTGGGCGGACGCCGTATCCGGCCTTTCCGTAAATTTAAATTTGGGAAAAGGATTATACCATTTCTTTTTGTAAAGGCATTCGGCCAGACTCTCCTGATTCATGGTAAGAGCATCCACCTGTATTTCCTTGATACGCTGCTTAAGCTTATTTAAAAAGTTATGATCCACTCTGGAATCCATGTAGCAAAGCACAATATCCGTCTGGGAGCTATTGCCTGCATGGAGCATTTCCATACGCAGTTCGCTGCTTCTAATTCTCCTGCGGATTAAAGCCGTGTTAAACACAATTGTCTCGACAAAACCGTCCTTTGATCCCCGCAGTACCTTATCCTTTTCAGGCTCCGACACACTTCTGGCCGGGTAAGTCCTTGAATCAATTAACAGGCACTTGTCATACCCGTCAATAAATAAGGCAAATACGCCGGACATAATAAAATAGGTAATCTGATCCCAGTCATCCTTCAGATCCACCTCCACATAAGGAAGGCTTGTTTTTGACATTTCATGAGCGCTTCCCGGCATTTCCTCCTCTTTGATATCCATAAAATATTGCAGCATCTTCTGCATCAGTTCATCCTTGCAGAAGCCGTCAATAAAATACATACATGCTTCCCGGCCCCCAATGCGTATGACACGGTAAACGATATCAAAATTGGTATCTACGGACAGATAATTGTTTAAGTAATTCATATTTTCAGAAAGCGAAGCACTCATTTTTTTTGTATCCATAAAAAACTCCTTCCACCACAAATGCGTTCCCTGCAAATGCCGTACTTTGGTACACGCTGCAGTTATAAAACATTTTGTTAGCATTATGTGGCAAAAGAAGTATTTTTATACAAATATTATAAAGTTCTAATCCTCAAATCCGGATATCTCTATTGTTTTCCGGTGCTTCCAAATCCGCCCCTGTCGGCTCCCTTAAGAAAGTTCACCTCTTCAAACTCGATTTTAGGCTGGTTTTCCACGATTCTGAACTGGCAGATTCTGTCATTACAGGAAATATGGGTATCCCGCAGGGCATATACGGGCATAAACCACTGATCATTGTCGCCGCAATAGGAACAGTCCACTACCCCCTGATGGTTGGTTTGAATAATACCAAAATTTTTGAAAGTAGAACTTCTTGGCACAATATGCGCCTCATATCCCTTTGGCAGTTCCATGGCAACGCCTAACGGAATCAGCCGGAATTCTCCCTTTTTCAGATCGATATCTTCGGCGGCACGTAGGTCAATCCAGTCAGATTTTCCGTCTATGTACGCCAGCCTGTCTATTTTATCCGTAAAATATTTTATCTTTATTGTCTCCATCCTGAAAAAATATCCTTTCCATAACAAAGAATGCATTCTCAAAGCAGCTTGATCTTACGTCAAAATGTTACAAAATTCCCATGTCGAAAGTCAAATTTCGACTAAAAGTTGAATTTTCGATTAAAAATCAGACTCGGTTTCTGCATAATCCTGACAATGCAGAACCGGTACTCTTAGGTCCGGTTGTTTAAGCGTTGCCTTAACATCAATCACCCTTTGATTGCTGCTCCCTTTCCAAAGGAGCTTATTGTCCTTTTTGTCTATCTGAAATTCACCGTCAACGAGTACGTCTATGTCCTGCATCATGGCATAATGCATCACGTTTTCCCAGATATCTCCCGTGTACATCCAAATCGTTTTATCGGGATATTTTTCTTTTATTTCCCTGACAAGGTTCATAACATCCAGCCGATTGGCCGCATGAAGGGGATCGCCGCCGGAAAAAGTAATGCCGGAAATATAAGGTTTGTCCAGCTGTTCAAAAATTTCCTGCTTTGCCTTCTCGTCAAAGAGAAGGCCGCCTGCCGGATCCCATGTTACCGGATTTTGGCATTCTTTACAGCAGTGAGAACATCCTGAGACCCACAGCACCACACGAAGTCCATCGCCGTTTAGCATATCATCCTTTGTAATATTGTGATATCTCATTTAATTACATGCTCTTCCTTTCTGCAATTTCTGCCATTTTAGCCTCATTCAGCCTAGTATCCCCGTGTACTCTCGAATAGGAAAGATAACCGTTCATTCGTTCAATTTTGGTTAAATTTTTACTGCCGCATACCGGGCACACATCCATTTCCAATTCCTGATGCCCGCAGTCGTCGCAGTAAGCAAGAGACAAATTCACCCCTTCATAAAATCCCATATCCATAGCTCTGCGGATTAAGGTCTTAATGGCGTCAACATTATAATCAATGGGATACTTCACATACTGAATCTTTCCGCCGTTTGACAATTCCCAGAAGCGGTATTCCAAATCCTGCTTCTGGATAGGGGTGATATCCTCGGTCACATGACAATGGAAGCTGTTAGACACATATTCTCTGTCGGAAACTCCCTCGATAATACCATACTTTGCACGGAACTGCTTCACCTGAAGGCCGCAAAGGCTTTCGGCAGGGGTTCCGTAAATAGCGTAAAGATGTCCGTCTTTTTCTTTATATTCACTGATTTTCTGGTTGATATGCTCTAAAACCTCCAGTGCAAAAGCGCCGTCCTCCACAAGAGATTTTCCATTATACAGCTCCTGCAGTTCATTAAAGGCCGTAATGCCAAAGCTGGCGGTAGCGGTTTTTAAGATAGGTTTAATTTTATCCGTCAGTTTTAAATGGCCCCCCAAAAAGCCCCCTTCACAGTATGCAAGAGGATTGGTGGACGCGCGCATCTCGCCAAGATAGGCATAGGTTCTGATATGAAGCTGGCGGATCAAATTTAAGTAATAATCCAGTACTTCATAAAAATCCCGGCTCTCCTGTCTGGCCTTTGCCAAAATCATAGGAAGGTGAAGGGACACTGCGCCCACATTAAAGCGTCCTACGAAAACGGGCGTGTCGTTCTCGTCCGCCGGATGCATCCCGCCTCTTTCGTACCAGGGGGAAAGAAAAGCCCGGCAGCCCATAGGAGAAATCACCTTTCCATATCTTTTATACATGCTTGCAATATAGCCCTTGCCGGTTAAGGACAGCCAGTCGGGATACATGGTCTTTGCCGAGCACTTTACGCCGGCTTCGAACACGTCCTCTAACTCCTTCCCGGGGCCATGGAGATTTTCGTCATACAAAAATACGATTTTAGGAAAAAGAACCGGCTTTTTACAGCCCTCCTTCCCCTGCCCTTTTCTTCTTACATCCAAAAGGGAAATGGTAGCCATCCTGGCAAATTCTCCGGTGCCGATTCCCGCCGTCACCGTAATAAAAGGGTAATCCCCACGGCTTGAGGCCACGGTGTTAAATTTATATTCCCAGCCCTGGAAGCCCTGCTCAAATTCCCGTTTTACATCCTCATAGGCTTCCTTTTCGGCTCTTTCTTCTTCTATGCCCAGCCCGGTATATTTTTTAAGGCTTTTTGCAAAGGTTTTCTTCGCATAGGGTTCTAAAATCTTGTCCACTTCGGGAACCGTAAAACCGCCGTACTGCTGGCTGGCAGCGCTTAATACGATATCGCCGATTACATCAAACGCCACATCCAGCGTCTTAGGCTCATTATACCAGATATTTCCCATTTCAAATCCACCCGTAAGCACGCTGGAAACGTCAAAAAGACAGCAGTTCATGGTATCGCGCCTTGCGGACATATCGTGGACATAAATATAACCGTCCCTGCATGCCTGAATTTCCTCCGTGGTCATAAAAAACTTCTGATATAACTCCTTATTAAACTGATTAAAAATCAGGCTTCTTTTGGTGGAAACAAGCGCGCTGTCCGTGTTGGCGTTTTCCTTATCCCCAACATACATAATGGACTGGCTTTTTTTGTATACATCATCCATCATGCGGACAAAATCCTGCTTATAGTTACGATAATCGCGATAACTTTTTGCAACAATAGGTTTTACTTCCTCCAGAGCGCTCTCTACGATGTTATGCATAATGGGGATGGGAATTTTATCATTCTCCATCTCATTTACTTTATCAACCACATACTGGCAGATATGCCTCTTCTCATCGTCCGTAAATTTCGTAAGGGCGCGGTATGCGCTCTTCCCCACGGCATCTACTACCTTTTGTACATTAAAAGCTTCAAGGCTTCCATCTTTCTTAATTACCTTAACGTTTAGCGCAGGCTGAAATTCTTCACCGTAATTAGCAGAACTTTCCTGTAGATCACTCACTTCCATTCCTCCATTCTCACCTACATTTCTAAACGCTATATCATACAAAAATACTATATCTGGTAAAAATCTCAAATATTGCATCAAAATATAGCGTTACAATCTAGTATAAAGAAACAATCCCTGCCTGTCAACACATAAAAAGAGCTTCACACTATCCCCGACGCCTCAACCGCTTTTACGGCCTTCTCTATTTCTTCCACCGGCATGGTAAGGGCAAAACGCACATGTCCTTTTCCCAGCTTCCCAAAACTGCTTCCCGGCGTGCAGAGAACTCCTGATTTTTCAAGAAGCTCCATTACGAAGGCGACATCGTCCGAATACCCTTGCGGGATTTTCCCCCAGGCAAACATTGTACCCTCACTGTCAGGAATATCCCAGCCAATCCTTCTCAGGCCGCCGCAGAGAGCGTCCCTCCTGCGCTGGTACTCCGTGCATCTTTTGCGCACGCCTTCGTCCGGGCCTTCTAAAGCCGCAATTGCACCATACTGTACAGGCAGAAACGGCCCGTAGTCGATCTGTGAGCGGAGCTTTTTAAAATTCCCGACCAGATATTCATTTCCTACCAGAAAGCCCATTCTTGCTCCGGTATAGCAGTAGCTCTTAGAAAGCGAATAAAATTCGATACAATTTTCTTTTGCGCCTTCAAACTGCAAAATAGATTTGCCAATATGCCCATCATATATGATATCGGAATATGCATTATCGTGAACAATTATAATATCGTGTTCCTTTGCCCAGGGAATCAATTCCTCATAAAAGGAATCCGGCGCTATCTTACAGATAGGATTTAAGGGATAAGAGACGATCATAAATTTTGCTTTTCTACAGATTTCTTTGTCAATGTCAGAAAGCTTTGGCAGATAATGATTCTCCGGCTTTAATTCATATGTGCGGACATCTGCCATTGCCAGCGAAGGACCAATGGAGAAAATCGGATAACCCGGATCCGGTACAAGAACAATATCATCCGGATTGCAAAGTGACAAACCAATATGGGCAATCCCTTCCTGAGAACCGTAAACATCCGTAATTTCTTTTTCGCTTAATTCCACATGATAGCGCTTCCTAAACCGCTCTATCACTGCTTTCGTAAGCTCAGGGAGCATTTTAAGCGAATATTTATAATTGGCCGGATTTTTAGCGGCCTCTACCACGGCCTCCATAATATGGGGCTCTGTGGGAAAATCAGGCGTCCCTACGGAAAGATTATATACTTTCCTGCCGGATTTCTCCACTTCCTCCTTCTTTTCATTGAGAAGCTGAAAAATCCCCTCCTCATATGCTTTCATTCTGTCCGATACATGTAATTCCATTTTAATAACCGTACCCCTTTCTCTGCCTTAAGTAAATTCATGATAGTTTTCCATAATCTGTTTCATAAAATCTATATAATTATTCCGGACATGCTCCGGTCCCAAAATGCACACTCTTTTTCCTAATCCCGTTAGCCATCCGTAAAACTGTCCGCTTACAGCCGCTTTAATCCGGACGCTTACAATTCCATCGCTCATTTTGCGGATATCTATGTCCTTGCCAAACCGGTCTAAAACAATGCCAATCATATCTTCCGGGAACCGTAATGAAACAATCTCCTGTTCCCCGCCAAACATCCCAAAGGTCTTGTTGGTGTACTCCGCCACATCAAACTCTTTAAAAGCCTCCATACCCTTTCGGCTTTCTTTGGCAAGCTCCATAATCCGGCTCATTTTATCCACCCTGAAATGCTTGATGCGTTCGTCCTCGTCGTCATAGGCGATCAAATAATAATTTTCGTCCTGCCAGGTCAGCGCCCATGGGCTTACATGATATTTTTTGCCTTCACGCCTTGGGACCAATTCCTTTTTCACGTTCCAGGCCAAATAGGTAAATGTAATAGGGACGTTGTCCTGTATTGCCTTATGAATGCGGTCTACATTATAATAAATACTTTCATTTTCCGTCTTAACCCTACCTGCAACAAAAACCTGTCTTTGCAATTGTTTTCCCTCATAAGGCCCTGCAAGCTTCTCAATTTTGGAAATCAATTCTCTGGATTTTTTCTGGGTAATAAAGCGGGAAGACTGCACCGCATCCACAAGCAGCTTTAGCTCCGGCAGCTCAAATTCCCTGCCGGCCAAATAATAACCGCCGCCGCTTCGGGCTTTTACATAAACAATATCATAGCCAAAGTAGATCAAACGCTCCATATCGTCATAAATGCTTTTCCTCTCGGCTGAAATGTCATAAGCCGAAAGCTCCGCAATAATCTCCTGAGCGGACATACAATGATTTTCATCTGTTTTTTCCGTTAGTATTTTTAAGATATATAAAAGTTTTAACTTCTGATTTGCGGATTTTGCCACTATATAAATCCTCCATACTCATTAAGATGAAAAATCCAGTATTTTTTCTACTTCCCATAGATTTTTAATCTCATAATCAATCCGCAGCTTTGTGGAATTTTCCTTTCCCTCAGGGTTATACCAGCAGGTAAAGATTCCCGCCTCGTTACCTCCCTGCATATCGCTGGTCAGAGAATCTCCCACTATAATTGTTTTTTCTTTCTCAAAATCAGGAATCCTTTCAAAGCATCTCTCAAAATACTCTATTTGCGGCTTTGGATATCCGATTTCCTCGGAAATAAAAATGCCGTCTAAAATTTCATCCAATCCTGACAAATGAAGTTTATTTTTCTGAGTAGAGGTCACCCCATTGGTCACGGCATACTGCCTTACTTTACCCTTTATTTTGCTGCACAAATTGTAAGAATCATCCCGGAAATAAAAAACAGAGCCTAAGGCTTTCTGATATATGGCTGCAAAATTCTCTATATCAATGCCCTTTACCCCAAGCTCCGAAAAAAGAGTCTCGAATCTTCCCGTAAGCAATTCCGCTTTTGAAACTTCGCCAAGCTCATGCCGTTTCCAATAGGTATTATTGATACCTGCATAAAGCGGTAATATACCCTCTTTCATTTCAAGGCCAAACCGTTTAAAGCTCTCTGAAAGCGCATAAGCCTGCGACAGATTAAAATCTAAAAGCGTCTGATCCACATCCCACAATATTGTATCAAATCTGCTCACCATAACCCTCCATCTTTTACATATACCAATCCGGCCTGCATCATATATTTTTATGTTTAAAAGGACTGTCACAAAATACGGCTCATGTTATTTTGTGACAGCCCCTTCCTGATTATGAAATTCATTTCGGGCAAATATCCATTACTGCCCATTTTTGCGTTTACGCTGTTTGATTCCTATAAACATTGCAATTCCGGACAGCGCTACAATCACTGCTAATTGCAGTACGTAAGATAAAAACGTATTAAAAAACAAAATAAAATTTCCCATTTTCCCACCAGCTTTCTAAACCGCTATTTTTTACTAACTTAAAGACAGTTCGCAAAGCGCACCGTCGTTGTTTTTACTATCATATCATTGTGTTATTTTACAGTCAAGTCTATGCCACACACCTGATTTCAAAAAATCCCCGGCCATAAGCTCCGCTTCCTGTATAATCTCAGTTTCATATCCCATAATATGCAAAAGCTTGATGGCATTTCGCGTGTTGGCTCGCCCTTCCATAATTTTATAGCTAAAGTAAATATCCTCCTCTTCAATTTCCTCGGAGAAATGATAATTGTAATAGATATCCTCCAAAAGGTGCGTCAGCTCAATATCATGGGTAGCCGCAAAGCACAGACAATTTCCCCTTGAGAGGCTTTTCAGAATCTGTGCGGAGGCCGCAATCCTCTCTACCGTATTGGTACCCCTTAGCACCTCGTCCACAAAACATAAAACCGGCGCGTCAGCGCTTCCTCTTAAGTCCAATATCCTCTTTAACGCCTTAATCTCCACCATATAGTAGCTCTCGCCGCCTTGTATATCATCCTTAAGACTCATAGAAGATATTGTATAAAACAAGGCTCCCGTATAGCTTTTTGCAAGGCAGGTATGAATCGTCTGTGCAAAAATACTGTTGATTGCCATGGTCTTAAGAAAAGTGGATTTCCCTGACGCGTTGGATCCGGTAATCAGTACGTTCTTATCCGTGTGAAAGTCATTTTTAACCGGATTTTCAATAAGGGGATGATACAAATCCTCCGCCCTAATCACCTTTTCGGAGGTAAATTCGGGCACGCAGTACTCTGTAAGAGACTGCCTGTAGGCACCAATGGCAATCATGGCTTCTATCCTGCCCAGCGCCGTAATCATGGCGTCAATTTCCGGCAGATTCCTGCGAACCTGTGCCAGCATTTGATTAAACTTAATCAAATCCACATGAAAACCCATTCTGACAAAATCAAGAATCATTTCCAGAGGATTATTGGCCCCCGACATGCGCCCGCCGCTCATCACAAGAAAGGAACCTCTTTTAAAGCTGACCATAGTCCCGCCGCACTTTTTCAGGGTTTCAAACTCCCGGCTGAGCGCATCCGCTTCCTCCTTTTTGGCAAAATCCGTTTTGGACGAGCCGTTTTTTTGAAAATGGCTTCTTTGTGCCTGCAGCTCCTTTACGGCTTCCAGCACCCGAAAGACATATGCAAAGCTGGTAATATACGGGTCAATCTCCTCTTTCACCCTGAAATAGCTCACATTGTTGAATACTAACACAAACACAAAAGCCGCCAGTCCAAGAGGCATATTCACGAACATAAAGCAGATACTGGCCAGCAGAAGGCAAATCGAAAGATAATCCTGCAAATTACTGCGCTGGCCAAGCTCATCTAAGTAATCCAAGTAATCATAAATAGAAAACTTTCCGGTTCTCCCCAATTTACTGAAAATAAACTGATAAGCAACCCTTTCCTCAGGATGTGCCCTGAAAAAATCTATGATTTCTTCCCGGCGTGCAAATTCCGTTTCATCCATACAGGGTTTTCGCAAAATATAATATAAATACTCTTCGCCTGCAGCTGAGTAAGTATAGTTCATCCGCTTAAATATTTCATCCATATTCAGGTCGTTCCATGTAATATCGTCAATGGAAAAACCATCTTTATGCTTTAAATAGTAGTGTGAAATATTTTCAAACTGTTCCGGTTTATATTCTCTTTGCGGCAATGTGCCATAAGTATCGAATAAAGTTTTTATAAACTTTTTTTCTGATTTTTTGTAATCATAAAACCCTTTCAGCATAATAAGCAAAATAAACCCTACCATTGCCGCTGCAAAAATAATATATTCCATGTTCCGTAAGCGCCCAAGCCTTTCCTACAAGTCTGCAAGTCAATCAATCTATTGGAGCGTAAATCTCTTTACGTTTTTCTCTAACTGCTGTGCAATCTCATTGAGATATCTTGCATTGTCAGCAATTGTCTCCACCGTTGTCCCGGTTTCAGCGGCAGCGGCAGAAGTTTCTTCCGTACTTGCCGCATTCTCCTGCGCAATGGCATTCAAATTCTGAACAACATCCACCACTCTTACCCTGGCTTCATCTAATTCCTGGGTTTTGGATGCAATCATACCGATGCTTTCAATCGATTGGTCGATACCATCCTTTACGTTATTAAAAGCATTTTCGGTTTTGATTACATTTTCATTCTGCTGTACGATGATACTTTTCACTTCCTTCATTGTCTGTACGGATTCTTCCGAATCTTTGATTAAGGAATGAATAATATCGTCAATCTGCCTTGCAGATTCATTGGACTGCTCGGCCAGCTTTTGAATCTGGGTGGCAACCACCGCAAATCCGCGTCCCTGTTCTCCTGCCCTTGCGGCTTCTATGGAGGCATTTAAAGAAAGCAGATTTGTTTCTTCCGCAATTTCACTGATGATATCCGTAGCTTCTTTAATCTTCATCGCAGATTCATTTGTCGTATTTGTCTGGTCGTAGACAATTTCCACCGCTTCCTTTGTCCTGAAGTTAATATTGCTTAAGTCTGAAAGAATATTCATCGCTTCATTTCCGGCAGCGCGTACCTTTTCCGCATTCTCTCTTAGCGAATCCATTTCTTTGCTGGTATCTTCTATCATATTGCCCATGAGAATAATATCTTCTGTGGCAGCCTGTGTCTCCTGGGCCTGAGAGGTAGCTCCCTGGGCAATTTCGGAAATAGCCTTTTCAATCTGTTCTACGGCTGTGGAAGTTTCCCCTGAACTGTTGCTGAGTCCGCCTGATGCTTCAAACAGGCTGTTGCTGTTATCGCTGATTCCCTTCATCATGGTTACCAGTTCCTTGCGAAGACCGTCAAGCGCTCTTCCCATAACGCCGATTTCACCTTTTTGCCTGTTAATGTATTTCTGCAGCTTATTTTCCGTAAAATTCATTTCGGATAAACTGGTAATAATTTCGGTAATCTTCTTTATAGGTCTTACAAGCCGTATGGAAAGTATAAATCCAATCACAGAACACAGTATCAGGATTAAAAATGAAGCAATGCTGCTTTTCTTTAAAATTACGGATGAGCTGGCAAGAACTTCATTTTCATCGGCCGTAATTACCACAACATAATCCAAATTTGTACCAACGTAAAAAGATGCATACTTCATAGTGCCTTTAAATTCATATGTAATTACATCTGTCTCCGGCCTTTGCCCACCGGAAATTTTATCGAGAATCTGCTTTACGGCATCGTTTTCAACGGGTTCTCCTATTTTGTCTGCTGTTGGGTGATATAACATTGTCCCGTCGGCAGATACCACATATGCATAGCTGGAATCCATATTATTTACGGTGATCTTCCCTACTATGTCTTCTAAACTTTCGGGGGTAAGTACATCCGTCCCGCTCACATTTTCTATTCCTTTATTGATACTTTCCCCTGCAACAAGCACTACATCTTTCATGTAGCTCTTAATCATTTCAGATTGACTCTCATCCACAAGGGGGATAACAGTCCACATACATAAAACCGTGGTAATAAGCACTGTTATGATAACAAGCAGCGTAATTTGAGTCTTTATGGAATTGAAAAAAGACACTTTATTTTTTCCCATTTGAAATTCCTCCATTTTACCAGCACAATTTTATCAGGTATTTTTTTCTATTATTCTTTGTAAAATAAAATCTGTTTTTTCATAAATAAATTCCGGCTTTTCTTTTGTGTAAAAAGACCCTTTTTCGTAAAGAATCTCTCCCCCTATCATGGTCATGGCTACATTTTGTTTGCTCCCGCTATATACCAGATTTTTGGGAATATTATTTTGGGGTTTCATATTAGGCTGGTTTAAATCAATCATAATAAGATCCGCCAGCTTTCCTTTGGCAAGTATGTCCGCATCCTTAAGACCCATGGCATGAGCGCCGTTTACCGTGGCCATCTTTAAAACCTCCATGGCGTCTACCGCCGAGGCGTCTTTTTCCCTTAATTTGGCAAGCCCGGTTACAAGGAACATTTCCCGAAACATATCGAGACAATTATTGCTGGCAGGCCCGTCCGTTCCAATTGCCACTTTTACGCCGGCTTTCAAAAAATCCGAAACAGGCGCGATACCGCTGGCAAGCTTTGTGTTAGAACCAGGATTCGTCACGGTATATAACCCTTTGCGGCTCATAATGGAAATATCTTCCCTGGTCATATGAACGCAATGGTATCCGCCGCCACCATAATCAAACATGCCTAAGGAATCCAGAAACGCCAAAGGTGTCATCCCATAGCGCTCAAGACAGCCTGATACCTCTTTTTCCGTTTCCGCCAAGTGTGTGAATACAGGCGCCTTATATTTATGGGCAAGTCCTGCCATCTGCTCCAACAGCGCTTTTGAGCAGGTATATTCCGCATGAAATCCCAACATGTAGGACTGGAGAGGGCTTTTGTTGTTCAACTTTTGATACAGCTCTTCTACCATCTCGGGTGACTGGCTGAAATTGTTGACCGCTCCCACCTGTACGCACCGCATTCCCATGTTGTCAAAGGCGTCCGCAATGGATTCCGGCGTAAGGTACATATCAAACACTGCGGTGATCCCGCTGGTAAGATATTCCAAAACGGCCAGACGGGACAGCTCGTAGATATCCTGAGCCGTCATTTTTGCTTCTATGGGAAAAATCTTGTTGTTGAGCCATTCATCCAGGGGAAGATCGTCCGCAAAGGATCGAAGCAGCGTCATGCCCGAGTGGGTATGCGCATTTTTAAACCCGGGCATAAGAAGATTTTTCTTACAGTCAATTTCCCTGTCCCATATGATACACTTTCCGGGCATATCGGCGTATATGTCGTCAGGAATTTCACCCTTTCCTATGTAGAGGATTCTTTCTCCCTGTACCCAGACTTCCCCTTCAAAAATTTCCTCCCCTTCGCGCATGGTGAGGATTTTAGCATTATATAATCTGATATTCACGTAAACCTCCCTGTTACCATCCCGCGGCAGTTTTAAGCCGGACGAAAGATTCCTGTTTGTGGTATGCTTTACAACGAAAATCCCTTAAAATAGATTTTCCGGCCCGAAGCTTTCCGGAAGCAGTTCCTTTAAAAGATAAACTTTATAATCCGTCTCGCTTTTGGCAACAATCACAAAAAAGCTGTCCGGATCCGTAAATTCACGCAGTACCTGTCTGCACACGCCGCAGGGATAAGCATATTGGCTTATCGTCTCCCCTTTGGGGCTTCCCGCCACCGCAATGGCCTTAAATTTGCGCTTTCCCTCGCTTACCGCCTTGCTGACGGCAGTTCTTTCCGCACAAATAGAAGGGGTATAAGCGGCGTTTTCGATATTGCAGCCGGTATAAATCCGCAATTCATTGGTCAGCACCGCCGCTCCCACCATATAATTTGAATAAGGCGCATAGGCTTTTTTTCTGGCGTCTATCGCCGAACGTATCAGATCCGTTATAGGGATTTCCTCTATCCCTGCCACAGTATTTTTTTCCGTTCCCATAAAAATCCTTCCTTAAAAGATATACTAAGCTTTAAAGCTTAAGATTTCATTTAAAAAGCCGCAATGGATTCCGTGATAAGCTGCTGGAACAATGGAGCCGCTTTATTGGAGGCTTCCTGTACCTCTTCATGGGTAAGAGGCTGGTCCGTCATGCCGGCGGCTAAATTTGCCACGCAGGAAATTCCACAAATTTTCATTCCCATATGGTTGGCGGCAATTGCTTCCACCACTGTGCTCATTCCCACGGCATCGGCGCCAAGAGCGCGCAACAAACGAATTTCCGCGGGAGACTCAAAAGAAGGCCCCGTAAGCTGTACATAGATTCCCTCATTGAGAGGAATATTGCATTCCTTTGCCTTCCTCCTGATAATGTCCTGAAGCGACGGATCGTAGACCTTGCTCATGTCCGGGAAACGACACCCTAATTCCTCTATATTTGCTCCAATTAAAGGATTCGGGGCAAAACATGAAATATGGTCTTTGATCAGCATAAAGCTCCCAGCCGTAAAATTGGGGTTGATTCCCCCCGAAGCGTTGGTTAAGAATAAAATTTCAGCCCCCATCTTTTTCATAAGGCGTGTGGGAAGCACTACGTCCGTAATGGGATACCCTTCATAATAGTGGACTCTCCCCTTCATACATACCACAGGCACTTCTTTCACATAGCCGAAAATAAACTTTCCCTCATGGCCCGGAACTGTAGAAACCGGGAAATCTATTATTTCACTGTAGGAAATCTCCGCTTTTACTTCCATGGTATCCGCATAGTTCCCCAATCCTGACCCAAGAACAAGCGCTACCTTAGGCTGAAAGGGAAGCCTGTCCTTTATGCTTTCATAGCATTTCTCAATTTTTTCGTATACCTGATTCATATGACCCCTCCAAAAACTTTATTGAGCGGTCTCGGAAACTCAGCCGCAAAGATGGGTGCAAGGGAGTTTCCGAGAGTGCTCTTATTTTAGGCAAAACTTTTCTCCATAATATTACCATAAAAGTTACTGTTCTGCAATCAAACAAAAAATTATCCTGAAATCACCCGACAGCGCTTTTTATAACACGCAATCCCATATCGATAGATGGTTTTCATGCCATCGTCAACCAGCGCATCTTCATAATTTCTGTCATGTATTTGCCCCAATGCCGCTTTACAGGCAATGTCAAACGCCGCATTCTCAGCGTATTTCAGCTCAATGACAATGCCGATGTCTCTGTCTTCGACTTCCACAAGGATATCGCTGTAGCCGTTTCCTGACTCGACATTGGATTTGACCTTCCATCCGTCCATGTTCCCGAATAAACCAAGCAGGACGCCATGGTAAAAATTCTCCTTCATTTCCTTTTTAACGCCGGTGTCGCGAATACTGATAGTCTTTCGTAAATAAGATGTGAATTCCTTTTCAATGGCAGCCGTATCATTTTTCTCAAACGCCCTGCATAAACTTTTCAGTTTTTGTGTATCTTTCCGCGCCTCGTCCTTAAACCATTTACGTATCTGCCGGACATAAATCCAGTGGATTTCCCTGTTTGGAATAATAAGATTCGATATCCCTTCCTCATCTTCCCCATCCTGCGTCAGGTATCCTGTCGTAAAAAGAAGGCTCCAGAGATTGTCAATGTCAGAATCCAGATCCCGATACGTCAGTTCCTGATGTATCATTTTTTTAACGCAGCTTCCATTAATCAAAAGCTCAATTTCATCCCTGGTAGCGGCATCCGCCTTAGATAAGAATTTCCTGATAATATCGTTGCTACTCGTGTTTACCCAGTAATTTTGCGGTTCGGCGGACGGATTCATTTTCAGGGCATGACAGTAGCTTACCACATCCCACGGACAATAGATATCAAGTCTGTTAAAATGATAGCCGTCATACCATTCCCTGACAGTATCATATTTTTCCATAAGCCCGTAATATGCAAGCATCTGTCTGATCTCCGCATCCGTAAATCCAAAAAATTCACTATACTGAACATCCTTTATGGTGTATACGCTAAAATTATTTAGACCTGTGAAAATACTTTCCTTGGATATCCTTAAGCATCCTGTCATCACTGCAAATTTCAAACCGTCGTTTGTCTTAAATGCATTGCCAAACAAAACTCTGATGAATTCTACCATGGAATCATAATATCCCGCCTGGTACGCCTTATCAAGCGGCACATCGTATTCGTCAATCAGCATGACTGTGCCCCGGCCGTAATGTTTCTGCAAAAACTGCGACAAAATCAGCAGGCTGTCTTTCAGCAAATCGTCCGACATGGTAAAAGTGCCTGTTTTATCCGTACTGATAAGCGCCTCATACTGGCTGCGTTCCGTATCGTCAATTCTGTCGCTTTCCAGCAGAAATCGAAACCGCATCGCCTCTTTCCCTATAATTCTCCGAAGCATTACCTTTGCTTCCTCAAAACTTTCCCCTGTCGCCCCCTTTAACGTAATTGAAATAACAGGAAATTTCCCCATGTACTCTTCCCACAATTCTTTTTCTCCTGAGATCTCAAGTCCGTCAAAAATTGCGCCGTCGCTGCCGTCTTCAAAAAAACATTTCAACATACTCATATTCAGCGTTTTTCCGAAACGCCTTGGCCGTGTGAACAGGTTAACTTTTCCCGGATTCTCCAGCAATGTTTTAATCAGTCCGGTTTTATCAACATAATAGAATCCCCCTGTACGTATTTCCCTGAAATTTTCTATCCCCATGGGAAGCTTTGCTTTTCCCACCATACCATACCTCTTTCCCCGAAAATTTTTGTATTCTTTTACAGTATATCACATCACATAAAGTAAATCACATTGTATTTCAGTAAAGTAAAAGATGTGAAGAAACTTCCATACAAAATTCGTAACCTTCTGCTATAATAGCATTGATGATATGGAACCATATTGGGATAAAGGACTTATGAGCGGTTTCGAATGAGACAAATGCAGGATGAAAATGAAACATATTAAAATATGAAAAATATCGAAGAAGGAGTATATAGCATGAAGAACAAAATCATTGCAGCAGAAACAGAAAGATTAATTCTGAGAAGATACCTCAAAGAAGATCTTCAGGACTTATTTGAATACTTGTCCGACAAAGAAGTGGTAAAATATGAACCCTATAAGCCTCTGACTTTTGATGAAGCAAAAGATAATCTTGAATGGCGCATTGGTACGGAAGAAATGATTGCTGTTGAATGTAAGGATTCCCATAAAATGATTGGAAATGTGTATCTGGGCAAGCGCGACTTTGAAGCGCTGGAATTAGGGTATGTTTTTAACCGAAATTATTGGGGATACGGTTATGCTGCCGAGAGCTGCAAGGCTTTAATCGGTCGGGCTTTTTTAAATAGTATACATAGAATATATGCAGAATGTGACCCTGACAACAGGAGTTCATGGAAATTACTTGAAACATTAGGGTTTCATCGTGAAGCCCATTTCAGAAAAAATGTATATTTTTGGAAAGATGAAGCCGGAAAGCCAATCTGGAAAGATACATATGTATATGCCAAATTGAATGAACTCCATTCATAGAATCATCCCTTCGTATGAATGCTTACAACGAATTGAGTTCCCGATTGACTGGAAACAGATACCATATATGTGCATATAGCACGCGCATCTACGAACAGGATGATTCTTGTTTTATGTTTTGATATTTTATATTTTGAGTTTGGCTGCGGTTAACCGCTGCGGTATGGTATCGTAAATCATAGCATAAAAGAGGAATTTATATGATAATGCAGACCATTCCCCCATTGGAATCGTTGACGATCTTCTGCATGGTTTCCTGGAGTTTCAGCTGGCTTTCGTCCCCTATCATAGTGAGCTTACTGGTTATGCCGTCGTTTACAAGCTGTTCCACGGATTTGCCGAAAATGTTTGTCTCCCAGATACCGGCTTCGCTTTGGCTGGAATCGGAAATAAAGCGGATTAAATCCTGGGCCTGTTCTTCGGAGCCTACAATGGGGGAGATTTCCGTCTCAATGTTGGCGCGGATCATGTGGATGCTGGGGCTTACCGCCCGGATTTTCACGCCAAATTTGTTGCCATGTTTTGTCACTTCGGGCTTATCAAGTTTAATCTCGCTGCGTTCAGGCGTTACCACGCCATACCCCTTTTGTCTGACGGAATCAACGGCATGTAAAACTTTCACATATTCCCGCTTCATTTTTGCCATTTCCTTTAAAACGGATAGTAAATGATATTCATTATCTATGGTTTCTCCCACCATATCGCTGAGCATCTCGTAGTAGTAAGCGTCGTCCACATCCAGCCATACCCTGATACACCCGTCCGCCATATCAATACTGTCCATCTTGCATTTTTTGATAAAAGGGCCTTCTAAAGTAATCGGGTTATTTTTTACATCCCGGATACAATTGTACTTGGACATGATTTCTTTTACACGATCAATCAAATCCACTTTCATCTTATGGTTTTGAGGCAGCATTTCAACCCATTTGGGCATATAAAATTCAATCATGGTGAGCGGAAATTCATAAAGGATGTTCTCTAAGATTTGGTGAATGTCTTCCTTCTTTAACTGCTCGCAGTTAACCGGCATCACCGACACGCCATATTTGTTTTCTATTTCCTCCGCCAGCTTTATGGCGTCCTCTCCGTAAGGCTTTGCGGTATTAAGAAGCACGATAAAAGGCTTCTTCAGCTTTTTCAGCTCCTTAATTGTGCGGTCCTGGGCAGCCTCATAATTTTCTTTCGGAATGTCCCCGAAACTTCCGTCGCAGGTGACCACAATGCCAATGGTAGAGTGGTCGTTGATCACCTTCCTTGTTCCAATTTCCGCCGCCTGGGTAAAAGGAATTTCTTCCGTAAACCAAGGGGTTTTTACCATTCGCTCCGCTTCGTCTTCCATATGGCCGGTAGCGCCATCCACCATATACCCCACGCAGTCTATCAGCCGTACTCTGGCCTCAATCCCCTCTCCAAAAGACAGCTTAGCCGCTTCCTTGGGAATAAATTTGGGTTCTGTGGTGGTGATGGTCTTTCCGCCGGCACTTTGAGGAAGTTCGTCTACTACCCGTTCCTTTTCATAGGATTCCGTCATGTTGGGCAGAACCATCAAATCCATAAATCTTTTAATAAAAGTGGATTTACCGGTTCTGACCGGTCCCACAACGCCTATGTAAATTTCTCCGCCGCATCTTAACTGGATATCATTGTAGAGGTCATACTCTTTTTTTACATTTAAGTCCATAAACTCCTCCATGCTGCCAACACCCCACAGCAAAAGGCGTTGGCCTACCCCTTCCATATTTAATTAAATGTATGTACGGCTTGAGGAATTTATTCATGCGAGCTTATGATATCGGCAGCGGTTAAGCAAGCGGGGAAAGATCACAAAATATTGCAAAGCTCCGACAAATTGCTCACAATGAAATCAGGTTTTTCCATTTCCTGTCTGATATTCCCATATTGTCCGAATCCCTGCTTTATCCATATCGTCCTCATACCCATTAACTTAGCGGGAACGATATCATTGTCTATCCGGTCTCCAATCATGACCGCCTGTTCAGGTTTACAGCGACTTCTTTCCAATGCAATTTCAAATATTCTTCCGTCCGGTTTTGCAACGCCTTCTTCTGCGGAAGCAATCACCAAATCAATATATTTTAAAATGCCTTTCTTCGCTAATCGCTCTTTTGTCCCTGGCGGCTGGTTGGCAATTATGCCGATTTGATATTTTTGATACAAAATTCCAAGACATTGAACCGCATCGGCGTATGGAACTTCCCCTTCCTGATACCACTTGGGCAGCTCTACGCCCAACTTTTTTGCAGCCTCCAGATCGCCCTTTTTATTTTCTTTATAATATGCTACGGCCATTTCATATACTTTTTCATAGGATACATTTGCCCGACCTGCAATTTCCCTCATTCTGTGCTCATATGCAAGTTGCTCGTCCATAATTGTCGAACCGACGTCAAAAAACAGCCATTTGATATTTTGAAACATTTTCTCTCCATCCATGCGTCCGCCAACTTTGCTGACAAAAATATAATTTTTAACTCACGTTCTCTGCCGGTGAATCTTCTATATTATCGTCTTCAACTTCTGCATTCTGATCTTTGTTAACCATCAAGAGTTCATCAAGTTTTTGTTCCATCGCAAACATAGCGGTGTCATAATCCTGTATATTCTTTATTATCAAATTCATATTTTCGTCTTCTTTTGTATTAAACAAATATTGGGCAATAATTTCCGGTATTTTAATAAATGCGACAATTAAAGAAGATATGGCAGGGACAACAATTGTAACTACACTTAATATTGCTTGCGTAGTAACACCATTGAGATCATCAAATTTATTAAAACTGTAAAATGCATATAATATTGTTAAGAAGAATAAAACCACGACAGATATAAGTGAGCACATGGTTACAATGAAAAATATTATTTTAAACCATTTCTTCATTGTAATATTTTGATTTGCCGAATCGACATATATATCTAAGAGCTTTGAATAATTTTTACTGTGTTTTAGAATTTCAACACTATGCGGTTTGGCTTTTTCGTCCGCTTGATTATTTTTCGAATTATTTATGGCTGTAACTAACCTGTTAAGAAACGACTTGAGCACAATTATCTTGATACCTCCATAATCCTTCTTTCAATAGATTCAATAGAAGTTTCAAAGTATCTTGATAAATACATTACGATAAACATATGATTGCTATCCGTAACTTTTGCCACGTTATACTGCTTAATAAATAGTTCTTTTGGCATCATAATTTCAGCGGCAAAGGTATTTGCCCGTTTTTCCTGCGGCGTTTCATGCTTGTCCTTTTGATATGTATCAGCAAATAAAATATTTTTATCTCTATATTTAGCATTTCCTATATAATCAAATAAATAGTGCGCCAGTTCATGTGCAACGACAAATCTCTGATGAAATAACTCTTCGTCTCTGTTTACCAGGATTACTTTATCATGTCCATATTTTTTTCTGGTTTCTCCATTTATATTGATATCGCCGGATTCATTTAAAGACTCTTTATATATTTTAAAATCAAACAATTTTGCGATTTTCACAATTGGAGTTGCGCAACGGCCGGAGTAATTAAATGACATAGATAATATATCATTCGTAATATTCCTAATTTCCCTTAACGAATATTCTTCTTCCGTTTGATTTTTAATCTTCAGGTATTTTAATAATTCTTTCAGTTCCATCGTAATCCTCCATGCTTCCGGCGGCCCGCAAATTGGGGCGTCAGGCACAAATTTATCTGTAAAAAAATTATTTTTCACAGTATCACCTTTTATCCGATTGTAATTTTTGAATTTAATAATATTATTCATAAAATCCCCCGTCAATTATGGTATAATATTATTAAATTTCAGTAAATATTTATATCGTTTTATCGTTCAACAAAATTTTAAACAATAACACAAAATGTTACGTTTATCAAAATAAATTGACATATTTCACAAAAATATTTTAACATATTGCACAAAAAAAGTCTATAAAAATATGTAAAATTTTACTTGACAAAAATTTTAAAATTTATACAGGAGCCCCGCATTATCTCGAAGCCACTTTTTATATTGCCGGAAAGAAGGGCAAAACCGTTCCACCAGATACCAGAAATTATCCGAATGATCCATGTACACAAGATGGCACAGTTCATGGATAATAACATAATCGCAGACCGGTTCCGGCGCCATCAGTATGCGCCAGTTAAAGTTTAAGTTTCCCTTGCCGCTGCAGCTTCCCCAGCGGCTTTTTTGGTCTTTTATATGTATCCCCTGAAAGCTTACCCCTATCGCCCCGGCAAACGCCTGCGCCTTTTCTTCAAAAACGCGCTGGGCTTCTTTTCGATACCATTTTTCCAGCTGTTCCTGCTTATAGGAATAGTCCGCTTCATAGGGGATCGTCATTATCAGGCGTCCGCACACATCCTTTATTTTTGTTCGGCTCCTTTCTTCCCTTACGACGGTCAAAACTCTTTTTTCTCCCAGATAATACAGCTCGTCGCCGCTTTCAAGGGAAAGACGCAGGGCCGCTTCTTTTTCCCTTGCCCTTTGCAGCCGCCTGGCCGTTGCCAGAATCCACTCCTCTTTGGATGCCACAAACCTGTCTATTTCACGCTTTGCCACCCACGAAGGAGCCTTCACAACAAGATTGCCATCCCTGTCAAAAGAGATGGCAATGGTTTTTCTTTTACTTCTCAGCAATTCATACTGCAATTTTATACCCTCGCATAGAATCGTTACAATTTATATTCCAATGCCATTAAGTTTAGCGCCTAAACCAGCCGGGAGGAAAATAAAATTCTTAAGGAGCCCCTTAAAAAGCGTCGGCACTTGGTGAGGTATTTCACGAACCTAGTGTCCGCTACGCTTTTTACGGAGCGAGAGCGCGGCGACGGAGAATTTTATTTTCCTCCCGGCGTCCGCAGCCGTTAACTTAATGACATTGATTTACATTCTCTTATTTTAAAATGAGCTTGCGGAAGTTCTTTTTCCCTCTTTTTACAACCACGCCCTCGCCGGCAAAAGCGTCCTTGCCAAAAGCGGCTTTCACATCCGTAATCTTATCACTTCCAAAGGTTACGCCGCCCTGCTCGATGGCGCGTCTTCCTTCCGAGCGGCTCGCCACCAGCCCGGCTTTGCATAAAACGGAAATCAAATCCAGCTTTCCGTCCGTAAAATCTTCCTCGCTAAGTTCCGTGGTGGGCATATCGGCCGCTACCCCTGCGCCAAACAACGCTCTTGCGCTTTCCTGCGCTCTTGCAGCCTCCTCCTCGCCGTGAACCAGTTTGGTAAGCTCGAAGGCCAAAATCTCCTTGGCCTGATTTAACTGGCTGCCTTCCCACTTATCCATCTCGTCAATCTGTTCAACAGGCAAAAACGTCAGCATCCTAAGGCATTTCAGCACATCCGCATCGGCCACGTTCCGCCAGTACTGGTAAAACTCAAAGGGGCTGGTCTTATTGGGGTCAAGCCACACGGCGCCCTTCTGTGTCTTTCCCATCTTCTTCCCCTCGGAATTTAACAAAAGGGTGATGGTCATCGCATAGGCGTCCTTCCCCAGCTTTCTCCTAATCAGTTCCGTGCCGCCCAACATATTGCTCCACTGGTCGTCGCCGCCGAACTGCATATTACAGCCATAGCGCTGAAACAGTTCATAAAAATCATAGCTCTGCATGATCATGTAGTTAAATTCCAGAAAGCTTAAGCCCTTCTCCATCCTCTGCTTATAGCACTCGGCGGTAAGCATTCTGTTTACGGAAAAATGCGGCCCAACATCCCGCAGAAACTCTATATAGTTTAAGTCAAGAAGCCATTCCGCATTGTTTACCATCAGCGCTTTCCCCTCGGAAAAGTCAATAAAACGGCTCATCTGTTTTTTAAAGCACTCGCAGTTATGGTCAATCATTTCCTTTGTCATCATACTGCGCATGTCGCTCCTGCCGGAAGGGTCGCCCACCATGCCTGTGCCGCCGCCAATCAGCGCAATCGGCTTATTGCCCGCCATCTGCAGGCGTTTCATCAGGCAAAGAGCCATGAAATGTCCCACATGCAGAGAGTCCGCCGTAGGGTCAAAGCCAATATAAAAGGTAGCTTTTCCGTTATTGATCAGCTCCTTTATCTCTTCCTCGTCCGTAAGTTGTGCCAAAAGCCCTCTGGCCTTTAACTCGTCAAAAATTGTCATTTTCTATTTCCTCCGTGTATTCCGAAGAATGCCTGTTTTCCAAGGCATTCTTCTAAGTGTGAAGACAGCTTGCTTTGCAAGCTTTAAAAGTTCTTAGATGGCGTTTTTTGACATCTTAGAACTTTTCTTCACACTATTTGTTTAACATAAGCTTTATCATGGCCTGATTTAAGCCGTCCACCGTCAGCTTGTACATGGGAAACAGCCCCTTAATCGCCGTCTCCGCCTCCCGCCAGGGCGCATGGCCCGGGGCCATCTTGGGATTTAACCACACCACCTTTTTGTAGTGCCGTTTTACAAGCTGTAACCATTCCCAGCCTGCAAGCCCGCCGTTCGGCCCTCTGTAATTTCCGCTGTCGGAGTAAAGCTCCTCCGGCGCCATGGCGGCGTCTCCCACTATAATCACTTTGTAGTCGCTGTCCAGGTTCCGGAACATCCATTCCGTGTCGATCCAATCCCCGTTTTCGCACTCCGGCGTTTTGTAAAGCTTGGAATAAATGCAGTTGTGGAAATAATAGGTTTTTACATCCTTATAATGATTGGATTTGTGCACCGCCTGAAACAGCTCATTCAGCAGGGAACTGAAAGGAATCATGGTTCCCCCCGAATCCATTAAAAGTAAAAGCTTTACCGCATTTTTGCGGGGCTTATCCATGACAATCTGTAAATAACCGCCGTTGTTACAAGTCTTGTCAATGGTTCCGTCTATGTCAAGCTCCGTTTTCGGAATGTCGAGTCTTGAGGAAAACTGACGCAATTTTCGGAAAGCTAACTGAAACTGACGGTTGTCAAGCATTCTGTCGTCGCGGAAATCCCTGTATTTGCGGGCGCCGATTACCTGGAATGCGCTTTGATACCCTGTAGTTCCGCCCACTCTGATTCCGCCCATAAAACCGCCCATATTTCCGAAAGCGGTTTTGCCCATGCTGCCAATCCAAAAGCTTCCGCCGTTGTGCTCGCTGTCCTGATCCCGCAGCCTTTCTTTGAACTTGGCTTCCACCTCATCCTTATCGATAAACTGGATGCCGTCCTGCTCATTCATACGGTAGCGTTCCTCTTCGTCCACCATATCTATCAACTCGGACTTATCCAGCCATTTCATCATATTTTTAGAAATTTCGTTTTCCGACATAATCCCCTTAAAGGTTTCCTCAAAGGCCATGTCAAATTTATCAAAATCTGTTTCGCTTTTGACCAAAATCATTCTTGCCAGATAATAAAAATCCGTCAGGCTGCTGTTGCACAGCCCCTTGTCTAACGCTTCCTGTAAAGTCAGCCATTCGCTTAAAGTAATGGCAAGACCTTTTGCTTTACAGGTATAAAAGAACGTTGAAAACATATTCATCCCCCATACTGACGTCCGTCATAAAGTACCGGATTAAATTTGCATGCTTGCCTTCATACGCCTTAAAACAATTAAAATCCGGGAAAAGATCCGGATCTATGCTCAATCAAGTTTCGTGCGCACGGTTTCCAAATCCTCATCCTTTTTCACCACTACTCCCACAAAAGGCAGCTTTGCCCTGATATCCTCCGCCGGGATGCCACCAATCTGCAGGGCGTTAATCCAGTCAATCAATTCTGACGTGCTGGGCTTTTTGCGGATATCCCGAAGGCTTCTAATCCGATAAAATACATCCATGGCATTCTTTAAAAGCTTGTCTTCCACATCAGGATAGTGGGTTCTCACAATCTCCTCCATCAAAACTTCATCCGGGAAGTCTATGTAATGGAAGATACACCTTCGAAGGAAAGCGTCCGGTAACTCCTTTTCCGCATTGGATGTTATAATAACGATGGGACGCTGCTTTGCCTTGACGGTACGCTTTGTTTCATAAATATAAAACTCCATCTGATCAAGCTCCCAAAGAAGATCGTTTGGAAACTCCAAATCTGCTTTATCAATTTCATCAATCAGCAAAATAACCTGTTCGTCCGACTCAAAGGCTTCCCCTAATTTCCCCAGCTTAATATAATGGGCAATGTCATCCACCCCCGCTTCTCCAAACTGTCCGTCGTAAAGCCTTTGTATGGTGTCATACATGTACAGGCCGTCCTGGGCCTTTGTAGTTGACTTGATGTTCCAGATAATCAGCTTTTTACCAAGAGAGTTAGCCACCGCCTGGGCCAGCATGGTCTTCCCGGTTCCCGGCTCTCCTTTAATCAAAAGAGGTTTCTGAAGGGCAATCGCCACATTCACGCTTGCCATAAGCTGTTCGGACGCCACATAATCCTTTGTGCTAATAAACTGTTCACTCATTTTAATAACCTTGCTCCTTTCTTACCAGGGGATTTCCACACTGTTTTGATAAAGCTGCCTTAAATCAATATTCTCCACTTTCTTTTCCCGGAGCATTAACTCTTTAACCGCCTTAGCGGCAGGCATGCCTTTAAATAGAATTCTGTTTACCTGCTCTATAATAGGGACGTTTACCTGAAATTTCTGTGCCAGAGCATAGCCCGCCTTGGCGGAATATACGCCCTCGACAACCATTTTCACTTCCTTCATAGCCTCTTCCATGGAAGCCCCTTTTCCGATTAAGATCCCGGCCCTGCGGTTTCTGGAATGCATGGAGGCGCAGGTAACAATCAGATCCCCGATTCCTGTAAGCCCATAAAAAGTCTCGATTCTTCCTCCCATGCTGATTCCAAGTCTTGCAATCTCGGCAATTCCCCTTGTAATAAGCGCCGCCTTCGTGTTATCCCCATAGCCTAAGCCGTCGGCCATGCCTGCCGCTAAGGCAACCACATTTTTAAGGGCGGCCCCTAACTCGATTCCCAACACGTCAGAACTGATATATACCCGAAATACATCACTCATAAACAGACTCTGTATATATTCGGCGGTGTCTTTCTTTTTGGAACCCACTACAATTGTGGTGGGGATGCCTTTGCCCACTTCTTCCGCATGGGACGGACCTGAGAGCACCGCCACATTCGCCTGTTTAATCTCCTGTTCGACAATTTCCGACAAGGTCATGAGGGTAGACTCCTCAATTCCTTTGGCCACGTTGACAATTATCTGCCCTTCTTTTATAAAAGGCGCCATTTTACCCGCCGTGCTTCTGGTAAAAGGAGAAGGCACTGCCAGCACAAGCAAATCCTTATCCCTGACCGCACTTTCCAAATCCGTCGTAAATTCCATATTTTCCGGAAGAATCACACCGGGCAGCTTATCCTTATGCTCGTGGCAGTTTTTCAGCATGCTCACTTCGTCTTCTATAATAGACCACACTGTTACCTGATTGCCGTTGTTGCTAAGAAGCCAGGATAACGCGCATCCCCAGCTGCCTGCGCCAATAATACCCACATTTGCCATTTTAAATAACCATGCTCCTTTCTTAAGCCTGCATATTTCCAAATAGCCTGTCATCTCCGCTGCTTTTACACATAATGGCTTTGCCAGCCATAACTCTGTTTATTTATCATACTGTTCGCTTTTCTTTGTCAAAAAAGTCTTTTTTTCCTTTCCTGCCAGCAATCGCTTGATATTTTCGCGATGCTTATAGTAGGCCAGAATCGTGAGAAACGCCGTAAGAATATACATTTCAATCAGCACAGCCTGGGAAGCGCCGAATATTCCAAGCTGTCCTACAATCACCATCTCAATCATAAGCCCTGCATAAACCAGCAATGATCCCAGGGAAACATAATGGGTCAGGAAAAACACGCTGAAAAATACAATAACGCCCATTGGCAGAAAAGCCGGATGAAAGGACAAAATAAGTCCCGCTGTGGCGGCAATTCCTTTGCCTCCTTTGAATTTCAGGTAGAAAGGAAAGTTATGTCCTAAAATGGCTCCTGTTGCCGCATAAAGTTTTAATAGATAAATTTCATCCGGATGGGAAGTATTAAAAAGCATGCCGCTTAACACAATCGCCAATATACATTTTAAAATGTCTCCCACAAGAACAATTAGGCCCGCCTTTGTGCCAAATACCCTAAGGGTATTGGTTGTCCCCGCATTTCCACTGCCATGTTCCCGAATATCGATTCCATGCATTTTCCCATAAATAAATGCTGTCTGAAACATACCAAGAACATACCCTATGATTAAACAAGCGATTCGTTCCATCCTATTTTTTTTCACTCCTTTCCCTGATGAAAAACTTAAGAGGCGTCCCTCTGAAACCAAAAGCCTCCCGTATCTTATTTTCCAAGTATCTGGTGTAAGAAAAATGCATCAGCTCCTTATCGTTGACAAAAATTACAAAGGTAGGCGGTTTTACCCCTACTTGTGTAATATAATAAAGCCGCAGCCGTTTTCCTTTATCGGAGGGAGGTTGTTGGAGGGCCACCGCCTCGCTCATAATTTCATTTAACACCCCCGTAGATATCCTCATAGAATGATTTTCGCTGATGACGTCAATCAGATCATAAAGTTTGGGAAGCCTCTGGCCTGTCAGTGCGGAAATAAACGTGATTTCCGCATAAGGCATATAAGATAAAATTTCCCGTACCTTTGCCGTGTACTGATTCACCGTCTTGTTATTTTTTTCAATGGCGTCCCATTTGTTTACCGCAATGATGACCGCCTTCCCGCGATCATGGGCGATACCTGCAATCTTGGCGTCCTGTTCCGTCACGCCTTCCAGCGCGTCAATCACCAAAATAACCAAATCCGATCGTTCAATAGCGCCCACCGTCCGGACAATCATGAAATGTTCTAATTCCTCTTTTATCTTATTTTTGCGCCTCAGCCCCGCCGTGTCAATAAAAATATATTCTTTTCCGTTATGGGTAACCGGCGTGTCCACAGCGTCCCTTGTGGTGCCGGCTATCTCCGATACAATCAATCGATTTTCACCAATCAGCTTATTGATCAGGGAAGATTTCCCTACGTTAGGTTTTCCCACAATGGCAATCCTTGTCCTGTCATCCTCCTCGTCGATTCCCTCACTGTCTGCAAAGTGGCTCGTCAGCGCATCTAACATATCCCCGATTCCAAGCCTGCCGGAAGCTGAAATCGGATGCGGATCGCCAATTCCAAGATTATAAAATTCATAGACATCCGCCATATATTTATCAAAGTTGTCCACTTTATTTACAACGAGCACCACCGGCTTATGGGAACGCCTAAGCATATCCGCCACCTTAGCGTCCGCGTCCACCATTCCCTGCTTCACATCCACCATAAAAAGAATAACATCCGCCGTATCTATGGCAATCTGAGCCTGTTCCCGCATCTGTGATAAAATGATGTCTCGGCTGTCCGGTTCAATTCCCCCTGTATCAATCAGGGTAAAAGCTTTATCAAGCCACGTTACATCCGCATAAATCCTATCTCTGGTAATCCCCGGCGTATCCTTTACGATGGAAATTCTCTGCTTTGCCATAGCGTTAAACAGCGTCGATTTTCCCACGTTGGGCCTTCCCACAATCGCCACAATAGGCTTTTTATTTTTTGCCATTTAAACTAACCGTTTCCTTTCTCTTCTTCCAAACCCAAAATCCCATTCACAAAGTCATATCCGCTTGATTTTACAATATCTATTTTCACTTGTAAAGCCTTTTCCATATCTGAGACCGTCACGTCGTCCAAAAAAACCTCTTCTCCGCTTCTTAACATATTCTGCGGAAGCAATAACCTTTTTCCCAGATCCTTCCCCTGAAGCTGGGCTATGATATCCTGTCCCGTCAAAAGACCGGCAACCGTGATTTCTTCCCCGAAAAAGCAATTGATAATTTCATAAACACAGATCTTTAATTTCGGCACAAGGCCCATCATCTTTTCCGCCATAGCGGCAATATAAGGATAAGCAAGCTTACCGGTAGCTATGGACAAAACGTCCCCTTTAAGGCAGCGCATCTCTCCCGCCTCCCTGAGGGCTTCTTCAAATTCATCCAGCAAAAGACGA
This sequence comes from uncultured Lachnospiraceae bacterium, assembly GCA_910587305.1. Classification (GTDB taxonomy): domain Bacteria; phylum Bacillota; class Clostridia; order Lachnospirales; family Lachnospiraceae; genus Suilimivivens. The sequence continues at coordinate 51,996 of CAJUKV010000012.1, read as the reverse complement.
AGCATTCCAACCCCGTTTTCCAGCTGCAAATATCCGTCATAGCTGTCTTTCTCCGGCAGCTTACTGCCGGCAAGAATATACCATTCATCACTGGCATGGACAAAATGGATTCCATACTTTTGATAAAATTCTTCCTGAAAAGAATGGATCGTTCCTAAAACCTTTTCCGCATCCTTTTTTGTAAATTTTTCAAGAGAATACAGCCCCTCCCGATATTTGGTCAATCCGGCCGGCACCACAGACACGCTTTCAAGCACCGGAATATATTCCGCCAGCTTTCGAATGCTAAATTCCAGTTCTTTCCCGTCATTGATCCCTTTACATAGGACAATCTGCCCATTCATGGTGATTCCCGCCTCATAAAGCTTATCCGCTTTTTTCAGGGCTTCCCCTGCAAACCGGTTATTTAACATCTGGCAGCGCAGCTGCGGATTCATGGTCTGGAAAGAAATGTTAATAGGGGAAAGACGATACCTGATAATTCTCTCTAAATCATAATCCGACATATTCGTAAGCGTAAGATAATTTCCCTGAAGAAAAGAAAGCCTTGCATCATCATCCTTAAAATAGAGAGTCTCTCTCATCCCTTTCGGCATCTGGTCAATAAAACAAAAAATACATTTATTCTGGCAGGAGCGATAGTCGTCCATAAGGCCCTTTTCAAAAACAATACCAAGATCCTCATCCTCATCTTTCTCAATCTCTAACTCCCACTGCTCCCCGCCCTGCTTTTCTACCAGCAGCGTAATAAATTCATTTTCCACAAGATACTGATAATCAAATATATCTTTAATTTCTTCCCCGTTAATTGCCAGAAGCCGATCACCAGCCGTAATCTCTAACTCCATGGCAATACTCCCCTTAAGCGCCCCCACAATCAAATGTCCCCTGGCTTCCCGTTCCTTCATAACTCCCCCTGAGAATAACATGAAATGAAAAATCAAATAATCCGTTACTTTCAAAACGTCCGGTAATTCTTATGTTCCTTTCATTTTACTAGAAATTTCTTGACGTGTCACTATCATAATGTTATAAAATAATTGGTGGATAAATATATTCCCTTGCTTTATTTACTTAACGGAGGTCACCATGCCTAATTTACATGAACTGGAAGCGGCTATGCCTGTTGCTCCCCTTAAATTACTTGTCTTAGATTCGGCTGCAAAGCTTGGAAACAACGTAAACAATCACCTGATTAACTTCAGAAAAAGTGTTAAAAATATAGCCAAAAACGACCCGGCTTTCAAAAGTTATGTATCGGATAACTTTATCATGGGAAGTACATGCTATCGTTTTAATACCGGAGAAGGAAAAGCGGTTATCTCCGAATCCGTCAGGGGTAAGGATTTGTTTATTCTTGTGGATGTCTGTAATCATAGTATTTCTTACACAATGAATGAATATACCAATTATAAATCTCCTGATGATCATTATCAGGATTTAAAAAGAGTTATCGCGGCAGTCAACGGAAAAGCTCACCGCATCAATGTTATCATGCCCTTTTTATATGAAGGCCGCCAGCATAAACGAAGCGGACGCGAATCTCTTGACTGTGCTTATGCAATAGAAGAACTCACCAACATGGGGGTCAGCAATCTTATTACCTTTGACGCCCACGACCCAAGAGTACAGAACGCGGAGCCTTTACATGGATTTGACAATTTTACTCCGCCGTACCAGTTTATCCGTGCGCTGCTTGCAACAGAAGATAACCTTCTGATTGACAAAGACAATCTGATTGTGATAAGTCCTGACGAGGGGGCCTTAGACCGGGCCGTATATTTTGCCAATGTACTTGGCGTTGACGTTGGAATGTTTTACAAGCGCCGTGATTATTCCACCATTGTAAACGGTAAAAATCCGATTATTGCCCATGAATTTCTCGGGGACAATATAGACGGCAAAGATGTCATTATTATTGACGATATGATTGCTTCCGGCGGCAGCATGATTGATACCGCCAAGCAGCTGAAAGCAATGAATGCCAAGCGTGTTTATGTATGCTGTACTTTCGGTCTTTTTACGGAGGGCCTTGGCCGTTTTGATGAAGCCTATGAAAAATGTTATTTCGATAAAGTTGTAACCACAAACCTGACTTACCAGAATCCTGAACTCATATCCCGACCTTACTATATTGAAGCTGATATGAGTAAGTTTCTGGCTTCTATTATTGATTTTATGAATCATGATTCCTCTATGATGAACGTGTATACGCCCACGGACAAAATACATCGTTTTCTTGCCAAATATAACAACCGGGAAGATCCTTATTCCCTGGGCGATTGATTCCTTAATAAAATATGTCCGGCAGCACAGGTAAGCCTGCCGTGATAAATATCTTTACGTAAAACAACGGATGACCCGGTCTATCGTCATCCGTTGTTCCTTTTATGCCCTTCTCTACTCGCTCTTTTCCGTTATGCGGAAGGTCAAATTCACCTTAAACAAATCGCCGTCCATCACAATCTCAAATTTCCCATTTTGGGCTTCCGTCAGGTTCTTGGCGATAGACAGCCCCAGGCCGCTCCCTTCCGTTGTTCTGGATTCGTCCCCCCGGATGAATCTTTCCGTAAGCTCCTGCGGGTCCATCTTAAGAGGCTGGGCCGATATGTTTTTCAGGGAAACAATTACCTTTTTTCCCTCCTCATCGGACCGCAGTAATTCCATATCGATATAAACCCTTGTACCGCTTAGCGCATATTTAAAGATATTATTAAACAGATTTTCAATCACACGCCAGATGCGTCTGCTGTCCGCCTCGATGTATATACTGCTCTTAGGCGCCTTAAACACCAGATACAAAGACTTTTCCTCAAATTTTTCCGAGAACTCCCCTATGGTCTGGTTCAAAAGTTCCACTAAGTTGATTTTTTCCCACTGCAGTACAATGTTCCCGGAAGATATTTTGGATGCTTCCACCAAATCGTCTGTCAGCTGCTTTAACCTCTGGGATTTGGCGTCTAACACTTCCACATATTCCTTTATTTTAGGATCCTGAATATTCTCCCGCTTAATTAAATCCACATAATTGATAATGGAGGTTAAGGGCGTTTTGATATCATGGGACACATTGGTAATCAGATCCGCCTTGAGGCGTTCATCCTTCATACTGGTTTCCACTGCCGTTCTGACGCTGTCCCCAATGCTGTTTACCGCCCGCGCAAGCACCAGGTCCTCTCCATAGAGTCCGTCCTCTTTCACCTGATGCGCAAGGTTTCCTTCCCGGATTAACTTTATCCCCTCCAGAATCCTTTGCTTGCCAAGGGCCGAACGGTACATAATAAATCCAACCGCCCCGTCAACTGCGGCCACTATCAGGAAGAACGCCAAAAGGATAATCCCCTCTCTCTCCGCCCACGCGTATCCGGCGATCATCGCCCCTCCTAAATTCACCAGCGTAAGGAATCCCACAGGAACCCAAACCCGCAAAACCAAAGTTGAATGTTCACTGAAATATAAAACCCATTTCCGGATCAGATTTATGATGCCGCTGATCAGGCTGTCTCTCCAAAGAGTTCCTGCTTTTATACGCCTTACGAAACTGTAGTAGAAGAAGGAAAACAGTAAACTCACCAAAAGCGCCGCTAACCCTGTAATCACAAGCATACTGGCAAAATCAATGTTTCTCCGGATATCATTAACAATAGCAAGGCCATAACACACGCCTGCGGCAGCGAGCCCGGCCGCCAAAACCATAATTTCCGTAGGTATACGATCCTCAGAATACAATCTGATCGCAATTTCGCCGGTTTCTTTTTTGCGCACTGTGCCTTCCTTCATGGTAAGAACCGCCAAAAGCACCAGATATAAAAGAATGCATGCTACTGCACCGGCAATATACTGCCACACATGAGGTACATAATTGTAGAACCCGTCTTTTGCCTGGTAAAAGCAGTCCTTCGCCATATAATCTGACCGCACCCCAATCATAATTTGGGTATCCTCCGGATAGGCATATTGATACGCATTTAAAATGTAGCGCAGGGTAGATTCCTCAATCAGGGTGTCCGTTGCAAACTGCATATTCTGGGAGTTGTAATAAAGATATCTGCCGCACTGCCCCCGTAGCTCCTTTTCCAGTTCGGAGGCGCGTGTTGCTTTTGCGCTTACGTTTGTAAAGATCTGGGTGTCGTCTCCTACGGTTCTTTTGATAATATACAGCACATTTGTATTGGCCGCGTCATAAAACTCCTTGTATTTTAAGTACTCCTCATAATTAATGCTTAAATCCTCGGCCGCTTTTTTCACATTTGCGCAAAGTTCATAATATTCCTCCCAGGAGGACACATGATTTTCGATATTTTTACCGTCCACCGTGCGGTATCTGTTGTTTAAAATGGTAGCGTCCGTCCCATCTCTCTCTACCATACCGGCCTCAAGCAAGTTGCCCGATACATCCTCCACGCTGGTAATGCTTGTAAGGTCCGAGTTTAGATAGCTTACCGTGCCGTTATAGCCTTCCAGATTCACTTTCGTTACAATCCGGCTTCTGCTTAAAAACTGGTCTGCCTCTTCCCCGTTCATATAAACGTTTTCATAAGTAAATCCGGCCTGGGCCCATTTGATCAGATCATCCAAATAATAACGGGCGGTAATATACTCTGACTGCATGTCATAGTGTCTCCCGGCAAAGGCGGTAACATCCACCTCCTTTTTGTTGTCAAACCTGGCGTCCGTCTCCATCTGGCTCCTGATTGCGCCATAGCATATAAGATCGGATACGCTGTTCCCCAAAAGCATATTGAACACATTGGAATCCTCAAAATACCTTGGCTGCTTTTGTTCCAACAGGCTAAAAGGCTTAGGCCCGCTTTTTGTATCGACCATCACATAAGAGCTTAAAAGCACCGTCACCATCTGAACAACGGCCAGCACCAGCAGAATATGTTGAAGGCCATGCAAAAACCCCAGTCTTCTTTTTTTCTTTCTGCGTTCTTCCTTTCCGGCCTTTGCTCTTTTCTTATTATCTTCTTTCTGCGAATTTTGCTTGTTCTGCCCTTTGGGGTTTTGCGCATTTTCTTCCATATTACTATGAATATTATTTCCCCCGACGTCATTTTCCTGAACGTCATTCATTTCGCTGCCATTCATTCCAATATCGTTTTCCTGAATATTTTCCTGCATGTTTTCCCGCATGTTGTCATGCTGTTCACCCCGTATTTTCCTACCCATAATACGAATCCTCCCTTTTTCCAATAGCCCGCAAATTTAAGCGCGCCTGTAAGCTATCCATAAGCGTGTCCATAAATTTGCCGCCCCTATTGTTTTTCCACCTTGTATCCTACACCCCAGACCACTTTCAAATATCTTGGTTCCTTCGGGTTAATCTCAATCTTTTCCCTGATATGCCTGATATGGACGGCAACCGTGTTATCCGCGCCAATTGCCTCCTCATTCCAGATATTTTCATAAATCTGATCGATGGAAAACACCTTTCCCTGATTCTTCACCAGCAAAAGAAGAATATTATACTCAATCGGCGTCAGCTTCACCACCTCTCCGTCTACCGTCACTTCCTTGGTATCGTCGTTGATACACAGTCCTCCGGCGGTAAAAAGCGCGTTGTTTTCCACATTCAGATTTCCAAGGCGGGTGTATCTTCTTAAATTCGACTTTATTCTCGCCACCAGCTCCAAGGGATTAAAAGGTTTGGTTACATAATCGTCCGCTCCGATATTCAGACCAAGTATTTTATCCGTATCCTCCGATTTGGCGGAAAGAAAAATAATGGGAATGCTGCTGTATTCCCTGATTTTCAAAGTAGCATGGATTCCGTCTAACCTGGGCATCATAATGTCTATCACAAGGAGGTGGATATTCTGTTCCTTTAACAGCTTTATCGCCTGCTCCCCGTCATAGGCCTTATAAACATGATAACCTTCCTGATTCAGATAAATCTCAATGGCGTCCACAATTTCCTTATCATCATCGCAAACTAAAATATTCGTCATTCTAATCCCCCATTCCTGCCATCAGCCCTCAAATTGGGGCGCAGGCAAAAATTTTCTTACTCTGCTTTACTATAAACAGTAAAACATATAAAATTTAAGTGTTAGTAAGGAAAATAGTTAAGATATTCTTAATATTAAATCCGAAGTTTTACTGACAAATCATATTCACAAACAAATCTATTGTACCGGATTATTTCTTTCATAGCAAGATAAGGTAAATCCGGAAGCCTTCTATGTATTGCATGAAAGCCCCGGCCTCTGGTATAATTTTCTTATCAAATTGAAAGGAGCTGCCAAATGAAAATCATATTTGTCCGCCACGGCGAACCTGACTATGCCCATGACAGCCTGACCGAAAAAGGCTGGCGCGAGGCCGGCCTTTTAGCGGAGCGCATCAGCAAGTGGAGGGTAACCGACTTTTACTGCTCTCCCTTAGGGCGCGCGAAAGACACCGCCTCCTGTACCTTGCAAAAAATGAACCGTAAGGCCGTCACCTTAGAATGGATGCGGGAATTTTCCTATGTTATTGATGATCCTGTCACCGGAAAGCACGGCGTTCCCTGGGATTTTGTTCCATCTTACTGGACCAATGAGCCTTTAATGTTCGACCCGCTAAAATGGGTGGAAGCGGATGTGATGAAGCAAAACCCTCAAATTGCCGCTAAGTTCTCGGAAGTATGTCAAAATTTTGACCGGCTTTTATCCTCCTACGGCTACATACGTGAAAAGCGATACTATAAAGTTATGACTGGGGAAGGGGCCGAAGAACCTTTGCGCGCCGCCACGCCCCATCCGGACAGCCCGGAATATTTTGAAGCCCTGAAAAAGGATGATAAAGAACCTGTTATCGTCATTTTCTGCCACCTGGGCATTACCTGCATCGTTCTCTCCCACCTGCTGAATATTCCGTTTCCGCTGTTGGTACACGGCTTTTTCCTGCCAACCACTTCGCTTACCATCCTTTCAAGCGAGGAACGATGGGGAGCGGAAGCCTATTTCAGGGTACAGACTATGGGTGATGTCTATCATCTGGTTTCAAATGGCGAACCCATCTCCCCGGCAGGCTCTTTTGCCAAACCATTTCAGTAAAATTTCCTTATGCGGGCCTGTGCAATCGAGCAGGGAAGATTTTCTCCCTGCTCGCCGCGCGGCCCGTGTGCCGCTTTAGTGGCATATTTCCTCTGCACGGTCCTGTGCAATCGAGTAGGGAAGGTTTTCTCCCTACTCGCGCGCCGGGCGTCCGTCAGCTTGCTGACATATTTCCTTTGGACGCCCGTGTGCATAAATAAGGGACTCCCATGGAGTCCCCAATTTTTGTTCATTTACTAAAATGATTTACTCTTCCGCACCTGAGTCTTCCGTATCCGCATCACCGCCGGAAGCTGCATCCGCATTAGAATCCGTGTCGTTTCCGGCATCCGTATCCGCGTCTGTTTCCGTGCCCGCTTCATCCGCACTGTCAGCGGCGTCATCCGCAGCGCTGTCCGCCGCAGTTTCCTCCGTACTGATTGTCAGATATTTCAAATCTCCTTTTACATCCGTCACCTGATAGTTTTCCGCAAGGCCGTTTGTATACTCGGATACTCTCTCGCTTGCCAGGGTATTTGAAATATTTGCGTCGTCCGCTTCATCATAATACCTTTTTACAAATTCCACCACATAATACTGATGATAAGTTTCATCTGCTAAAACCGTAATATCTCCCGCTTTTCTGCTCTCGTCGTAAAGCCAATCCGACATAACGGCGGAAATATTGCTGTAGTTTCGTCCCTCACTGAGGCTATATTCCGTATCGGGATTTTCGTAATTTTCTTTTGTGTTCTCGGATGCGTTTTTAAGGCAAAGGGCCTCAAAATCTTCCCCGCCCTTACGCGCCTCCATCATTGCGTCCGCCTTCACTTTAAGTTCATCCATGGCTTTTTTGATATCTTCCTCGGAGGCGTCCTCGGCAATCTCAGTGTTAAAATTAAAGCTCCTGAAATCTACCTTGTCATAATTTTGTTTATTTTCTTCATAATATGCCTTTATTTCTTCTTCGGAAGGCACATTTTTTACCATTAAATCGTCATGGTATGCGCTTACCAGCAGTCCCTCCTTCACAAAGGGCTCTACGTTCTGTTTCGTGGCATATTCGCCAAAGGTGTTCTTGTAATACTCTCCCACGCTGACCCCGGCCGACTGGGCGGCAGTTTCAAGCTCGCTCACAAAGACATCGTATTCGGCGGACGTGTCGTAAGTAAAGCCGGCCCCTTTGGCGTCGTCCAAAAGCGCTTTGCTTTGCTTAATCTGCTCCACCGTCATTTCATCAAAGAGATCCTTCCATGTCTTGCCTTCCGCATATTGCTGCTGGTCGTAATCCCGGGACGTATCCAGTCCCATATAGGGCAGAATGGACGAATATGCGGTCAGATAATTGTTAACCGCCACATTGTAATAATAATCGTACTCAACCTGCGTCAGCTCATGGTCGCCTATTTTCACATAAGTACCCTTAAGCGCCGAACTCTTTCTGACAATCGGCACGGCGATTGAAACCACAACAGCCAAAAGAACCACAACCCCAATTGCAATTCCAACGGTTTTCATCATTTTTTCCTGGCGTGCGTCTTTTAACTTTTGTTGTCTCCTTGCCTCCATTTTACGGTCATATTTGGTCTGAACCTTCTGTTCAGATTTTACTTCAGGCGTATTTGTATTGGCCATTTGTAAAATTCCTCCTTGCCTTTCCTTACTTTTGATTAATGTAATTTACTAACCCCTCAGCCGCAATGATTTTCTGCATGAACTCGGGAAACGCCTGTCCTTTGAACTCTGTTCCTTTGGTCAGGTTCTTAATCATACCGGAATCAAAATCCACTTCCACTTCGTCCCCATTCTCAATACCCTTGGAAGCCTGCGGACATTCAATGATAGGAAGTCCTATATTAATCGCATTTCTGTAAAAAATTCTGGCGAACGTCTCCGCAATCACACAGCTGACTCCGGCCGCCTTGATTGCAATAGGCGCATGTTCTCTGGAAGAACCGCAGCCAAAATTTTTATCCGCCACAATGATATCTCCCTGTTTTACTTTATGGATGAAATCCTTGTCAATATCTTCCATGCAGTGGGTTGCAAGCTCCGCCGGATCGGACGAGTTCAAATATCTTGCAGGGATGATTACATCCGTGTCCACATTGTCGCCATACTTAAATACAATTCCTTTTGCCGCTTTCATTTATATTTTTCCTCATTTCTGCGCTGCTTTTTGCGCATATCAAGTTTGTGGATGCAGCGCAGACACAAACTTGTGAATGAAAGGTTGAAAACCTTTCATTCTTCTACCTCCCTCTGTTCTCAACAAGGCGCCGAAATCTTTCCTGCAATCGCGCTGGCCGCGGCTACGGCCGGACTTGCAAGATAAATCTCAGAATTTACATGACCCATACGTCCTACAAAATTGCGGTTGGTAGTGGAAACGCATCTTTCCCCTTCCGCAAGAATACCCATGTATCCTCCCAGACAGGGCCCGCAGGTGGGCGTACTCACGATTGCGCCGGCTTCTATAAAGGTTTTTAAAAGCCCCTCCTCCATTGCCTGCATATAGATGGCCTGGGTGGCGGGAATCACGATACAGCGCATTCCCTTTGCCACATGGTTTCCTTTCAGGACCTCGGCCGCAACGCGCATATCGTCAATGCGTCCGTTGGTACAGGAACCGATTACCACCTGATCAATTTTGATATCTTCCGTAATTTCATCTATGGTTTTTGTATTTTCAGGCAGATGGGGAAATGCAATCGTAGGGCGAAGCGAACTTAAGTCGATGGTGTATTCCTCATCATAAACGGCGTCCTCGTCCGCCTCATAAATCGTATATGGTTTCTTAGAATGCTCTTTCATATACGCGATTGCCAGATCGTCCACCGGGAAGATACCGTTCTTGCCGCCCGCCTCAATCGCCATGTTGGCAATGGTAAAGCGGTCGTCCATGGTAAGGTTCTTAATACCCTCCCCCACAAATTCCATGGACTTATACAAAGCGCCGTCAACCCCAATCATTCCAATGATATGCAGAATCACATCCTTGCCGCTGACCCATTTGGAAGGCTTGCCAATCAGACAAAAGCGGATAGCGGCCGGCACCTTAAACCAGGCTTTTCCCGTAGCCATTCCCGCCGCCATATCCGTACTGCCTACTCCCGTTGAAAACGCGCCTAACGCGCCATAAGTACAGGTGTGTGAATCGGCCCCAATCACCACATCCCCGGCCACGGTAAGGCCTTTTTCCGGAAGAAGCGCATGCTCAATCCCCATTTCGCCCACTTCGAAATAATTGGTAATCTCGTTCCGGTAAGCAAATTCTCTTACACATTTACAATGTTCCGCAGACTTAATGTCCTTATTCGGCACAAAATGATCCGGCACAAGAGCTATCTTATCTTTGTCAAATACGCCCTTCACCTTCATTTTTTCCATTTCCTTAATCGCAACCGGGCTTGTAATGTCGTTGCCAAGGACAAGATCTAAATCCGCCTCTATCAGCTGTCCGGCTTCCACACTGTCAAGTCCCGCATGTGCCGCCAATATTTTCTGGGTCATCGTCATCCCCATAACAATCCTCCATTCTTGCCTGGCACCCTTCAAATTTGGGCACCAGGCACAAAAACTAACAATTTATGATTTTACCACAAAAGCATGGATTTGAGAAGTTCATCCATATAATTTCACAATATCTACACAAAAAAGTGTTTCCGTTCAGTCCGGGCGATGTTTCCGAATATCCAATGAAAAGTAACAAAGAGCCGCCACACGGCGGCTCTTTCAGCATACTTTAAAATTACTTCTTCAAACATAGCAACCTGTGCTTTTTACGAACGCTCTTTTGGCTTCCGAATTAATTGTTAATCAGCTTATCGTTTTCGTTGTTCCAGCTGTAGAGCTTACGGATTTCCTTGCCTACCTGCTCCGAAGGATGCTCGGCCGCTAACTTTCTCATAGCCTTGAAGTGCGCCTGTCCGCCGGCCGGCGACATGTCAAGCAGGAATTCCTTTGCAAAGGAACCGTCCTGGATATCCTTTAAAATCTTCTTCATGGTCTTTTTGGTTTCTTCCGTGATGATCTTAGGTCCTGTCACGTAATCGCCGTACTCGGCCGTGTTGGAAATCGAATATCTCATGCCCTCAAAGCCTGACTGATAAATCAAATCAACTATCAGTTTCATCTCATGGATACACTCGAAATATGCATTTCTCGGATCGTACCCGGCTTCCGTCAAAGTCTCAAAGCCCGCCTGCATCAGTGCGCACACGCCGCCGCACAAAACAGCTTGCTCGCCAAAAAGATCCGTCTCCGTCTCCGTTCTGAAGGTGGTCTCAAGCACCCCTGCTCTTGCGCCGCCAATTGCCAGAGCATATGCAAGCGCTTTGTCAAGAGCCTTTCCTGTTGCGTCCTGGTGAACGGCTACCAGACAGGGCACGCCCTTGCCGGCCTGATATTCGCTTCTTACCGTGTGGCCGGGTCCCTTAGGAGCAATCATGGTCACATCCACGTTGGCGGGAGGTACAATCTGCCCGAAATGAATGTTAAAACCATGGGCAAACATTAACATATTACCCTCTTCCAGATTGGGCTCAATATCTTTCTTATACATAGCGGCCTGCAATTCATCGTTGATAAGAATCATGATGATATCCGCCTTCTTTGCTGCTTCCGCCGCCGTGTATACTTCAAATCCCTGCTGCTCCGCCTTTGCCCAGGACTTAGAACCCTCGTAAAGGCCGATGATAACGTGGCATCCGGATTCTTTTGCATTTAATGCATGTGCGTGTCCCTGACTGCCGTAACCTATAACCGCAATTGTTTTTCCTTCCAGTAAAGACAGGTTACAATCTTCCTGATAATAAATATTTGCCATTTTCTGACTCCTTTCCTAAATAGCGGATGCCGCGCATTGCAGGTCATCCTTACTATATTAATAAAAATGATATTAAAAAATATTTTTATCCTTTCCTCTTTGGCAACAGCCGCTCCTGCCCTGGCTGCCCCATGGAAATCCGCCAATAACTGCGCCGACACCGTATATTACAGATAGACAACCCTGTCCGTCCCTCTGCCAAGGCCGGCAATACCGGTTCTTGCAAGCTCCAGTATTTCATATCCTTCAAGCAGACTGATAAACGCGTCAATCTTCGCCTGATCTCCGGTAAGCTCCACAATCAGACTGTCCGGAGCCACATCAATAATGTTGGCACGGAAAATATCCGCCATGGAAATAACGCCCTGTCTCTGCTCGCTGCTTGTCCTGACCTTGATAAGGGCCAGTTCCCTGTACACACTGTTTTCCGGCGCAAGCTCCCTGATATCCCTTACGTCCACCAGCTTCGCCACCTGCTTTTCAATCTGGTCTAAAATCTCGTCGTCGCCGGACGCCACAATTGTAATTCTGGTAAAACGGGAATCTGCGGTAACGCCCGCCGTAATGCTCTCAATGTTATAGCCTCTTCTTGAGAAAAGACCTGAAATCCTGCTTAAAACGCCGGCAGTATTGTCAACGATAAGCTGAAAAACCTTTTTACGCAATTTTTATCCTCCTTCCCTCCATAACAATTCAGACAATCTGAAGGTTACATGCCTGTCCGGGCTCTCGGGCATATCGCTTTCGCTGCAAACGCCAAACAGCCCCGAACCAAAAAACATTTTAACAATTTACCTTGGAAAAGTCAACTTGTTTACTCTGTTTCATTGCATTTTTGAAGGGCAAGGGTGCCGGTGCGGGCTACCTCCACGATACTCACCGTCTTAAACATATTGATAAAGAGCTGTATCCGCTCGGAGGTGTCGCACATTTGTATGAGCATCATGGTCTTGGACATGTCCACAATATGGGCATTCATGATCTCGCAGACCTCCATGATATCCCTGCGGTTCGACTTGTTATACTTTACCTTCATAAGAAGCAGTTCCCGGCTGATGCTGGCCGCTTCATCAAAAGTCTTAACCTTAATCACGTCCAGCTTTTTGTTAAGCTGCTTTTCAATCTGCTCTATGGTGCGCTTATCCCCGCTGCTAACAATCGTCATACAGGACACCGCCGGGTCGTCGGTTTCCCCCACCGCAAGAGAATCAATGTTAAAACATCGTCTGGAAAAAAGTCCTGCCACCTTGCAAAGTACGCCGGAACGGTTTTCTACTGATACCGAATATATTTTTTTCAAATCCGCTTCCTCCCTTTCTATACCAAATCCATAGGATCAATGATACATTCCAAAAGCACTGATTCATCCTGTTTCAGAAATTCATCTATCATCTCATCCACCTTAGCCATATTCTCAAGGCGAAGGAACTTCATATCATACGCCGAAGAAAGCTTTTCAAGATCCGGGCTTCCGGTTAAATCAACCACCGAATAATTATCCTTATAGTTGTAGTGCTGGAATTCTCTCACCATACCCAGATAATTATTCTTAAGCACCACAATCTTAACCGGCACATGATGCTGACGCATGGTGGCAAGCTCCATCATGGACATCTGGAAAGAGCCGTCCCCGCAGACGGCAATCACCTGTCTGTGAGGCTGGGCTAATTTGGCCCCCATAGCCGCCGGGATGGAGTAGCCCATGGTTCCCATACCGCCGGTGGTTAAAAATCTCCCCTTTTTTACAATGTGGTATCCGCAGGACCAAATCTGGTTTTGCCCCACATCCGCCACATAAACGCCGTCGTCCTCCATTTTTTCCGAGAGCAGCGTGATGAATCCTGCCGGGTCCACATAAGCGGGATTGGGATTTCTCTTACGGGCCATGGTTTCTCTGTACTCTTCTAAAGTTTTGATCCACTGCCTGTGTTCACAGGTAAAATCCTGTAAAAGAAGATCGTCAAAAATATGTTTTGCATCCCCCACAAGAGGAATGGACGGCCCCACATTTTTCCCAATTTCCGCAGGGTCAACGTCGATATGGACAAGTACTTTATTGTTGGTAATCAAATCCGGCTGGTTCACGGCCCTGTCCGCTACCCTTGCGCCCACCATCAATAAAAGATCGGATTCATTCATGGCACGGTTCGCGTAGGGTTTTCCATTGTTTCCAACCATACCAAAATACAGAGGGTGCTTTGTAGGCATCACTCCAATCCCCATCATGGTGGAAACCACCGGTATCTCATATTTTTCGGCAAAAGTGCGAAGCTCCTTTTCCCCGCCCGATAAAAGCACGCCGCCGCCAGCGCAGATGATGGGACGCTTTGCACGCGCAAGTTCCGCAGCCACCTTTTTTATCTGTACCATATTGCCCTTTACGGTAGGCTTATAGGTGCGCATGGAAACGGTTTCCGGATAAGAAAACTTCTTTACCTCCATATTTTGAATATCAATGGGCACATCAATCAGCACAGGGCCTTTTCTCCCTGTGTTTGCAATATGAAAAGCCTCCTTAAAAATCCGAGGGATATCATTGGCGTCTCTCACCAGATAGCTGTATTTTACAAAAGATTCCACCGCGCCCGTGATATCGGCCTCCTGAAATACGTCGCTTCCAAGGAGGGCCGAATTTACCTGTCCTGTGATACAGATCAACGGAATACTGTCCGCAAAGGCGGTTGCGATTCCTGTAATCACATTGGTTGCCCCCGGGCCGGAGGTAACGGCGCAAACTCCCGGTTTCCCGGAAACCCTTGTAAGCCCGCTTGCCGCGTGGGCCGCGTTTTGTTCGGTTCTGATTAAGACCGTTTGAATGGAAGATTCCAAAATACTGTTGTAAAACGGGCAAATCGCTACGCCCGGGTAGCCGAAAACATACTCCACCCCTTCATTTTCCAAACATTTTACGATTGCATCTGCTCCTGTCATTTTCTCCTCATTTCTGCGCGGCACTTTCTCTATCGTATGTTCTGAGGCTGCCGCGCTGCCACAGACTATTTGTAACACTTTCCGTACCCTGCATAGGCCTATTGAGATTTTATTTCCATATGGTCAGCCGTGCCGGCCGCTATTTAAACCAGTCCTGCCAGCTGCTTTGCCACACGCACTGCCTCCGCCGCATCCCTGGAATAGCCGTCAGCTCCTATTTCTTTTGCATATTCGGGAGTTATGACAGCCCCTCCAATCATAATTTTTGCCTCAACCTGTTTGTCCTTTGCATAGTCCACCACCCGCTTCATTTCCTGCATGGTGGTAGTCATAAGAGCGGACATTGCAATGATGCTGGCATTATTTTGAATGGCCTGCTCAACAATCGTTTCCTTCGGCACATCCTTTCCAAGATCAATCACCTGAAAGCCATGGTTTTTTAGCATAAGCGCCACAAGATTTTTCCCGATATCATGAATATCCCCTGCCACCGTGGCAATTACCACCACAGGCATTTCTTCTTTCTGTGCATCCGTAGCAAGAAAAGGTTCCAGATATTCAATGGAAAGCTTCATAGCCTCCGCGCTGGCAATCAGCTGGGGCAAAAAGTATTTTCCCTTATCAAACAACTCGCCCACCTCGTTAATGGCCGGCAGTAAGATATCATTTAAAATTCGGGACGCCTCCTGCCCTTCCTCCATAAGGAGCCTTGTGTGCTCCTTAATCTTTTTTCTGTTGCCTTTCATCACATCCTGATAAACCTGGTTGTCAGTAAGGCCCGCATTTGAAGCTTGTTCTGTTAAAACCTGACTGTCAGACGCTTCCTTCCCGGCAGTTTGCCCATCGGCTGGCATTTCAGGCCGGCTTTTTGCCGCAGGGACTGCCATAATGGGCGCTCTTTCCTTATAAAGCGCCATTCTTTCAATATAACGGCTGTCCGCCTCCTCCTTGTTCATCAGAAGATCCGACGCAAATGCTATATTCATAAGCAAATCCTGAGAAGGATTTGCAATGGCCATTGAAAGGCCTTCCCTTATTGCCATTGTGAGAAAGGCCGTATTGACAAAACTCCGCTCCGGTAAACCAAAGGAAATATTTGACAGCCCGCAGATTGTGGCAAACCCGTTTTTCTTGCAATAACGGATTGTCTCAAGTACCTCCTTTGCCGCATTTGGGTTTGCGCCTGCCGTAGCCACAAGCCCGTCTACAACAATATCCTCCTTTTGAAGCCCTATTTCAAGGGCCTTTTGACTGATTTTTTCTATAATTTCAATCTTTTCCTCCAGGCTTTCCGGAAGTCCCTTATCGGAAAGGGGAAGTAAAATAAACATAGCGCCATACTTTTTTGCAAGAGCAAGAAGGGGTTCCATCTTTTTTGACTCTCCCGATATGGAATTTATCAGCGCCCGTCCGGGATACCTTCGAAGGGCCGCTTCCATCACATCCACATGGCTGGAATCAATGGATAAAGGCAGATTCGTCGCCACCGTGACCTCATCTAAAACCTTAAGCATCAATTCCTTTTCATCTATGCCGCTCATCCCAACGTTTACGTCCAAAAGGGCCGCCCCGCATTCCTCCTGCTCCTTTGCAAAGGAAAGCGCCATTTCCAAATTTCCTTCCCTTAGCTGGGCCTGCAGTTTCTTCTTTCCGGTGGGATTGATCCTCTCCCCAACCACCATAAAAGGAGAATCAAGCCCAAAGGCTACCGTTTTCCTTTCACCGGAAAGATAGCGGACACCGGAGTTGTCCGAAGATTTTTCCCTTTTCTTTACCGGCTCCATATCCTTTGTGGCATTTACCAGCTTTTCAATGTATTCCGGCCCTGTTCCACAGCAGCCTCCTAAAATCATAGCTCCCGCATCCACCAGCTTTTTCATTTCCCGGGCAAAGGTATCCGCGTCCATATCATAGACCGTCTCCCCTTCTTCATTCAGGCTGGGCATACCCGCATTGGGTTTGGCAATCACCGGGATAGACGCCACATTAGAAATATTCCGAATCAGTTCCACCATTTTATCAGGCCCGGTGGAGCAATTGGCCCCTATCGCGCAGGCGCCTAATTTTTCAAGGGTAACTGCCGCGCTTATCCCGTCCGTACCGTAAAGCGTCCTGCCGTCGGACTCAAAGGTCAGCGTTGCCATCACAGGTAAAGGACATACCTCCTTTGCCGCAATCAGGGCCGCCCTGGTTTCCTGCAGACTCATCATGGTTTCTACCACCAGAAGATCCGCTCCCGCTTCATAAATCAGCTTAATCTGTTCTTTATATACGCCGATAAGCTCTTCAAAGTCCATATCCCCCATAGGAATTAACTGTCTGCCTGTCATGGTAATATCTCCGGCCACAAGCGCCTTACCGCCTGCGGCTTTCTTAGAGAGGGCTACCAGTTCATAATTAATCCTCTCTATCTCACCTTCCAGATGATATTCTTTAAGCTTAATGCGATTGGCCGTAAAAGTTGGCGCATAGATAATGTTGCTGCCCGCCCTGACATACTCTCTTTGTAATCCGGCAAAAATATCCGGATGATCCAAAATCCATTTTTCAGGGCACACGCCTGCAGGCATTCCCCGTTTCATCAAATTAGAACCTGTGGCCCCATCCAGATAAACGAGTCCCTTTTCCGTAAGTAACCTAAATTCGGTAAAATTCACTTATACACCTCCTGATCCTACGCAATCCTTCCTCCCGGTAATCGTAAAGTCCCGGACAGGAATGTTACGACTAAACCCATAGGACATTCCATGACATTTACATTGCTATATATTATCATACTTTTTCGGAAACTACAAACTTCTTCATTTGCCATTTACCATAAATATAAGGTTTTTAAATTGCTACTTCTATCGGATAGCCAAAAACATAGCGCAGAGCGAAAGCGCGGTGACGATTGAATTTCTATTCGCTCTGCGTGGACGCTTGTCCAATGTGTGAAAAGTAACGTTGACTTGCCTTCCCATCTATGATAACTTTAATTATGTTAAAAAACATTTTTATATCAGAAATTTCTACATAAGATAGGAGATCCTGTTTTGAAAAAAACTCTTCTTAAGAAAAAACATAAACTGAAAGGGAAATTTTTGTTACCCGCCGTTATACTGCTTATCCTTACCGGCTGTGGAAAGAATGAGGAGCTTGAAATTTACAAGGCGAATATGGACCAGTTTTTTGAAAACATCCGAATCATTGATTCTTCCATCAATGCCATTGATCCCAATTCTGAAACCTCAACCGCCGAGCTTTTATCGTTGCTTGATTCCATGGACACTTCTTTTGCCCAAATGGCAGCTTTGGAAGTCCCCGAGGGATTCCCTGGCGTTGACGAGCTTGCAGATGACGCCAGCGCCTATATGTCAGAAGCGGTTTCCTATTATCATCAGGTCTATGAAGGAGAATTTGACGCCGCCGTTGCGGACGCCGCATATCAGAATTATGAACAGGCTAACATAAGATTTCAATACATTGTTTCTATTATACATGGAAACATTCCTGAGGAAATCTTCACCTACGAAGAAGATGAGGCCGGAAACCAAGACGGTGAAAATGCTGATGAAGGCGAGGCGGAAATGGAAGATAGCGAGGGCGCAGATGACACCGAGGCCGCACCTTAGTACAATTCTTTGACCAAAATCTTTTATATTACATAATAATCGCCTGAGAACAAATCTCAGGCGGTTGAATTTAGCTGAAAGAAATTTCTGAAATAACGCCTTTGATCCAAAATATGCATAGTCGTAAGAAATTCGCCGGCTTCATAAGCTACTTTAATATTCTGATATTACCAATCAAAGGAACCTCTTTTTCCTCCTGATTAATTGCGGC
This sequence comes from uncultured Lachnospiraceae bacterium, assembly GCA_910587305.1. Classification (GTDB taxonomy): domain Bacteria; phylum Bacillota; class Clostridia; order Lachnospirales; family Lachnospiraceae; genus Suilimivivens. Next base: position 33,393 of record CAJUKV010000012.1, on the reverse strand, counting down.
AGCCAGCCCCATAATCCAGCAAATCAAAATAAAAATACCCCATATCCATCCTACGCCGGCAATATGTCTCAGCAGTGAAAACAGCCAAATCACAAGGGACTGATTAATATGGAATTTAGCCCCTTCCCTATCTCCCGCAAGAATGGCAACCCCAAGGCCAATCCAGGAAAAATATGCCACAATACCGGTTGTCTTCGCATTCATAATCCTCTGTTCTCCTTGTCGTATCAGTATATGTCTATCGGTAAAGCTTACCACATCCGTTCCGAAGCAAGATAAAAAATATTGACTATTTTAACCGCCCATTGAATCAGCATAACCGTAACGGCCGTATATGCATAAAAGGGAATCCTTATTTCTCTTCCCCGGATAGTACCGCTCACATGACTGCGGTAAAAATAAACGGACATGAAATGTAAATACGCCAAGACCCCAAAAATAACCGTTGGGTTAAGTCGAAAGCTCTCCCATAGATTTCCCTGGAACAAATAGTAAAAAGCCCTGGTTATGCCGCATCCCGGACATGGCAAACCACATTTTTCCCGAATGGCACACATCATCCATCCTTTGAGAGAATCATATCCGCCGTGAGAAAACCAAATGCCTGTAAGACAAAATGGCAGCCAGACTATCTTCCCTATCCGGTAAAAAAATTCATCCGCACGATACTTACCGCCCGGCGAAGATTTAATAAAGATCATTTGCAATCTGCTCAAGCATGTCATTGTATGCGGACGTACTCCCTATAATCATCGCAAAAATAACAAATACCAAAGCAAGTCCGCCTGTTATAATACCTGCAATCGCCATTCCCTTGCCATCATATTTAAAACAAAGCGTAATAATGCCAAGAACAATTGCTGCAATCCCCAGCACGGCGCTGAAAAAGCCAAGACAGCAGCAAACCAGGGAAATAATACCACAGACCAGAGAGGCAATTGCAAAGCCAATGTTTCCGCCTCCTTGCTTTTCCTCTTCCTGACTTCCTCCATAGTATTGGGCCGACTGCGAGTCGTAATAGGAACTTCCTGTATTATCACTGCTATAATAGCCTGACTGTGCATTCCCATAATTTATCTTTATTTCTTCCTGATAAGGAGACGCCGGTTTTTCTTCTTCCGCATCCGTTATTCTCTCATAAACGTTAGCAGCAGTATCCCCTGAAGTTTTTTCTCCTGAAAAACCGCCCGCTGAACCGAAAAAATCTTTTTCCTCCTGCAAAGAAGGCTGTTCTAATTTTGTGCCGCAATTGCTGCAAAATTTAGAAGTAACGGCATTTTCCTTTCCACATTGTGTACAATAAATTATCTTACTTTCTTCACTCATCTTAATCCTCCGACCATTAGTTCCTGTTAATTATCTGACGCAGTATAAAACCTAATGGGTAAAATTTTTATTTTCAATCAAATTCTTCTTTATTGTAAATTAATATCGGTTAAATGTCTATAAAAATTTATATCATTACATAACCGCCGGGAGCGTCAGCTTAAAAGCTGGAGCACCCTCTGCTGAACCTGGTTGGCCTGGGCAATCATCGCTTCGTCGGCCTGCTGCAGTATACGCAGCTGCGCATAAGTCTCAAGCTCCCGGGACATATCGGCATCCCTGATGACGGATTCCGCCGATGTTGTTTTCTCCGACTTATTCTCATTGTTGTTGACGGCGTGTTCTAATCGGTTCTGCATGGAGCCGAAGTAAGAACGTATCTCCGAAATCCGCTGCGTTGCCTTCTTCAACCGTTTCAGCGCTTTGTTTGCATATTTGGTTTTGGAAACCAGTACGGAATTAATTCCTATGGAGACAGTAGTCACTACCGGCCGCTCTATCCGTATCCGGTCGTTCAGGATGCTGCTAAGCTGTACGGAAATCCCGCGGTCTATTTCCTTGCTGCCGGATTCCGTAAAGAACAGAACGTTCTTGGCGGAACCTGAAATATTCCCTATGGTATGCGTTCCAAATTTTGTGTGCAAAAGATGCAGCTTTCCGTCCTCTATGGATGCGCTGAGCGGAATAGAGTCTTTTTTTAACAGTTCGTTCAGTTTCTCCACAAGCTCATCCGGCGCGTAAGAGCCGCCGCCGTCCTTTGGCGGAATCTGTACGGTATAGTCCTGGCCATCCACCTGAAAAGACAATTCCCCGTTCTTATCCGTAATCTTGACGCCGTTACTCAAATCCTTCGTGCCTTCTATGTAAGCTCTGGAAATATCTCCTTCCGTCTGATAAAAGATGCTGAAAGCCGCAGTACCGCTGACAGCCTCAATCACACAGCGCCCCGCGCTGTTCTCGGGGAGTGATATCTTTGTGGAGAGAATAAAATGCAGGGCATTATCGTCGTTGGAGCCGGCAACCCCGGTGTTAAAGCCACCGATTCCCGCCTCAATAAGCCCCTTTTTGAGTCCGGCCTTAACCAGCGCTTCATCCAGCTTTTCCTGAACCTGGGCAAGCAACGCGTCCGAAGTATAAGAACCCGGATCAAGCGTCATGGAAAGGGGATATGTCTGCCCGCCCAGCGTAAATTCCATCCCCAGACCATCATTGACGCCCCGTTGAATATTCGTTATTTGATGCTTAATGTCCTTTCTTCCCATAACATAAGCCGGATGGAGGGTCTGCCCTCCGGGGCTGTCCACGGCTTTGCCTTCCTGCATGTTCTGTCCCGGCGAGCAGAGGATTTGCTTATAAAAGCCTCCGGAGCAATCCGGCTGCCCGGACGAAGCAGGGCTCGGTCTGAAACGGAAGGTGCTGCCCGGATTGGCCGCTTCGATGCGAATCCCACCATCCTTTTCCAGTACATGGAATTCGGAGCCAAGCTTTGCCTCCAGGGCGGCGGCAAGTTCTTTCAGGGTGTATTCCCCTTCATCCAGGGTGACGGATTTGCTTCCATACAAGCTGGATGTGCCGGTATAATTCGTGGTATATCGCAAGGTAAGCTCTTTATTCCATTGGTTGATTGCCACCTTACCATTACCGTTCAGACTGACAGGCATCCCCTGAATATAGGAATGCATATTGGAATGGAATCCCTTCGTTATATCAGGATAGGAAATATCCGTTTTGGGGAGCTGGAAAGGGCCGCCGGAATTGGAGTCTACCTGCACGATACCGCCGGGAGCATTCCTTGTAATTTCTAAGTATCCATCCTTATTAAAAGAGGCGGTGGCGCCCGGAACTACATGCTCTCCAAAAATCCGAATCATGGAAGAACCGCCTGTTCCATATTGTATTTGAATCTTTGAGTTCGTCCCGTTTTGCGATTTTGTCTCAAAATGAAGGCGCTTCCCATCGGCACTCACATTCGCCACGCCGCCAAGCTTTCCGTTCAATTCTGTGACCAGCCGATTTAAGTCATAAGTCCCGCCATCCAAAATCACTTTATGAGGCGCACCGTCAATGTTGATAATAAATTCGTTATGGGAGGCGTCAATTTCAAAGCTGTCCTGTACATTACAGCCTATGGTAGCCGCCGCGCCCGTAGTGTATTCCAGTTTATGGGCGTCTCCGCCAAACATACTGTCCGCCGCATTGCCGGCCTTCCTTGAGTCAAAGGAAAGCTCGTAACCGTTACTGCCTTCCGTGGTGGTAAGTTTTAACTGATTTCCACTGGCGGACGCCTTGACAGGAATTCCATAGGCGGATAATTGTTGTGAAATATACTCGGCCAGCTCTGTCCCATTGTTATAGGAACCGGCCAGAGGCACGGTTACATCCCGCTGGCTCTGATCGGACGGGGTCTTTAGCTGGAAAGTAAAGGATTGACCGCCGCCAAAGTCCACAGGATATTTGATTGTTCCTTTTCCATAATAATCCCCTAAGACAATGGAAGCCGGAGACTTCTGCTCATACAACCCTTTCAGGAAGGAGCTGGCAGCCGGACTGCTTAGAACCTGTGTGGTATCCCCACGGCCTTCCGCGCCGTTGCCGCCTATAAGGCCGGCGGTAAATACCAGACAATTGGCGGAATTAAGCGAAACCTTAAGGCCGCCGTACTTCTCCGGCCCTGCACCGCACTGTGCATTTATCTGCGCCTGCAAATTTGCCACCAGTTCGTCACGGGTATAGGTCTTTTCCGGAAGGTCAAACGCAATTTCTTTTCGCTCGCTTCCGCCTAATCCGTTCAGGGTGCACGCAAAATGTTTGTTGGAGCCTGTGATCGTGATTGTATCCGGCAGCGTTTTCGAAACGGTCAATGACGCCGGTTTATTCTCCTGGTATCCGCCGGCTACGCCCTGAGGATCTCCCTTATATGTTCCTTTTGCACTGAAATTAGACGGAAGGCCCGGATAGAGAATCTCGCTCTTATGTGTGGGAACCGTAAAATGTAAATTTTTATTTTCGCCCGTCACATTTACGTTATAAAAGGTATTCGGCGCCTTTGTATCCTTTAGCGAATCGTTGATTTTGTCCAGGATATCCTTCTGGGACACATGGTCGCCCACGGGCAAAGTAACATTTTTCGGTTCGCCGTCTATCCAAACTACCATATTCTTTTGGGAGGACGTTACCTTTACCGTGCCGTCAGGCAAAATGGCATTGGTATTGGTGACAGTGGTATGCTGCGGAGGCGAATATTGCGTTATCTTCTTTTGCCCTACAAAAATATCCTCATATCCGCTATTGCCATCGACTTTCCCCACGGTAATCAAATCTACCGAGCGGTTTCCCTGAAGCAATATCTTATTATCCGCAGTCAGGCTTACTTCTAAAAGCCCTTTATAACCGCTGGGAGCGGAACTTCCGTTGAGCTGTTTATCTATAGCGGCCCTGATTTCATCTGCGGTTTTATATTCGCCCGCATCTAAAGTGATGATATAGGTGGAAGTATTGTTCAGCGTCAACTTGAACTGATCATTTGTACCCTTTACGATATTGAGAGGAAGCGTGGAGGCTCCGTCCACCACATAGTTGCTTCCGCTTTTTAACAGGGCCGTTACATCCGCCTTTGTTTCATTGTCGTAGGCAGCGCCGCGGTCCGGCACCTTATACGAGTGACGGACGAAAAGAGTCTCGTAGGCAGTGCACTTTTCCGGTATAAAACCCACTGCGCTTGTAATGCCTTTTTCTGTGGACTCAATGGTAATCCCCTGAAAATTTCCGTTGCTGTTGCTGTACTGGCTCACTTTCAGGCCCAGAGGCGTCATCTGACCATTGAGAAAGGCAACCATTTCACTCATGTTATACTGCTTCTCAGGGATTGTGATAACCGTCTCCTGTGTCACTCCATTGGGCTTTAGCACCAATGTATCGTTTACCCCTTTGCGGATATCAAAAAGCTGATTCTCCGGATATTGACTGCCCGTGGAGTGGTATGGTGTGGGGAGGATTGCCGCGCCGGTAAACTTGCCGGGGGTAAACCTGACCTCACTTTCCTGCACATTGTCGTAGAAGACGGAAGTGTAGGTATATTCTCCGGTATCAATTTTAAACATATTGCCTTTAAAGCCGGTGATAATGCTTTCTTCGCTGGCAAGCCTGATGCCCGTGCCATGTTTTGTCGCCTTCACGGTGTTGCCGGGCGTCTTATCAAGTTCGTCCTGCAGGATGGTCAACAGCTCATCCCGGTTATAATTGCCCGCAGGAATTTTAATCGAAACCGGATGTGAGCTTCCGTCGGTGTTGACCACCGTAAAGGACATCTCATCGTTATAGCCGGCGGCAATGGGCAGCCGGGAATTTTCCGTCTGAAATATTGTGGTGCCTATCAGAGCGCCCAGACTGCCTCCCCCAAAGCTGTCATAGAGCAGGTAGGAAAGGCCGCCGGAAACATTGTCAATCTTCTCGCCGCCTTCCAGATTGAGGTTGCAGCGTCCGTCCCCGGTATATTCAAGCACAACCCCTTCCTCGATAAGCCCCGCGTTCTCCAGCGCCGTATCAATCTCGTCAATCAGCGCCTGTGTGGTATATACGCCGGCCGGCACGGTGATTGTTTTAGTTGTGGGCGTGTCTGATTCCAGAATCCGGTATTCCACGGTCAGGTCGTTTGCACCGTCCGTAATCACATGGCGCTGATCCTGCAGCCACACGGCACTTCCTTCAAACTGATAATAAGGGTTCTCATGCTCCTGAAAAATATGTTTTTGGTTAAATGTGGCGCTGTCGGTTAATTTATCAATCTCAGACTGCAGCTGATCAAACTCCGCCTGCATCATTTCCCGATCATCGTCGGTACAGGTTTCATTCAAAGATTTGACGGAAAGCTGCGTCATCCTGTGCAGTATTTCATGGGCTTCATTTAAGGTACCGTCACCTGTCTGCACCCAGGATATGCCGTCCCGGGCATTGAGCGTGCCCTGATTCAGCCCTCTGATCTGCCTGCGCATTTTTTCGGAAATGGCAAGTCCTGACGCATCGTCCGCGGCGCGGTTGATTCGGTATCCTGACGAGGTTTTTTCCGTCGTTTTGGCATAATTGACCGTATTTATTTTATACTGTCTGTTGGCATTCATCGCTAATAAATTATTTTGTATGGATATATTCATATATAACAGCCTCCCTGCATTTTGACCGGAGCGCGCTTCAAAGTTGCTTTCTGTCAGATGTGTACAATATGTACGCCACAATTTGTGGAAGTTTTGGCCCAAATGAATTTTCAAACACGCTTTGGCATGATTATGTATTTAATACCGTATATTTAGTATAGCAAACATTTCCTGAAAAGCAAAATGAATTCTTCCAACAGGCAAAAAACACTATTTCCCTCCTCTTTGCCTTGCAATTTCATACATCAGTATTGAAGCGGCGCAACTTACATTAAATGATGTGGCATAAGATTTTTCAGACATTGGAATCGTACAAAGCATGTCACAATAATCCTTAAATGCCCTGTTTAATCCCATCGTTTCATTTCCCATCATCAACATAAGCGGACAAGTCAGATCGACGGAGTAAACAGGATTTTCCCTGTGCGCCGTAGTCCCGATTGTCATAAAATTGGTATATCTGTTTTTCAATTCGTCGATATAATCAAACAACACCTTATTGTCGGAAATTCTGACAACAGGCAGATTAAAAAATGAACCCATTGCCGAAACCACCACGTCCGTGTCGTATAAATCCACCGAATGGCCGGTAATGATAAGCATATCCGCTCCCATAGCATCACACGAGCGTATCATAGTACCAAGATTTCCCTTGTTTGACGGACGGTCAAACAAAACTATAAAAGGATTTTCGGAAAGCATAACATTCTCAAGTTTGTCCTTTCGCATTTCGATTACCGCCATTAATTCCGAGGTATCTCCCTTTCCGCTTAACGCTTTCATAAGTTCCGGTGTCAGGCAATAATTTAAATCCGTATTTACCTTGCTTATCATATTTGCCGCCCAGTCGGAAAGATTATTTTTATCATAAAGAAAAGAATTAATTTTCCAATTGTTCTTTACCGCCTCGTTAAGGCTGCGAACCCCTTCAACCAGAAATTCATTGTACCGGTAGCGTTTATTCCGGTTTGTTTTTAGTACTTCAAATTTTTGAAAGATGCTGTTCTTACTGAATATTTTTGTTTCCTTCATTTTTATTCCCCCTGCATACCGCAAGCTTTGCTTATCCCCGTTTTCCTGATTTCTGCCGATACACCCGATAGTAGGAAAACGCCAGCAGGAGCAACGCACTCAACCATCCAAGCGGGTTGGCTATGTATATGGCCCACCGGCCCAGCAGCTTTGGTAAAAACAGAATCGCCATGATACGCATGCCCAGCTCCATAAAGCCGGAGAAAGTGGGCGCAAGGACGTTTCCCATTCCCTCCAAACCCGATCGGTACAGGCAAAGCAGGTACATCATCGGTATGCTTAGAACCAGCACTGTCAAATACTCACACCCCACATTTAAAAGCAATTCCAGTTCTTCAGGACTGCCGGAAACCAGCAGGCCAAGAAGCTCCCGGCCCCAACCAAGCACCCCCACGGCTATCACTCCCCAACAGGCCAGTGCCAGCAGCACACTGCATCTCAAACCTTCCTTGAACCGATCCAAGCGGCCGGCGCCGTAGTTTTGAGCGCTGAAATTTGCGAAAGCTCCCTCTAAAGCATCGCCCGGTAAATTAAGCAGGCCAAAATATTTTTCTACTACGGCCATGCCAGCCACAAAAAGCGTACCATATCCATTTATGGCAGACTGTACAAACAGCCCGCCCAGGGAAATCACTCCGTTACGAAAAGCCAGCGGTCCGCCCAAGCGCAGCAGTTTTCCCATAAGCGCCAAAGACGGCCGCAAATCCATCGGCCTTAACTCAGGAATATCCAGCAGTTTTATCAAACAATATACGAGACAGGCAAACTGGGCCAGCACAGTGGCCACGGCAGCTCCCCGTACACCCCATTCCAGCGCTCCAACCAATATAATATCAAGGATAATGTTCAGAACACATGAGACGATGTTCCCTGTCACAGGAGTCCGGCTATTCCCCAAAGACAAAAGCAGAGTAAATGCCAGCCGGTTAAACATGGTTACGAGAATACCGCAAAACAGTACCTGTAAATAACTCACGGCAAGGGGCAGAATGCTCTCCGGCGTGTTCATCAGGCGCAGTACGGCCTCTGTGGTCATCAGGCCAATCACAGTCATTACCGCGCCGACGCCCAGCCCGATTACCACTGTTGCAGTAATTGCCTGTCTTAATAGCGGCCACTGTTTCTTTCCAAACAACTGGCCAAAAAGGATTCCAAACCCCTGCGTCAGGCCAAGTATTATGTCGGTAACCAGCCAGCTTAAAAACCCGCAGGCCCCCACTGCCGCAAAGGCATTGACCCCGAGCATCTGGCCGACTACCGCACTGTCCGCCGTGGTGTACAATAGCTGGCACAGGCTGCCAACCAGCAAGGGTACTGCAAAACGCACTAACAGACCCAGCGGCCGTCCCTGGGTCATATCCGCAACTTTTTTCATATTAATCCTCCATGCTTCCAACAGCCCACAAATTTGGGCGTAAGCATAAATTTGTGATTGATAAAATCAGTCGCCAGACTAATTTTTCAATCTGACACCTCTTTCCGATTTTTCATAAGCAATGGGAAAAAGGCCTGAGAAAGGCTCAAAAAAGCAAATCGCTCCTGTGATAGTCTTTCGATTTAAAATTCGGAGACGCCTCCCGCTTTGGCTGTCCTTTATCAGGCCGCTGGGGAGGCAGTTACACCGGTTATTTTTTTCATTCGGAGTTTTTGTGTTCGCATTATATTTTCCATCATGATCCTTTCCTTCGAAAAAAAGTACCGCAAACCTTGATGTTTATGGTGATAGGGAAGTATAGAAACTAACTTATCATTAACGCTGACAAATAGGGTGCAAAGTGTGAAGAGAAGTTCTAAGGCGTCAGAAAACGCCGCCTAAGAACAACTAAGGCTTGCAAAGCAAGCTATTTTCACACTCAGAAGAATGCCCTGACGGTCATTCTTCACACATTGTTTGTGCCGCAAAGCGGCATGTCGGGAAGTGTGTTCTAAATCACTTCTCACTGTTTATTTATGGGCGGATATATACTATTACAGTCAATTCATCCGTTGTTTTACTAAGGTCATTTGCTAATTCTTTATTATTTAATCCTTTTCGGTTTTTTTTCTGTAACAATTTGCTCTTTTTTTGTGTTAAAAATTATCTCCCTCATAATTTTTCATTAATATTATAGCAACTTAATTATATAAACGCAAAAGAAATATTTATGTTACGCAATATAACGCCATTTTTGAGGATAGACATATAAAGCCCTTACCCCCGTCATTTCAACGCCCACAAAGTCGCATCAATCAAAAAATCTATAATCATTTTCTTTTCTTCATTCGTTAACTCGTTTATGTGACCTCTATCTTTTAATAAATATCTTTCGCTTTGCTTCCACACTTTTTTTGCTTTAAGCAATACGGCCTTAGCAGGAAATAAACAATCTTTCTCTGCCGCTATAACTAAAACAGGCTTTTGATATTTACAAAGATTTTTGCAGCTTTCATTCTTGGGCATAACAGCTTTTATTTTTGCGTTATCAATACTGCAACGGGCAGTTTCTAAAATATCCTCTGTGATGTTACTTGCTTTAATTGCCATTGGGAGAATACATTTAATGAACCATTTTTCTTTATGTGTGAGCCAATACATGAGCATTGGAAATGCCATGCTTACGCTTTTATATGTAGGGGCATTTTGAATAGCAGACGGTACAATCAATACACTGCATTTAATGACCTCCGGCGCAACACACATGGCTTTTACCAATATTCCTGCACCAAACGAACCTCCGAAACAAGCCATTTCATTAAACCCTAATCCTTTTATTACATCAACCGCCCATTTCCCATAATCTTGATTCCGGGGTGATAAAGAAACCTCTGCGCTTTTACCGGGGTGTCCGATTGTATCAACAGCATAAACATGAAAGTCATCCAGTAAAAACCCACAATATTTCAAATTATAAGCGGTTGTCGCATTGCCGCCATGAAAGACTAACAGAGGCTTTCCGCCTAAATTGCCGCATTCGATTATATGTGTTTTTCCAAAAGAAGTATCCACAAACAAGTCCGCATATGAAACTTTCAAGTCGTCCATCTGCCTGTCATACAACTGCCAGACCGCCTTTTTTGATTGCTCGTTTCGATAAATAGATTTCATATTCTTCTCCAATCAATGTAAATCAGATAGTCTATCAGAATTCATAACAACATTTATCTGCAATCGTTCCGCTTCTATCAAACTCTCATGCTTGCATTTGGGGCAATAAAGAGGATAGTTCCTCAAAACGGTGTCTTCCCTAATTCTGTCACGGGTTTTATTGCCACAAACGAGGCTCAAAATCCATTCTTGCTTCATCATTTCTTGCTTCATCATAAACACACACCTTATTTTTTACTTTGATAATCAATGAGTAAATTAATGCCTAAGCAAAATATAAATCCTCCCAGCAGAATAAACATTAACCAAATCGTATTCCAATACGGAGAAGTTATATCATACATCCATAACAGAAGTTCATTCCAAAACTTTAGTTTTATGTATATGGCAAACAAGTCAAATAAGAGATAAATCCCTCCCACAACATATATCCACCTCCACCAATAGTTGTGACGGATATTCTTAAAAAAGCTGATAAGCCCCAAAAAGCAAAACATTGCCAAAATAATCATGAGTACATAATAAAAAGCATTCCTGCTTTCCAATACCCCAATCCAGAAATCTGCATAAGATTTCCTGTCAACTATTCCCCAAATCCTGTGTAAATGGAAAACACCAAATAGCAGGAAAAACCACGGTTCATAAAATGCTATCTTCTTCATTGTTATCTCCATTCATACTATTTGACCAATATTTCTTAATAGTCAATTTGAGCGTTGTTATATGGCTGTAGCCATAAAAACTACAGCCAATCATTATAGAATTTGATTTACTAAACCTTTTATTAAGAGATAAAGGACATTTTCAAAATATTTTTCTCCGATTTCTTCCTCATGCAATGTGGCGAAATAAATCGCACGGAAAGCAGCACTGAAAGTATCTTTGTCTGCCCCCTCCTTAACAGGTAATACGGAAAAAACTTTCTCTACAGCAGAACTGTCATGTTCCAAATGCTCTTTCAAAACCTCCGGGGGAAGTTTTCTTGCCAATATCTCAACTTCTCTTGTATTTATCATTTTCAAAATCGGTGACTTTGAAGCCAGAATAAAGAAATCGCAAACAACCCTTGTTAGCTGCTCGGCAATATCCCCGTCCTGTTTCATTTCATTTACAGCTTGATACATTTTCTGCTCAATCATTTCATGTTCTTCTAAAATGACTTCAAACAATAACAGCTCTTTTGATTTATAAAACAAATAAAATGTTCCTTTGGGTATGTTTACCCGTTGTACGATTTCATCAACGGTTGTGTGACGTACTCCAAATTGGGCAAGGCACTTTGCGGCTTCTTCTTTCAACCGTTTCTTTATGTATTCTTTTTCCTGTTCAGAATAACTTTTTGGCACTTCAGCGCTCCTTTATTTGACTGTTTTTGTTTATATAGTCATTATATGTGGCCTGCCTGTCTTTGTCAACGGATTTGCAGAAACTCCCGTTTTTCTTTATCCATATTTGGCATTTCTTAAACTTCCCGTATCAAGAAGCAAGGAAAACTTTTTGAAGAGTTTGTTAATGACACCGTGGATTTAATTGCGAAAGGTTCTCCAGGCATAATGAAATCATCCTTTCTTTGGTTCAAAATGTGTTTTGTACGGAGGTACGAGTCTTGTACGAAATCAACCATTCTTTGTTGCAGAATCGGGCTGTTTTTTGTGTACGAGTGGGGCTATTTATTTCCCGGCAGCCCCTAAAAAGTGCAACAGATTCTGATTGACCTGACTGCTTCACGGTGATATACTCGGCTGTGTTAGCGACAAATCGGAATTGGAGGTTATTCGTTTTGAAAAAATTTTTATTAATAGGTTGCGCATTAGCACTTATGGTATCTCTAACTGCATGTGGTACAAAATTTGATGGTAGCCGTACAGGAAACGACAGTGAGTTTATTATGGAGTATAGCGTGTTAGATACAACAGACAGGCAAGACTTGATTGTTGAATCCGGAGATACCATTAGTGGAAAAATTATAGTTAATAAGGGGAGTTTATCAATAAAAATTCAGAAAGATGAGGAAGAACCCATCTATGAGAACAACGAAATTTCAGCATCTAATGAGTTTGATGTTGAAATTGATGAAAGTGGAGCATACACAATTGAAGTAACAGGAAAAGGAGCAAAAGGAAGCGTCAGCTTTATAGTGGAGAGTAATTGATTTTGATTGAAGGAACCGTCAGCATAAAAATGCTATCGTTTTTTTTCGAGTCATTACTAAGCCAATAATCAATTTATTACGCTTCCCTCTTCCTTCTTTGTAACCATTCCCTCAACGCATTTTCACAACAAGAGAAATCACAATATGTACGTCTTACCATCTTTGTTTCTTTTTGATGCTTATAGATTTTTTCTGCCCTTGTCCGTATCTTATCCTTAATGGTTAAACAAAAAGCATATTCTTTTTCAAATAAGTCCTGATAGCGTTCATCGCAATTATTTTTCCACCTCGTATGTTTTTCTTTTGCAGATGTCAATGGGATAAAATATTTATATTCTGACATATTTATTATAATACCAACAAATGGTTTTATGGCATTCCGATAAGATGCATTATAATATACTTCTGTATCCTTCCGATTCAAAAATTCCAAATAATCTGCATCTATGGTATAAAAACCAAAGTTTTCAAACTCAGCCATATTTCTCCTTAGTCAAAAAGTGGAGAAGATTTCTCTCCTCCACTAGACTTTAATGCTCCACCTTTGGGATATAGGTAGTGGGACACCTTCTTTAATGTTCCACCTTTTTAATAGGTAGCGGGACACCTTTAACATTATCCCTTTCTTTGACTCAACTATACATTAATATATGCTCAAAGTCAATAAATTTAACAAGATCATATACCCAAAATTCTCATATCCTGCATAAAAAGCCATTCCTAACTGCTTTGAACTACTTCTAAAACCGCTAAATATGGCTGATTACTAGAATCTGCCTTCTTTTGCGGCCATCTCTACGGAAACAGCAACCGCAACGGTAGCGCCTACCATCGGGTTATTGCCCATTCCAATCAGACCCATCATTTCAACATGAGCCGGTACGGAAGAAGAACCTGCGAACTGTGCATCGGAATGCATACGTCCTAATGTATCTGTAAAACCATAGGAAGCAGGGCCAGCCGCCATGTTATCAGGATGAAGGGTACGGCCTGTGCCGCCGCCTGATGCAACTGAGAAATACTTCTTTCCGGCTTCTGTTCTTTCTTTCTTGTATGTACCTGCTACAGGATGCTGGAATCTTGTAGGATTGGTAGAGTTACCTGTAATGGAAACGTCAACGTTTTCCTTCCACATAATCGCAACGCCTTCGGGAACGGAATTTGCGCCGTAGCAGTTAACCTTTGCACGAAGGCCTTCCGAATAAGACTTACGCTCAATTTCTTTCACTGTGTTTGTATAAGGATCATACTCTGTTTCAACAAAGGTAAAGCCGTTAATTCTGGAAATGATCTTTGCCGCGTCTTTTCCAAGTCCGTTTAAGATAACGCGTAAGGGTTTCTGGCGAACCTTGTTTGCCTTTTCAGCGATACCGATTGCGCCTTCCGCAGCTGCAAAAGACTCATGGCCTGCAAGGAATGCAAAACACTCTGTCTCCTCTTCCAGGAGCATTTTGCCAAGGTTGCCATGTCCAAGACCAACCTTACGGGTATCTGCAACCGAACCGGGGATACAAAAAGCCTGAAGGCCTTCGCCGATTGCAGCAGCAGCGTCGGCAGCTTTCCTGCAGTCTTTCTTAATAGCAATTGCAGCGCCTACTGTGTAAGCCCAGCATGCATTTTCAAAGCAGATAGGCTGGATTTTCTTAACCTGATCATAAACGTCAAGGCCAGCATCCTTTGTGATTTTTTCAGCTTCTTCGATAGAAGAAATGCCGTAAGAGTTTAAAACGGAATTGATTGTATCAATTCTTCTTTCATATGATTCAAATAATGCCATTTTTACATTCCTCCTATAATTATTCTTTTCTGGGGTCAATGATCTTAACAGCATCATCTACACGACCATACTGTCCGCAGGATTTTTCATATGCAGTTGCAGGATCATCACCTTTTTTCATAAAGTCTGTCATTTTACCAAAATTTACGAATTTATAGCCAATGATTTCGTTGTCAGCATCAAGCGCGATACCTGTAACATAACCTTCGGCCATCTCAAGGTAACGGGGACCTTTCTTTAAGGTTCCGTACATTGTACCAACCTGGCTTCTAAGTCCCTTTCCTAAGTCTTCCAGACCTGCACCGATAGGAAGTCCATCTTCTGAGAACGCGCTCTGAGAACGTCCATAAACGATCTGCAGGAACAATTCCCTCATAGCCGTATTGATTGCATCGCAAACAAGGTCAGTGTTAAGCGCCTCCATCACCGTCAATCCGGGAAGAATTTCAGACGCCATGGCTGCGGAATGCGTCATACCTGAACATCCGATAGTCTCAACCAATGCTTCCTGAATAATACCTTCTTTGACATTCAGTGTTAATTTGCAGGCGCCCTGCTGAGGTGCACACCAGCCAACGCCGTGTGTCAAGCCTGAAATGTCTTCAACCTTTTTTGCCTGAACCCATTTCGCTTCTTCCGGGATAGGAGCACAGCCATGATGAACACCCTGTGCAACTGTACACATTTCTTCAACTTCCTTTGAATAAATCATGTGAAAACTCCTTTCAATATGTAGATAGTATAAACGCCAGCACACCAAAAAGACATATTATCAATTGAGCAGGGGAAATTTCTCCCTCTACTCGCGCGCCAAGCGCCCGTCAGCTTACTGACAATCTTCCTTTGGATGCCCGTGCGCAAAAAAACAGCCTGCCTGGTGGCATAGGTTTCAACAACAAAATCCCATGTATGGGGTTTAACGCAACTATATTTTCGCATATCCGGCGCAAAAAATCCAGTGTTTTTCACAATTTTTTCGATTATTCTTAATATTTTTCAGCAATTTCTCCCTGTTTTTTATAAATGCTTCCGGCAGGGATGCAGCCGCGTACCATACTGGTAGGATAAACGTTAGAGTTTCTTCCAATCACCGTTCCGGGATTTAAAACGCTGTTACAGCCAACCTCAACATTGTCGCCTAACATTGCGCCAAACTTTTTCAGACCGGTTTCAAGCTTTTCCTCCCCGCTTTTGACTACCACCAATGTTTTATCGCTCTTGACATTTGAGGTGATGGAGCCTGCGCCCATATGGGATTTAAAGCCAAGAATGCTGTCTCCCACATAATTGTAGTGGGGAACCTGTACCTTATTAAACAGAACGACATTTTTAAGCTCCGTGGAATTTCCCACAACAGCGCCCTTTCCCACAATGGCGTTTCCGCGGATAAATGCACAGTGGCGCACCTCGGCCTCCTCATCGATAATGGCGGGGCCATTGATGTTAGCGGTGGGCGCTACCTTAGCGGATTTTGCAATCCAGACGTTTTCTTTAACCTGGGTAAATTTTTCTTCCGAAAGCTTTTTCCCAAGCTCCACAATAAACCCGCTGATTTTGGGAAGCAGCTCCCAGGGGTACCTCGCCCCCTCAAAAAGGCCGGCGGCAATTGTCTCATCCAAATTGTAAAGGTTTTCAATTGTAAATTCTTTCATGCTCATATGAATCCTTCCTTTCTACCAGTATAGACAGCGCATTTTTTCAGTTTTCAACCTATACTGTTTCCGAATCGCTTCCTTAAACAGGTCGCTTTTTTATGTTCTCCTTTATTTTTTATAATTTTCGGCAGCCTTATGAAACTGCTGATATAAAACCTGCTGGTTGTCTAACTGCTTGACAATATTGGTTCTTCTTGATACAAAGTCGTCCAGCTTTTGCATATATTCTTCTTCCGTGATGGTTCCCTCCGCCACCATGGTAAGCCCCTTTTCCCAGCTGGCGGTAAGAGCCGGGTCAAGAAGAGGACGGATGGAATTGTTCACCACCTCATAAATCATCTCTCCCATCAGGGTGGGGGTTATGATCTGGGTTTTTTTGTTCAGCGCCAGATACTGGATGTTCACAAGCTTTTTCAAAATCTCGGCGCGGGTTGCGCTGGTTCCTATACCGCTGCCCTTTATCTGGGCGCGCAGCTCTTCATCCTCTATAAATTGTCCCGCATTTTCCATGGTCAAAATCATAGTGCCGGAATTGTACCGTTTGGGCGGCGAAGTTTCTCCTTCCTTCACCTGCATGTCTTTTACGGGAAGCATCATACCTTTTCTTAAATGATTAATTGCCTCCATAAAAGCCGGGTCCGCTCCTTCGTTTGCATCTTCCCCTGTGTCTTCCGCGTCCTTTTCCTGCACTTTGGAGGGTTGTTCTTTGCGGGAAACATTTGTTTTCTTCCTGGCAAAGGAAAAAGCCGCTGCCTTAAGATACCCTTCTTCTTCTAACACCCGAAAGCTTGCAAAAAACTTTTCTCCTTTTACGGACACGCCAAGAGCGACCTTCCGGTAAATAGCAGGAGGAAAAAAGATGCTGAGGAATCTTCGCACAATCGCCTCATACACCTTAGCCGCCGTAGGGTTAAGGCCGTTTAACTGGTTCAGGCCCTGTCCTGTGGGAATGATTGCATAGTGATCCGTGATTTGCTTATCGTTTACATATCTTGTCTTTGCAATTCCTTTGTAACTTCCGCTCTCAAGCGCGGCGGCGGCAAAACCGCTGACCTGTCCATAGTTTGTAAGCCCCCGCAAATTCTTATGTATTTCCTTTGAAACTGCGACGGATAATACCCTTGCGTCGGTACGGGGATAAGTTGTCATTTTTTTCTCATACAGTTCCTGGGCAATTCTTAAGGTTTCATCAGGGCTGATTTTGAAATATTTGGAGCAGTCGTTTTGTAATTCTGCCAAATTATACAAAAGAGGCGGATTTTTGGTTTCCTTTTTTCTTTCCACACTCTCTAAAAGAGCCGTCACAGGGGGACAAGACATAAGCTCCCCAATCAATTCCTCCGCTTTTTCTTTTTCCTTGAAACCATTTTCTTTATACAGGAAAGGAGACTGAAAATATTTGGTATTTTCTACCGCTCTCCACTCAAATTCACAGTTTTTTTCTTCAAAAGGCTTATCTGCGGCGCTTATCTTCCCACCGCGCACTGACAGATTGGCGATAATACGGTAAAAAGGCGTCTTTACAAACTCTCTGATTTCCCGTTCCCTGTTCACCACCATGCCAAGAACACAGGTCATAACGCGGCCTACGCTGATCACCGCCCGGTCTTTCTTCAAATAAGCTTTTACAGGATTGCCATATTTTAAAGTAAGCACTCTTGAAAAATTAATGCCCATCAGATAATCCTCTTTGGCCCGCAAATATGCGGCGGCGCCAAGATTATCATAGGCGGAAAGATCTCTTGCCTCTCTGATTCCCCGAAGGATTTCCTCCTCCGTCTGGGAATCAATCCAGACTCTTTTTCGTATTTTCCCGGTTACATGAGCCTGCTGCTCCACAAGTCGGTAGATATACTCTCCCTCACGCCCGGAATCCGTGCATACATAAATGGTTTCCACATCCTTACGGTTTAACAATCCGCTTACAATTTTAAACTGCTTTTTTACCCCTTCGATTACTTCGTATTTAAACTCGGAGGGAATAAACGGAATTGTGTTAAAAGACCATCTTTTATATTTTTCATCATAGGCCTCAGGATAACTCATAGTTACCAGATGGCCTACGCACCATGTGACAATGCTGTCCGCTGATTCCAAATACCCGTCTTTATTAGCCGCGTTTATCTGCAATGCTTTTGCAAACTCTCTTGCCACACTGGGTTTTTCCGCTATATAGAGATTTTTTCCCATCACATTTCATCCATACTGATTAGTTTAAGCCTCTGTTTTCCTTTGGCCTCCAAAAGCAGCTTTTCCTCAAAGCCCTGAACGGAAAACAAGTACACATAATCTGCCTGCAGCTTCGCCTTTTCGGCGCAAAAAAGAAGCCACTCATAATCATCGTAACGCACAATTGGTTTATCCCAGCTGCAAATGCCCACAATGGTTTTTCCGCTTTCATCCTGTGCGACCACATCGATATTTCCAAACTTTCCTATCCATTCCCCTATCTTGTCCACCGTAACAGGCAGGCTTCCCCATTTACTCCATTTTTCAATATACTGTCTGCAGACCACCTTAAAATAATCCGCCACATAATTCTTAAAATCAAATTCGATAAATTTATTATAAAATTCACCCGGAGTAAGTCTCTCCAGACAGCTTAGATTCGGGTAAAGATAAGCAAAGTAGAAATGCACAAAATGACTGCAAATTCGATAAATTCCTTTCTGGGCATTTACTTTTCCTTCCGTATCATAGGAAAAAACCTTTTCTACCAGTTCAAGCTCGATCAAATTTTTTAAATAAACGCTGATTTTGGCTCTGGAAAAGCCGGTATGCCTGTACAAATCATTTAGCTTTAAATTTCCGGCGGCAAGAGAGGCAAGAATGGTATTATACACGCCCATTTCGCGAAGCTCTTCCCCCACCATCCGCTGTCCTTCCCCATACAAAAAGGCGTCTTTATTTAAAATATATCTGCATATATTTTCTTTTATACCTATTTTATCATCAAACTGTTTCCAAAGCCCCGGCAGGCCGCCCAAAACAGCGTAAGCTTCAATCCCCTGCTTCATGGAAAAGCCCGGAAAATACTCCATCATAACCTCAAAGCCAAGCTCCCTGACCTTTAAAAGTCCTGAAATAGAGTAGGCGGCATCGCCAATCTTTTCGGTCATGGTATTTTCCACCCAGCTGGCAGACGAGCTGCAAAGAATGAACATGCATTGTACGTCCGGCTTTATATCATGAAGGAAATAGTTAATGTCCTTGATAAACGTCTCGTTTGCCTTGATAATATTCTGAAACTCATCCACAATAATTATTTTTTTATCGCTTTTTTCCTGTAAAATGGCGTCGAAAATTTCCGTATAGGAGGGATATCTGGATACCTTTATCTTTTCCTTTTCCAGCTCCCGTCCCCACTGGTAACGCTGTTCTCTCTCGGAGGCGGACCTTGCCCTGTAATAATAGCCGGGTTTACCCTGGATGAACTGGCGAAGCAGAGCTGTTTTTCCCACATTTCTGCATCCATAAACCACCAAAATCTGGCTCCCCTCACGGCCATAATAAGAATTTAAATATTTTAACTCCAAAGCACGCCCTAAAATCATTTTTATACCCCCATTCCTGCCAGTAACCCGCAAATTTGGGCGTTTAAGCACAAACAGCGCAAATCACTTAAGCATCTGCTCCATATCTTCCTTCCGCATTGGCCTGCCCAGCAGATATCCCTGTATATAATCGCAGCCAAGCTCATTAAGGCGGTTTAACTGCTCCTTCGTCTCCACCCCTTCCGCTATGGTTTCAAGCCCTAATTTTTTTGCCATGGCAATCACGGATTCTATGATAATACCCGTATTCTGATCCGAGATAACGCTGCCAATCAGATCCTTATCTATTTTCAGAGTATTCACGGGAAGCCCTTTTAAATAAGCAAGGGAAGAGTAACCGGTTCCAAAATCATCCAATGCAATCCGGATCCCATAGTCCTTTAGCACGCACATTTTTTCCGTAGCTGCCCGAAAATCCTCAAGCAGTATCCCTTCCGTGATTTCTAACTCCAATTCTTCCGGTTTCACCCCATATTTTTTGAGCATTCCAAGAAGTCTGTCCGTAAACCCATCCTCCCTGTACTGACTTGCGGAAATATTAAGCGAAAGAAGAATATCCAAATCAAATTTCTTTTTCCATATGGCAAAGGTCCTGATGCTTTCCTCCACTACCCAACTGTCAATTGATATCATAGAACCGTTTTTTTCCGCAATTGGAATAAAATCCATTGGGCTTACCTTCCTTCCATCCGGCCTCTGCCATCTGACCAGCGCTTCAATCCCCCTTAGCTTCTCCTCCTTCGCATCATACTGCGGCTGAAAATTCAAATAAAAGCTGAGATTGGAGAGAGCTTCCTTTAACTCATTTTCCATACGGGAATTCTTTGCAAGCTCGTCTAAAATAACGGCATCAAAATACCGGACGGTATTGCGGCCGCCCCTCCTTGCCTGTTCCATGACAATTTCCGCGCAATTAATCAGTTCAAGCGCCGTCCCGGCAGCCTCCGGATACTCGGCAATCCCTATGCCGACAGAGAGCATCTCCTTTTGCCCTGACTTAAGTTCAAAAGGTGTTTCCACCCGTTTTTGTATCTGTCCACAAATATTTTCTACTGTCCTGTTGCCCCTTGGATCATAAATGGCAATGCAAAAAATATCCGTGTTAAAATAAGACACCACCACATTATCTCCCTGAAAAGAAGATAAAAACTTTCCAAATTGCTGCGTCCCTTCCTCCCCTGCAAAAAGTATTAATCCGCTCTTCTGCTTTCTGTAATCGCCTATGTCGATGCAAAGAAGGGAGACCACCGTATGATCCTGCTCTGCCTTGTGCATATAATCCGTTAAAAGTCTGACAAAATAGTTCTTATTATAAAGACCTGTCGGCATATCATAGTATGCCATATAAGCCAGGTCGTCATTTTGATTTTTCAATTTGGAAATGTCCTGGAAGCGAATCATCTTATCCGTCGCCTCTCCCCCTTCATCATACAGAACGGATACGGTGCATTCTACCCAGGTATTTTCATCTTTTAAGCGTATCACGCCTTCATCGGTGTTTCTTTGGGACTTTTCCAGAAATAATAAATCCCGGAAGGGAAGCACATATTTTTCTTCCGCTTTTGTATACAGCTTCGCTAAGTCCTTAACATCCTTTACCTCCACATCAGGGAAAAAGACAGAAAAATCGCCTAAAACTCTGACCTGGTTTTCAGTAAAATTAATGTAAAGAAATGCACTGCCTGACATGTCACAGATCATCCGGTACATTTTTTCTTCATTGGTTAGTTTTTGATTCATTGCGCCTAAAAGATCAACCTGATAACGTAAATCGTCCATAAATGTCTGCTCCTTATTTTCCTTCTATTAAATCATTCCCTCTCATAAACCTGACTTCTGAGGATCTGCTGACTATTTATGGGCAATATATCCCTGTGCTTTTAAAAGCTCCGCGCAAAGAATGGCTCCGCCTGCGGCGCCACGGACGGTATTGTGGGAAAGCCCCACGAATTTCCAATCATATATATGATCTTCACGAAGGCGCCCTACGCTGATTCCCATTCCGTTTTCAAAATCTACATCTTCTTTTACCTGTGGCCTGTTCTCTTCTTCTAAATATCTAATAAACTGTTTCGGCGCGCTTGGCAGATTCAGCTCCTGGGGAAGGCCCTTAAAGGAAACAAGCTTTTCAATTAATTCTTCCTTTGTAGGATTTTTGCGGAATTTTACAAATACGGCCGCCGTATGTCCATTTAATACGGGAACCCGGATGCACTGGCATGTGATCACAGGGCTGACGGCAGGAACAATCACGCCATCCTTGATTTCCCCCCAAATCCGCAGCGGCTCCTTTTCACTCTTTTCTTCTTCTCCGCCAATATAGGGAATGATATTTTCAATCATCTCAGGCCAGTCCTTAAAAGTTTTTCCGGCGCCGGAAATTGCCTGGTAAGTAGTTGCCACCACCTCGTAAGGCTCAAACGCTTTCCATGCCGTAAGGACCGGCGCATAACTTTGTATGGAACAGTTGGGCTTTACCGCAACGAATCCTTTTGAGGTTCCCAGCCTTTTTTTCTGAAAATCAATTACTTTCATATGTTCGGGATTGATCTCCGGTACCACCATAGGCACATCCGGCGTCCAGCGGTGGGCGGAGTTATTGGATACGACAGGGGTTTCCGTCTTTGCATATTCTTCCTCGATCCGTTTGATTTCTTCCTTGGTCATGTCAACCGCGCTGAACACAAAATCTACCTGTGAAGCTACCTTCTCCACCTCGTTCACATTCATAACCACAAGATCCTTTACCGAATCCGGCATGGGAGTGGTCATTTTCCATCTGCCGCCTACCGCCTCTTTATAAGATTTTCCTGCCGACCTTTCACTTGCCGCAATGGTGGTAACTTCAAACCACGGATGGTTTTCAAGCAGAGAAATAAATCTCTGTCCTACCATACCTGTTCCGCCTAAAATTCCTACTTTTAATTTTTCGCTCATTTTTTCCTCCATTCCACAAGGCGAATTTTGCCTGTCCTGCTTTATCCTACATAATACGGTTTTCATTTCCGATTTATCATATGATCCCTTTAAGAAAAGTCGCCCCGGGCGATTCCCCGGAAATGACTTAGATCTTCATCTCTTCTTCACACTTCCACCCAAATATGCATAAGAAATTCCTTATTTAACCTGATGGTTTCTTCCATAGCCTTTTTGCTTGGAGCCCCCATTGTTAACCTTTTTTCCACGCAGGTTTTCAGGCTGATGGCATCATAGACATCTCCCTCAAATAGAGGGCTGAATTTTTTAAGTTCTTCTATGCTTAAAGCGTCAATCGAACAGTTTTTCTCTATACAGTAAAGTACAAGCTGCCCTATGATACCATGGGCGTCCCTGAAAGGCACCCCTTTATTTACCAGATAATCCGCTGCGTCCGTGGCGTTGGTAAATCCCTTCATAGCGCTTTCTTCCATGACTTTTTCATTGAATTTTATAGTGGAAAGCATGCCGTTAAACAGTACAAGGCATTTTTCTACCGTTTCAATTGCGTCAAATGTGACCTCCTTATCCTCCTGCATATCTTTATTATAGGCAAGAGGAAGTCCCTTCATGGTCGTTAAGATGGACATAAGCGCGCCGTAAACCCGTCCTGTCTTTCCCCGTACCAGCTCCGCAATATCCGGATTCTTTTTCTGGGGCATAATACTGCTCCCTGTGGAAAATCCGTCGTCTATCTCTACAAAGCGGTACTCATTGGAATTCCAGATAATAATTTCCTCCGAAAAACGGCTAAGATGCATCATAATGGTGGCAAGCGCTGCCAGTAATTCTATTACATAATCCCTGTCCGCCACGGAATCCATACTGTTTAAGGTAGGTCCCTCAAATCCCATAAGCGACGAAGTGTAGGATCTGTCCAAGGGATAAGTAGTTCCTGCAAAAGCCCCTGAACCTAACGGACAGTAATTCATCCTCTTATAAATATCCTTAAGCCGCAGCACGTCTCTTTTGAACATTTCAAAATAAGCGCCCATATGATGGGCCAGCGTAGTGGGCTGCGCTTTTTGAAGATGGGTAAATCCCGGCATGTAGGTTGTCAGATTATTTTCCATAACGGACAACAGCGTTTCCAACAAATCCTTTAATTTTTCCGCCACCTGAACCACTTCCGCCCTTACATAAAGTTTCATGTCAAGAGCCACCTGATCGTTACGGCTTCTTCCTGTGTGCAGCTTTTTGCCGGTATCGCCAATTCTCTCTATCAGATTTGCCTCCACAAAGCTGTGGATGTCCTCGTATTCTTCCGTGATAGAAAGCCTTCCCTCCTCGACGTCCCTGCGGATACCTGTCAGTCCTTTGACAATGGCGTCCTTTTCTTCGCAAGTCAGTATTCCCTGCTTTTCCATCATTACTACATGTGCAATGCTTCCCTCTATATCCTGTTCAAAGAACTTTTTATCAAAAGAAATGGATGCGTTAAATTCATATACCAGCTTATCCGTCTCCCTGGTAAAGCGTCCTCCCCATAACTGAGCCATGGCGTGTACCTCCAATTATTAAATCTGAATTTGATACTACCATATTTTAAACGCCATTTCAATATTTTCTTCCATATTCTATATTTTATAAGAAATTTTGGATAGTTTTTGCGGCCTGGGAATGCACATAAGCTGCGCATTCCTTAAGAACATGATTCCTGTTTTGGTTACTTTTCTGCGGACTGCATTCTTATTCTGCACATAAATGTCGAAACTTCATAAATTATATGTATAAGAATCAACTATCGGTGCATATCATGCTGCTACTGATATAAGGAGGAACTATGAACCAGTCTGTTTTGGAATGTAAAAACATCTGTTTCTCTTATCATAACTTAAATGGCGAGACAAAAGCTTTGACAAATATATCGTTTCAGGTAAACAGAGGGGAATTTCTGGCAATTGTGGGACCAAGCGGATGCGGCAAGTCCACACTGCTATCCATTATCGCAGGGCTGCTTAAGCCGGAATCAGGAGAAGTTTTGCTAAATGAAAAGGAGCAGGGGCATATTGGGTATATGCTGCAGCAAGATCATCTTCTGGAATGGCGCACTATATGGAAAAATATCCTTTTAGGTCCTGAAATCAATAAAACCCTTACCAAAGAAAAAGAAAAATTAGCAGACAAATTATTGGCCGATTATGGTTTATCCAAATTTAAAGACAAAAAACCCTGCGAGCTATCAGGAGGTATGAAACAGCGCGCCGCGCTGATCCGCACTATGGTCATGGAACCGGGGCTTCTTCTTTTAGATGAGCCTTTCAGCGCGCTTGATTATCAGACCAGGCTAAGCGTATCTGCCGACATAGGAACCATTATCAGAGCCTCCGGTATAACTGCTATCCTGATTACCCATGATCTTTCGGAAGCCATATCCTTGTCAGACAGGGTGCTTGTTCTTTCTAAACGGCCTGCACGCATTAAAAATGATATTCCTATCCATCTAACCCTGAAAGATTCTTCACCCTTAGCCGCAAGAAATGCTCCCGAATTCCAGGATTTGTTTAACTTATTGTGGAAAGAAATTTCAGATGAATATAATGGAACCTGAACCCGGCCCACTGCTTATGGAAGCAAATGCTTCCACACTTTGCGAAATAACTTATTGTAATAACTAATATTGCGAAAGGAAATTAAGAAAGTAGAGAGATTGATTATGAATAGAAAACCTATAAACGCTTCACATGCTCCGCTTAGAGAATCCCCTTTAAACGCCCAGCAGCTTTATATTAAAAAACATCACAGGCATCACCATCTCGTCGCCATGCTGCGCCTGCTTGTCCTCATTTCATTCCTGACCATATGGGAATGTGCCGGAAGATTTGAAATAATAGACACATTCTTTTTCAGCAGTCCCTGCATGGTGCTCTCCTTTTTTACGGAAATGCTCCGGGACGGATCTTTTTTTACCCATACGGGAATTACTTTACTTGAAACATTGATAAGCTTTCTTCTGATTACGGCTGTTTCCATCCTCTTTGCTACGCTATTATGGTATTCCAAAACATTATCGGAAATCACGGAGCCCTTTCTTGTAGTTCTTAACAGTCTGCCGAAATCCGCCCTTGCGCCACTGTTTATCGTCTGGCTTGGCACAGGCGTCAACACAATTATCGTTGCCGGTATTTCCGTAGCGATTTTCGGCTCCATCATTAATCTTTATACCGGATTTAAAAGTGTGGACAGTGAAAAACTAAAACTTATAAAAACTTTAGGGGGAAATCGTTTTGACGCATTTCATAAAGTAGTGCTGCCTTCCTCCATTCCAACTATTTTAAGCAACATGAAGGTCAATATAGGGCTTGCGCTGGTAGGGGTAATCATTGGAGAATTTCTGGCAGCCAGACGCGGTCTGGGATATTTGATTATTTATGGTTCACAGGTATTTCAGTTAAACATGGTCATAACTTCCATTATCATTTTATGTGTGATTGCCATGGGATTATACCAGTGTATCCAGTGGGCAGAGCATTATTACAAAAAAAGAGCTTAACAAAATTCCGTGGAACTTTTGCCTCCACTCGGCGATGGCGTAATAAAAAGTCTTGACTTAGGCCATATGTCATGTGCTATCATGCAGGGTAACGAAAACTATTGAAGAAAAGGAGTTTCCTATGAAAATTTTATTTATCGGTAACAGCCATACCTTCGTCCATTATGTTCCCTTCCGGGTGAGAGCGTTCTGCGAAAGCCACGGACAGCTTATTGACGCCGTAATGCTTACCCATCCCGGCATGGGCCTGGACTGGCATTTACAACAATCTCAGACCTATTTTAATTTGATGTGCGGTGGTTATGATGCCGTCATTTTACAGCACAACGCCCACCCCTTCCCTGGTAAAGATTCCCTGTTAAAAGCCGGGGAGCAATTGGCAGCCCTCGCTCCAAAAGACACCAAAATATACCTGTACATGACCTGGAGCGAAAAGAACAACCCCAAGGGACAGGCTGCCATGAGCGATGCTTACCGGGCGTTAGCGGAAAAGATTGGCGCACTCATCTGCCCTGTGGGTCAAATCTGGTGGCAGGTGATAAGCGAACACCCGGAAGATGAGCTTTACTTTACCGATGGCGAGCACAGCTCTGTTCTGGGCGCGTCCCTGTCCGCGGCGGTGATTGGCCGCACGCTTCTGGGCCTTAATGTTGATCCCAAAGTCTGCTATGCTGATGCAAAGGAGCTCTCTAAACTGGACTTAGACCCGCGGATGATAGATCTTGTCCTGCAGTAGGGGAAAAGCCTTCCCCCACTTGCGCGCTAAGCGCCCGCCAGCTTATTCTGACAATCTTCCTACGGGCGTTCGTGTGCATCAAACGCCGTCACGCTGCGCGAGCAAGCTTATTGAATATAAAAAGCCCGGGATCTCCGGGCTTTTTAAGTAGATATCTTTCTTATCATCTTTTAGAAAAGCTACTGAGGGGACTCGAACCCCTGACCTGCTGATTACGAATCAGCTGCTCTACCGGCTGAGCCACAGTAGCATCAAAAACCATTATAAAGGCAATCATGCAAATTTGCAAGCAAATTTTTAAAATTAACGCCTCTATTTGTAACTATTCAGCCTACGGCTTCATAGTTACCGAATACGGCCATTAAAAGTTCGCCTACGGCGAAGGGCCGTATTCACCCTCGGCGGAATATATGCGTTCTCACGGACTTTGCAGCAAATGCAAAGCCCTGGGCTGAATAGTTACCTCTATTTTCTACTTTTAGCTGGTAACGGCCCGGCTTGTCCGAACGGTTACCAGCCTAACTTACTGTAAAATGCTTGTAATTACCATACCATTTACTTTTGATTTTCTTCTTCCCTGCGCATTTTTTCCGCCCGTTTCATTTCTTCCTGCGCCCTTTTTACCTCCGAAATTGCCTTCTTTTCCGCTTCCTCCGCCCTGTCTATGGCTTCCTGAGCCAGCTTTTTGGCTTCTTCCGCTTCTTTTCTTGCTTCTTCAGCCTCTGCCCTGGCTTCTTCCGCTTCACGCTCTGCCTCCTCGGCCCGCAGTTCGGCAGCCAGAACGGCTTTTCTTCTCTCTATCTGCTCCTTTTCCTTTTCCGTGTAAGGGATATAGGAAAAAATACTTGCCGATAAAGGCGCGCTCTCCATGGTAAAGGAATAGGGCTTGCCATCCGTTTCCTCCTCCGTGACAAATATGGCGTCGGCGTTGACTCTCCCAAGGCCGCCGTAGCATTTCGCATCCGTATTCAAAATTTCTTTATATTTTCCTTCATAAGGCACGCCAATGGTAAATTCCTGTGCCGCATTTGCAAAATTGACCACAACCACCAGAACGTCTTCCTTCTTTTCCGATTTCCGCATGAACGATACCATACATTTCTCATAAGAAATGCAGTTGATCCACTCAAAGCCTTCCGGGCTGGTGTCCAATGCATAAAGCGCCGGTTTTCTCCTGTACAGGGCGTTCAAATCTTTCACCAGGCGGTTGATTCCCTTATGAGGCTCCTCCTGAAGCAACGCCCACTCCGTCTCTCTCGTCTCGTCAAACTCACGGAATTCCCCGATATCCTGTCCCATGAAAAGCAGCTTCTTTCCGGGATGGGTCATCATATAGGCATAAGTAATTCTCAGATTGGCAAACTTGTCCTCCAGAACCCCCGGCATCTTTCCAATCATGGTGGATTTGCCGTGAACCACTTCATCATGGGAAAATACCAGCATAAAGTTTTCGCTGTAGGCATAAACCATGCTGAAGGTCAGCTCATTATGGTGATGGGCTCTGAAATACGGGTCATAGCTGATATATGTCAGGAAATCGTTCATAAAGCCCATGTTCCACTTAAGGTCAAAGCCAAGCCCGTCCTCTTCCACCTTGCCCGTAATCTTTGGCCACGCGGTTGACTCCTCGGCAATCATGAGCACGCCGGGGTTTCTCTTTTTCATGACGGAATTTAAATGCTTTAACATTTCAATTGCCTGCAGGTTTTCATTCCCGCCGTAGATATTGGCCACCCACTCTCCGTCTCTTTTCCCATAGTCCAGATAAAGCATGGAGGCAACCGCATCCATACGGATAGCGTCTATATGATATTTTTCCACCCAATAAAGAGCGTTTGCAATCAAATAGTTGGAAACCTGAGGACGTCCGTAATTGTAAATTAAGGTGCCCCAGTGAGGGTGCGCGCCCTGTCTGGGATCCATATGTTCATAAAGGCATGTGCCGTCAAACTGGGCAAGCCCATAAGTGTCTCTCGGGAAATGGGCCGGAACCCAGTCTAAAATCACGCCAATTCCTTCCTGGTGCAAAGTGTCCACAAAGTACATGAAGTCTTCCGCCGTCCCGTACCTTGCCGTGGGCGCATAATACCCAATCACCTGATAACCCCAGGAAGCGTCCAGAGGATGCTCCATAACCGGAAGCAGCTCTACATGGGTATATCCCATCTCTTTTACATATTTCACGACTTCGGGGGCAAGTTCCCTGTAATTTAAATACTCACCCGTATCCTTATCCCGCTTAAAGGAGCCTAAGTACATCTCAAAGACGCTGATGGGCGAATTTTCCTTCTTGCTTTTGTCCCGCTCTCCTATCCACTTCTTATCCTTCCATTTATAACCGCTGATATCCCGGACAACGGACGCCGATTCCGGGCGGAGCTGCTGGCCAAAGGCGTAAGGGTCCGCTTTCAGGTAGGTAAGGCCGCCCTTTGCTTTTAACTCAAATTTATAGCATTCCCCGGGCTTCACATCGGGTATAAATATCTCAAAAATACCGCCGTCCTGGCTGCGCTTCATCTGGTGCACTCTTCCGTCCCAGTGATTGAAGTCTCCCACCACGCTGACTCTTAATGCGTTCGGCGCCCAGACTGCAAAAAATGTGCCTTCCACGCCGTCAACCGTCATCAGGTGCGCGCCAAGCTTTTCATAAATTGTATAGTGAATGCCCGCATTGAATTTCTCAATATCATTTTCCGTAAGGCCCACATGATATCTGTAGGCATCTTTCACACGAACGCTTTCCGAATCCCCATACCGCACTTCATACTCATACCGTTCGGGAATCTTCCCCGCCACCAGGCAGGCAAAGTACCCGGATTCGTCCACCATTTCCATTTTGTGTTTCTTGTTATCGCTTTCCACAATCAGGGAAACCTCGCTTGCCCCCGGCCGGAAGGTCTGAAACAGGACGCTTTTCCCCGTTATATGAGGACCTAAAACCTCGTGCGGATTATCTTCCTCCGAATAAATAATCCCTTCAATTCGTGGCCAGTTCATCAGTTTATAAAGTCTATCGTTCATTTTTTCCTCCATCCCGAAGCGTTTTACGCTGAGGAGGCAAGCGAAATGTCAGATTTCGCTCTGCCACCTTGGAATTTGTGACGCTTCGGCACAAATTCTTGGTTGAATAAATTGCTGTCAAGCAATTTATTCAACCTTTACACCTCCTG
Organism: uncultured Lachnospiraceae bacterium; assembly: GCA_910587305.1. Taxonomy (GTDB): domain Bacteria; phylum Bacillota; class Clostridia; order Lachnospirales; family Lachnospiraceae; genus Suilimivivens. The sequence continues at coordinate 3,287 of CAJUKV010000012.1, read as the reverse complement.
CACACTGCAAGCTTTGCTTGTGATACTGCTGTCAATCAATAGTTTGTTATGCATTCTATTTTATCAAAGAAAACTGTACAACACAAGCGTCAAGTGCTACAATAAAACTCATAACATTTTTAATATTTGTAAAGGATGTGAAAATATGTTTCAGACAACAAAAAATTCAGATCAATTTGACGCCATCAGCCCTCAGGATAGGGCAATGCTTGACCGAATCAACGCTTATGCCGAACAGGTATTAGGCGATATTGACCCTCAAAAAACCCGTATTTCCTTTCAGCTTGATAAGTTAAAGCCCATTATGCAGGAAATTGCCGATGAAAAAGGCATGAAGCTTGAGGACGTTTTCATCAAATATATGGATCTCGCCAGCGTGGTGTCCGCTAAACAAAACGCCCTGCTCAAAGAGGATTTCGACGAAAACGGATTAACCAATTTTGTGGAAATGTCATAAAGATATGTATCTGAAAAATACTGCAAAGTCTGCCGCCTTTCGTGGGCCTTATGCAGATCTATGTACAAGTTACCCCGCTGCCTCATTTTGGGGCAGCGGGGTGTCTCTCATTTAAATTATATTTCTATTATTTTACCACTCTCACGCGGAATACGCCTTTGATTGCTTCAAGCTTTTTGATAATTTCCGCATCAGCCGCCTTTTCAATATCCATCATGGTGTATGCCACTTCCCCTTTTGACTTGTTCATCATATCGGTAATGTTGATTCCCTCGTCGCCAAAGCATGCGGTAAATTTGGTAATCATATTGGCAATATTCTTGTGGAAAATCGCCACACGCCCCGCCTGGGAACATACGCCCATATCACAGTTAGGATAATTAACGCTGTTAATGATATTACCGTTTTTCAGATAATTCATCATCTGCTTCACCGCCATCTTAGCGCAGTTATCCTCCGACTCCTCTGTAGACGCCCCCAAATGCGGAATAACCACACATCCTTCCTGCCCTGCTGTGGTAGGGTTTGGGAAATCAGATACGTATTTGCGTATCTTTCCTTCTTTAATTCCCTCCAGTACATCCTCTTCATTTGCCAGCAGATCTCTTGCAAAGTTAAGAAGGATTACGCCGTCTTTCATTTTAGAAATAGCCTCTTTGTTAATCATTCCTTTGGTGGAATCAAGAAGCGGTACATGAATTGTAATGATATCACAGCTTTCAAAGATTTCTTCCACATTGAGCACGTGTTTTACGTCACGGCTTAAGTTCCAGGCGGCGTCCACGGAAACATAAGGGTCATAGCCATACACTTCCATCCCCATATGCTTTGCCACATTGGCAACCTTGACGCCGATCGCCCCAAGTCCAATAATACCCAGCTTTTTATCCTGGAGTTCCGTACCTGCAAACCGTTTCTTTTCCTTTTCCGTAGCCTTCGCAATATCCGGATTATCCTTTGCCGATTCCACCCAGTTAATGCCGCCTACGATATCTCTGGAAGCAAGCAGCATGCCTGCAATCACCAGTTCCTTTACACCATTGGCATTTGCGCCGGGAGTGTTAAATACGACAATGCCCTTTTCCGCACACTTATCAAGGGGAATATTGTTAACGCCGGCTCCGGCCCTGGCCACTGCAAGAAGTTTATCCGACAGCTCCATATCATGCATAGCCGCGCTTCTTACCAGAATTCCCTGGGCTTCGTTTACATCCTGGGTATTTACAAATTCATCCGTAAAATTCTCTAATCCAATCTTGGAAATTGGATTTAAACAATAATATTGAAACATTTCTCATTTTCTCCTTCTATCGTGCTTGTGGCAGTCCGGATAAACCGGTCTGTCACTTACATGATCTGCTTATACTATCTCCTTTTTATCTGGTATTTCGTACTTGAAGTTCCTGTGCAAATTTTCGAGGATAATTTTTTGAGTGCACAAGATTCACTCCTGAGTACTAACCTGACGAATACTTATCAGCCATTATTTTTTTCAAATTCTCTCATGAAATCCACCAGCTTTTCAACGCCTTCTATGGGCATTGCATTGTAAATGCTTGCGCGCATACCGCCTACGGTTCTGTGGCCTTTCAGGTTCACAAATCCGGCAGCCGTAGCTTCTTTCACAAATTTTGCATCCAGCTCCTCGCTTCCTGTTACAAAGGGAACATTCATAAGGGAACGGTCCTCTTTCCTTACGGTGCCTTTAAAGAGTGCGCTTTCATCTAAGAAATCATATAAAATCTTTGCCTTTTTCTCATTATGTTCTTTTATGGCGGATAAGCCGCCCATCTTTTTCAGCCATTTAAAAACCTTGCCGCAGATATAAATACCATAGGCAGGAGGGGTATTGTATAAAGAATCCGCATCCGCATGTGTCTTATATTTTAACATGGTTGGCGTTCCGGGCAGGGTATCCTCCGTAATCAAATCCTCTCTGATAATTACGATAACCACCCCTGCGGGTCCTACATTCTTCTGTACACCGCCATAAATAACGCCATACTTTGTCACATCAACCGGCTCCGACAAAAAACAGGATGAAACATCCGCCACCAGCGTATGACCTTTGGTATTGGGTAACGTTTTGAATTTCGTACCGTAAATGGTATTATTTTCACAAATGTAAACATAGTCGGCATCCTCCGGGATAGGAAGATCCGCGCAATCCGGAATATAAGAAAATGTCTTGTCCGCCGAAGAAGCTACTTCCACGGCTTCTCCATATATTTTTGCCTCCTGAAAAGCCTTTTTGGCCCATTGTCCGGTGACAATGTACGCTGCCTTGCGGTTCTTCATAAGGTTCATGGGGATCATGGCAAACTGCTGGCTGGCGCCGCCCTGTAAAAACAGAACCTTGTAATTATCCGGAATATTCATCAAATCCCGAAGATCTGCCTCCGCATCCTTGATAATTTTATCATAAACCTTGGAACGGTGGCTCATCTCCATGACGGACATTCCCGACCCTTCATAATCAAGCATCTCCGCCGCCGCTTCTTTCAATACTTCCTCCGGCAAAACCGCAGGGCCCGCCGAAAAATTATACACTCTGTTATATGTCTCGTTATATTCTTTGGACATTACTTCATTCCTCCTTAAAATCTCCCCATCCTTTGACAAAAAACACCTGGAAAACATTTTAACCTTATTTATCGCATTCGTCAACTGCTTTAGCGTACTACTTTGGTAAATCTGTATCTATTCAGCCTTCGGCTTCATAGTTACTGAATCCGGCCATTAAAAGTTCGCCTACGGCAAAAGGCCGTATTCACCCTCGGCGGAATATATGCGTTCTCACGGACTTTGCAGCAAATGCAAAGTCCTGGGC
>CAJUKV010000011.1 GCA_910587305.1 uncultured Lachnospiraceae bacterium | reverse complement strand
TGTGGTTTTCTTCTAAAAACCGCTTTCTCATCCGTCCATACTTCCCGATATGGTACTCCGTTGTGTCCGAAAGCTTGAGGTCTGGAATCAGATAGGCGCCTTCCTGATGATATGTGATTTCCATATACAACCGCCTTTCTTTGTGCTAAACTGTTTATAGATACGAATAAAATATCACCTTCTTCCTTTACCACAACATCTGCAAGTTTCCATTCACCACAAATGAGCCAGCCGCATATGTTGTATTTTAGCAGATGCGCATTTCCGCTAAAATACAACATTTTACGGAAAAGTTTACATCTACAGTTCACAACATATCACATCCTTTATGTGCTGAAATTTTGTAACCGTTTTGCCATGGTCTGAACCATTACATATTTTTACTATAAACAAAATAAAAAATATGAAAATGGAAACTCTCCCAATTATACACTTTTCCCCCTAAAATGACAAAAACCTGATAAATAAATATGTGTTCATGGGCTTTTCCGTTAATGCCGGATTCCCGGCCGAACAATCATCAGACAGGCCGGACATTCAAAAAAATCTTTATCCGCCATATTGACGCGGCAAACTCTTTTTATTACAATGGTAAATACGTCTCATAAAAGATGGTTGGAACGGGTAACTATCCGGCCGGGCCGAATAGTATCAGAAAGGAGTATTCCCATGTGGGGCAAATTCAAAGAAAAATTTATAGGAGATAAGAATTTTTATAAGTATGTTCTTTATCTTGCTGTCCCTATGATTGTGCAGAACACCATCACCAGCTTTGTAAGCTTTTTAGACAATATCATGGTGGGACAGATTGGTACGGAACAGATGTCCGGCGTCGCTATTGTAAACCAGCTGATGTTTGTTTTTAATGTCTGCATCTTCGGCGGCGTTTCAGGCGCCGGTATTTTTGGTACTCAATATTATGGAAAAGGGGATTACGAAGGCCAAAAGCACGCCTTCCGTTTCAAGCTATATGCCTGTCTGTTGGTTACAGCTGTGGCAGCCCTGCTCTTTTCCTTTTTTGATACCCAGCTGATCTCCCTTTATTTAAACGATACCGGCAGTGTAGGCGATATTTCCCTCGCTCTGAAATATGGAAAAGAATATATTCTGATAATGATACCAGGGCTTGTCCCTTTCGCAGTCAGCCAGGCATACGGCAGCTCCGTCAAGGAAACCGGCCAGACCTTTATTCCCATGCTAGCCGGCATTGCCGCGGTCTTTACTAATCTTGTTTTGGATTATCTGCTGATTTTTGGTATTTTCGGCCTCCCGGCTATGGGCGTTCAGGGTGCTGCCATCGCAACAGTCATCGCCCGTTTTGTAGAATGCCTGATTATTGTAATCTGGACTCACAGCCATAAAGAAAAAAATCCATACATCATAAATGTGTACGGAAGCTTTTTTATCCCTCGCAGTACTTTAATAGAAATTTTGAAAAAGGGAACCCCCCTTATAGTCAATGAAATGTTGTGGGCCGCGGGAATGACCGTGATTGTCCAGTGCTACGCCATCCGGGGCCTTGAGGTAGTGGCCGCGCAAAATATTTCCTCTACCATCTCCAATTTGTTTAACACCGTTTATCTCCAGCTTGGAGGCTGCATTTCCATTGTAGTGGGGCAGCTTTTAGGCGCGGGAAAAATAAAAGAAGCGCGGGATGCGGATAACAAGATGATCTTCTTCTGCGTATTTTCCTGTGCCTGCATCGCAGCCGTCATGCTAGTGGTGGGCGGATTTTTCCCGTCCATTTACAATACGGATGAGCGCATTAAAGATCTTGCCAGGCAGTTTATTGCCATTGCCGCCCTGGCAATGCCCCTTTCTTCCTTTTCCCACTGCGCTTATTTTACCCTGCGTTCCGGAGGAAAAACCATTGTTACCTTCCTGTTTGACAGCGTTTACACCTGGGTTCTGGTCATACCCTTTGCTTACGCTCTGTCGCACTTTACCGCCCTGCCCATAGTGCCTATCTTTTTCCTGATACAATTTACCGAAATTGTCAAAGTAATCATAGGTTTCTTCATGGTAAAAAGCGACGTTTGGCTTCAAAATATCGTATCGGACACTGCTAATGCGCAGAGCGGCGCTTAACCTTTTTTCCTCTGCTCCTTTTCCAATTTATTGCGTATACGCAGTTCCTTGAAAAAAGTGGTCAGCATGTGGGAGCACTCCTCCTGAAGTACTCCCCGTGTAACCTTTACCTGATGGTTAAATTCCGGCATCTCCAAAATATTCAATATGGAGCCCCCGCACCCTGCCTTGGGGTTCATGCTTCCCATCACCACCTCGTCTATCCTGGCCTGCACAATTGCCCCCGCGCACATCTGGCAGGGCTCAAGGGTCACATAAAGGCTGCAGCCTTCCAGCCTCCAGTCCCCTATCTTTTTGCTGGCCTTATTAATGGCGGTAATCTCCGCATGAGCCAGGGTATTTTTATCCGTATTCCTCCGGTTATATCCCCGTCCTATCACCTTGCCTTCATGCACAATCACACAGCCGATTGGCACCTCTCCCAGCTTGTACGCTTTCATTGCCTGCCGCAGCGCCTGCTTCATATATTTTTCCTGTTCTGTCATACATCATCCCCCTTGTATGATATATTACCACTAACAGGAAAATTTTTCGACACAGTTATGCCTCAAAAAAGCCGGATTGCGCACAGCAAAATATTTCTTGTGCATGGGTCGGAAAAGTCTCTTTTCGTTTCAGTTGACAAACCGTCCAAAACCCCATATACTACAAGAAGGTGTTAATCACATATATCTATGATATAAGGAACCGTGCGGCTTTGTTTTCAGGGAAGCTGTCATGGCCGCCCAGTACAAGTGGCATTGAAGATTGGGTCTTACGCAATGGAAGTCTGTGAACCGTGTCAGGTTGGGAACAAAGCAGCACTAAACAGAATTTTCCATGTGCCGTAAGGGCGCCTGGTCCTAGTTAACTGTATTGGTAACGCATGGCAGTTTCCCTGAGCGTAAAGACCGGTTCCTTTATAATTCCACACGCCGCATATAATATCCAAACTTCCCGATTTCCACAGCTCCGTCACACTCAAATCCTTCAAACCCGAACATAACTGCCACCATCTTTTCCCGTTCAAAATAAGTTCCGGGCACTCCCAGATAAAAGCAGCTCCCATCGCCATTCCCAAGCTCCTTGTCAGGCCCTAAAATCATATGCCGGTAATTATAAAATCCATGTAGCAAAAAACTGTTGTTTACGAGTCTTTGATAGGGGGCTTGCAACACAACAAAGTCTTTTGGTTCTATAGACAAAAAAACCCTTTCATCTCCAAAAGGATGCACATTTTTGTAGCTTCTTAAAAGCTGCTCCCATTTATCGCCTGCAGCCGGCTGCGGAAAAAAGCCTTCCGGTTCTTCTTCTCTTTCCGCCATATGAACAGCCATCCTCTCCTCCTCCAAACGCCTGGTTTCTTTTTTTGCATCTGTCTCCCCTGCGGTTTTTGCCATGGACACTTCTTCCGCAGGTACAAGCCTTCCCTTCCTGTTCTTTTCTTTTGCGGACGCTTTCTCCATAAGGTTTTTTTTAGCCCTGTCCGCTGCTAAAACTTCCGGACTTTTCTGTTCCCCGCCATTACTTTCATCCTCCTGCCAGCGTCCGGAAATTTCATATGGGCCATCCAGGCGGATCAACAGGCCATACAGGTCTTCTTCCTTAAATTCTTCCTCCCCAAAACGGGCAACCCCCTTTTGCAGGGCAAAGCTCCTGTGGGCGTCTGCCCGCCCCTGCTGCCCTGTTATGGTTCCCCACTCTATCTCTCTTCCGTCCGATATCAAACAAAGGGAATATTTCTTTCCAAAAAATATTCCTTCGCTCTTTATATGTATGTCCACAACAAATGCATCCTTCTCCCTGGATACCCTTGCAAATCCGGCAGAAGCTTTTTTAATCCCGTTCTGTGATAAAGTCAGATAAACTATTTTCTTTTCATACAAATACAACCTTATCCCTCCCAACAGTTCTCCCGTAACAGCTTGGCCGAAAGCCATACGGTTACATTCTTTACCATTGTATTCGGAAATAAGGTTGTTCATTCCATTTACCATAAGGCAAATCATTTAGCAAATGGTAAATACGAAACTATCGCACACTTTAGTTATCTTGTAATTCCAGATACTGCATATAACTATATACCATCATGGCAATTTTAAAAGTAAGCGCGTCGTCAAAGGTCCTTACGTCAAGTCCTGTAATTTTCTGTAGTTTTTCTACCCTGTATACAAGCGTATTTCTATGGACGAAAAGCTGCCTGGATGTTTCGGACACATTTAAATTATTCTCAAAAAACTTATTTACAGTGGTGACAATCTCCTCGTCAAAATCTCCCGGATCGTTATTTCCAAAAATTTCCTCGATAAATATCTTGCACAGATTAGCCGGCAATTGATAAATAAGGCGCCCTATGCCAAGGCTTCCATAAGAATTTACCTTTTTTTCTACATAGAATATTTTCCCTACGTTCAATGCCATCATTGCTTCTTTATAGGATTTGGACACATCCTTTAGTTCCTGCACAATGGTTCCATATCCCACTCTGACATTCATCATTACTTCCGTGCTCATCATATCTACTATGGTCTGCGCCGTTTGTTCAATTTCCCTGTACCCTTCTTTTGGGTCAAGGGCTTTGAGCAAAATCACATTGCTTTCATCTACTGCCGTTATAAAATCTCCCGACTGAGAAGAAAACATACCTCGCAAAAACTCTGCTGCCGTACCATCCTGTTCCGTCCCCGTCTCAACTACCAATACAACTCTCGGGACCATCACCTCAATATGAAGTTTCTTCGCACGATTATAAACATCAACCAAAAGCAGATTATCCATCAGCAGATTCTGGAAAAAATTATTGCGATCGAACCGCTCCTTATAGGCTGTCATAAGCTGCTGCATCTGGCTGACCGCTATTTTTCCAATCAAATACGACTCGTCATTATTTCCCCTGGCAATCAAAATATACACAAGCTCCCCGTCATCTGTTATCTTAAACAAATGATCTCTCCCTATTACCTGACTGTCTGCCGGGGAATCAACAAATCCTTTAATAATATATTCCGGTATATCACTACTGTCAAAGGTGGAAGCAACCTCTACCCCATCCAAAGCAAAAATCGCCAAATTCACTTTCGTAATTGAGCGAAGTTCTTCAATGCAATTTACTATAATCTGTGTTGAAATCATCCCTTCATATCCTTTCTAAAACGGGTTTTACAATCAAGCAGAGAAGGGTTTTCCCCTGCTCGCCGCGCGGGGCGATAGCGGAAGCTGTCCATACACACCCCTGTGCAAAAAAAAGGATGCCGTTGGCATCCTTTTTTGTATATACTTATTACTAGTTAGTAATAACATGCTCAGTTTCTTTATCAAATACATGAATCTTATCAACATCAAATGCAAACCTAACCGAATCGCCAGGTCTTGCTGTCGTACGGGAATCAACTCTTGCCGTAATCGGGAACTCAGCCAGATCAAAGTATAAATAAACCTCTGCGCCAAGCAATTCGTAAACCTTGATAGTTGACTCGAATACGCACTGAGCTGAGCTAACGAATGCCTCCGAATCATATACGTCTTCAGGACGGATACCAAAGGTAACTGTCTTTCCTGCATAGCCACCATCAATCAATTTCTTCGCTTTAGATTTGGGAAGTTCAATATTCTTTCCGGCAACCTTCAGACTTGCCCCATCGCCCTTTACTTCTACTACCGCATCAAGGAAGTTCATCTGAGGAGATCCCATAAATCCTGCTACAAACAGGTTAGCCGGCTTCTCATATAAGTTTTGAGGCGTATCTACCTGCTGGATAACGCCGTCCTTCATAACTACGATTCTATCGCCAAGGGTCATAGCCTCTGTCTGGTCATGTGTTACATAGATAATGGTGGTGCCTAATCTCTGATGCAGTTTCGCAATCTCAATACGCATCTGCACACGTAATTTGGCATCCAGGTTGGAAAGAGGTTCATCCATCAGGAATACCTTAGGATTACGAACGATGGCACGTCCCATAGCAACACGCTGTCTCTGACCACCGGACAAAGCCTTAGGCTTTCTGTCGAGAAGAGCTGTCAGGTCAAGGATCTTAGCTGCTTCCTTAACCATCTTATCGATTTCATCCTTCGGAACTTTCCTCAATTTAAGTCCGAAAGCCATATTATCATATACTGACATATGAGGATACAAAGCGTAATTCTGGAATACCATTGCAATATCCCTGTCCTTAGGCTCAACATCATTAACGACTCTGTCGCCAATCTTCAATTCGCCGGAAGAAATATCTTCCAAGCCTGCAACCATACGAAGGGTGGTAGACTTACCACATCCTGAAGGACCTACGAAAATAATAAATTCTTTATCTGCAATTTCAAGATTGAAATCTTTCACGGCTTCAAATCCATTGGGGTATTTTTTGCAGATGTTCTTTAACGATAAACTTGCCATTCTATTTGCCTCCTTGGAATTTTTAACTCTATGCTAAGTATACATGAGATTTCCAATTCTGCCTATACCACTATTCCACAAAGATTTTATATTGTATTAGAGAAAATGCTTATAATTATTTATGCTTTTCCTATCAGGCAGCAAAACGTACAAAAAAGTCAGACATATATGGACATTTTGTACAATTCATCTACCGGCCTTTTCAGCTTTTGTCCCCTCTTCCCCTTCGTCCTCAACAGCTATCGTCCACTCATAATCTCCCGCCACTTCTTCCTCCTCCGGCTCAAAGCGTTTAAAAGTCTTATTATACAAAAGTGCGCACAAAAAGGCCGGGCCGGAAATTCCCAGCAGGAAAACGAAAGGAAAAGCCTGGAAGGAAAGCGCCGTAATCACAACAGGAAGAATCCAAATCACTACCATAAGAATTGTTTTGGGAAGTGTTAAAATTCCCATATACAGAGAATTTCTAAATGTATTTCTGATTGTATTGTCAAATCTGGCAAGAACAGGAAACACATGCATAATCCCTACAAGGACTATCAGCCCCACCGCCAGCAGCGCCACTTTAATCCATGTGGGAAATACGACGGTAGAATATCCCAAAATAAAGATATCTCCCGCCAATACGCCAATTACCAAAAGAATCAGCAGCCATATAACGGTTGCCTGCTTAAAATTCTGCTTAAAGGACTTAAAGAAACCTCTTACAATATATCCTTCTTCGTTTCGAACCATCTTAAGGCATACATAATTTAAACCCGTCATAGCAGCTCCCACCGTAAAAATGGGGATGCAGCAAACCAACGTAAGTAAATTCAGTATAATTAAATCCGCTACCCTGTTTAAAAAGCTAAACAGCGGGCTGTCCATATTAAAAAATCTGCCCAAAACTTGCCCCTTCCTTTTCTTGCGTACTTTTATGTATACTTATTGTCATCGGTGTTCTCCAAAATTCCTGGAAACCTTTTTATACTGCTGATTTAATTTGCGATAGGTAACCAGAGTCTTATCCACCCGGTTCTCCACATAATCCATTATCTCGCTTTGCCCATCTAAAAACAGATTTACAATCATCTTATTATACTTGCCCTGCTCGGCTTCCTTGCGTAACAGCGCGCTCAATTCGTCTCTGCTCAGCGCCGGTCGGTAAGTTTTCACAGCCAATAACGCCGACACGGAATCCGCAAGCTGTAATATCCATTGATTGCGGTTCATCTGGGCTTCCTTAAGCCCTCTTGGATACCCGCTTCCATCCCCCCGTTCATGGTGAGTTGCCACAATTCCCATAACTTCCTCAGCCATTCTGTTTTTCAAAACCTTTTCCGCCAGAAGAACGTGCATCTTTACTTTTTTGTATTCTTCCGGCGTCAGGTTCCTTGGCGCGTTCGTGATCCCATTTGGAATTGCCAGCATCCCTATATCGTGAAGGAGCGTCGCATAATAAAGCTGCTCCCTCTCCAATTCATTGAGCCCTGCCTTCTGTCCTAAAATCTCAGCTATACAGGTACAGGTAACGGCGTTAAATACTAAATTTTCTTCCTTAAGGCCCTGGATATACATGAGCATTTCCACCGACTTTTTCTTATCCGCATTGGTAAAAATCATGTACTCCGTGATTTCATCTAATTCAGCCTTGTAGTCGTCGCTTTTTACCTTGTTTATCACATCGTATTTTTCTTCTGCCTGCTTAAACAGATCATAAGAGTCTTTGCTGAATATTGTGCCAATGTGCTTTTCCAGCCTGCTCACAGCAAATTTATCCCCGAGAATTGTGGAATAAATATCAATTTTTTCCGCCAGATTTAAACATGCGGTGACTTCTTTATATTCATGACCCATGGCTTCTAACCGGGAATAATCCATATGGTGATAAAGGATAATCTGGGAAAGCTCACTTAAAGGAGATAAATATTTAAAAACCAGATACCCGTACACACTATGAGCCATGGTCTCCTTAAACTCATATTGAAGCATATCTTTTAAATTATCCGTTTTGTATGCGCCTATATCATGAAGAGACGCTAAAAACACAAAATCAGCCAGCTCAAACTTTTCAAAACCGCCCTTGCATTCCAGCATTTTATACAAATAATACGCAACTCTGGAACCGTGATCCATCGGTTTGCGGTCAATCAACTTTAAGGTGTCTCTCATTAAAAGAAAAATATCTTTGCTGTGAATATATTCCATACATATACCCCCACTTAATTAACACTTTTGTCTGAAAGGATGTATTCCATCGGTGTATATTTAATCCCGTCCTGCCAGACCTCCGGCCCTAAATCCCGAAAACCAACCTTATGATAAAAATCTATCCCATAAGGCGCAGCGTTCACCGTCAGTCTGCTTTTTCCCAGCTCATCCTCCACATAAGCGGCCAGTTTCAAAACCAAAGCTCTGCCAATTCCCCGTCTGTGATAATCTTTATCTACAAAAAGGAGCGAAATATGCATTTCATTGCGCAGCGTGATCATCCCTACAATCCTGCCCTTATCATAGGCTGCCATCATTTGATACATGCCCATCACAAACATATTTTTTACACTTGAATTTGTGATAAAGTCTTCAAAGCTTTTGATTCCCTCCTGTGTATAATCAGCCGCTTCAAATTCTAAAAAGGTTTTCCAGGCCAGCCCAATGGCTTCCTCCCAGTCATCCTGGCCTGCAAAACGAATTTCGTAAGATATTTCCTGTTCCATTGCTATACTCCTGCATATCGCAAGCTCCCTTGCGATACTGCGCCAATAGTTCTATTGCACAATATTATTGTATGATTATAGCAGAAAAAAAAATATTTTACAATCACGCCTGAACCATTTCTATCCCTACCCGGTTAACAAGCGGCAGCCCGTTCTCCAGGGCATAAGCATTTTCCAGCGTTGTACGGGCAATCGCCTGCATAGCCTCCTTTGTAAAAAATCCCATATGAGAAGTGACCAGCGCATTTGGGAGCGTCATAAGGCGCGCCAAATTATCATCTACCATAATATCGCCGGACTTATCCTCATAGAAAACCCCTTCTTCTTCCTCGTATACGTCCAGGCCTACGCCGCCAAATTTCCCTTCCAGCATGGCGTCGATCAAATCCTCCGTGTTGATCAGAGCGCCTCTTGAAGTATTTACCAGATAAACACCGTTTTTCATTTTGGCAATCGTATCCTTATTAATCAAATGCCTTGTATCTGATGTAAGGGGACAATGAAGGGAAATAATATCCGAGCTTTTAAACAGCTCGTCAAGAGACACATACTCCGCTTCTAACCCTTCTACAGGAAAGGGGTCATAACAAAGCACATGAGTCTGAAAACCATTAAAGATCCTGATCATCGCCTGCCCAATCTTTCCTGTGCCGATAACGCCCACTGTCTTTTCATACAAATCCGTTCCCATAAGCCCATTTAAACTCATATTAAATTCCCTGGTTCTATTGTATGCCTTATGGGTCAGCCTGTTTACCGTAAGAAGCAGCGCCATAGCAAATTCCGCGACCGCCTCCGGAGAATAACTGGGTACCCGAAGAACCACTATTTTATCTTCCGCCGCCTTTACATCTACATTATTAAAGCCTGCGCTGCGCAGCAAAATTGCCTTGACTTTCATTTCATAAAGGGCATCTATCATTTCCGCATCCACATAATCATTCACGAATATACAGATTGCGTCATGTCCTTTCGCCATAAAAACCGTTTCCCGGTTACAGGCCGCTTCAATAAAATGAATGTCAAACCCATATTCCTTTCCCATGGGCTCGAACCATATTTTGTCATAAGGTTTTGTTCCATAAAATGCAATTTTCATAAATCTCCTCATTTCTGCGCTGCTTTATTGCGCAAAGCCATATATGGCTTACAAGTTTGTGGAGGCAGCGCAGACACAAACTTGTGAGTGAAAGATTGAAAATCTTTCACTCTTTCCTCTTTTCCCCATTCGCTTTCTTTCATTTCCAAATACAAGGAGCTGCAATAAATAATTTTCTTTCCTCCAAATTATTTATTTACAGCTCTCAATTATTTTATTCCCCGTAACAGTTCCGGAAAAGTTAAGAAAACAGGCTTGCAAAAAAGCTTTTAACAGATTCTTTCAAATTGCCAAAAAAGCTCCCTACCGCATTAGATGCCGCATTTTTCACAGCGCCCGTTACAATTTCGTCCACATGATCCACAAAGTCAGCTCCATATTCCTGGTAAAGGCTTTCCGTTTTATCAAGCACATATTCCGCTGAAAAACCCATTCCCTCTAGCTTATTCATGGTATCAACCAGCTTTCTTGCATCTTCCCTGGCAATTTCCACACCAAACTCTTCTTTGCCCTCGCGGATGGCATTTAAAAGCCCTTCCTCCGAGCTTAAACTCCCCTCTGAGATCTTTTCCTTCAAAAACGAAAAAACTTCTTCCGCCGTTTCCTTATCTACATTTTCAAAAATTGAGGTAAGCTCCTGCTTCACCTGTCCAATTACATCGTCTGCCGCCCCGTCCGAATCTTCGGAGGCATGAACATTCATTCCAAATGCCAGGAGCAGTACCAGGATCCAGGGAAAAATTTTTAAAAATTTCTTTTTCAATTCATTACCCATGCCTTTCTTTAAACCTGCAGCAGTTAAGCCGCAGATAAAAGTTCTTCTTAAAAAATTTCAAAATGTTAAAGCTGATATTCCTTTACCCTCTCCATAATCCACGGGTAAAGATCCTCATATACTTTATGCTTATCCTTTTCATTGAGCAGCTCATGCCTGTCTCCCGGATAAAGTTTTATGGAAATGCGCTCCATACCGGCCTGCTTAAAATCCTCAAAGGCTTTCTTCACGCCCTCTCCATAATTCCCCACCGGATCCTTATCCCCTGCAATAAAGTACACCGGAAGCTCCTTTGGCATCAGCAGCAGATTTTCCTCCTGATTCAGCCTGTCAATCAGTGTAAATAAGGTCTGAAACCCATTGACGGTAAAGGTAAAACCGCACAGGTTATCTTCCATATAAGCGTCCACCACAGTCTTATCCGTACAAAGCCAGTCAAAAGGAGTCTTTGCATCCGCTATTTTTTGGTTGTAATTGCCAAAGGCAAGCTTATCCATAAGCTTTGCGGTATGCTTTGATCCCAAAAAAAGGCTCTGTACCGCTGCCAGAAGTTTACACACCTTTACAAGCGCCTTAGGCTGTGAGCCCGTTCCACATATCACCGCGCCCTGTATTCCTGTTCCGTATTTAAACAGATAATTGCGGGCAATAAAGGATCCCATGCTGTGTCCCAAAATAACATAAGGTACGCCTGGGTATTCCTCCTGTGTCATTTTTTTCAGACGGTGAACGTCTCTTACCACCACTGTGGCCGGATCCTGCTCGCAGAAATACCCATACGTCCCATCCGCTCCCACGCTTTTTCCATGTCCTAAGTGATCATCACCGGTTACCAGTATTCCCTTCTCCCCTAAATACTGTGCCAGAGCTTCATACCGTTCAATGTACTCTGCCATACCATGCACTACCTGAAGAATACAGAGCACTTTCCCCTCCGGTATCCATCTGACGGCATGTATCTTTGTCATCCCATCCCTGGAATCAAATGTAAATTCAATTTTTTTTACCATTGTAATCCTCCATGCTTCCAATGGCCCCCAAATTTGGGCGTCAAGCACAAATTTGTCCGTGAAAATTTATTTTCACAGTACCTTCCTCTAACATATTTCCGCCCCTGACGGCATTTCCTTTTCCGGTGTAAGCAGCGCCAGGTTTCCTTCGGCGTCCTCCGCGCACAGCAGCATTCCCTCGGAGACCACTCCAGCCAAAGTGGCAGGCTTTAAGTTCACCAGCACCATAACCTTTTTTCCTACCATTTCTTTGGCGCTATAGTGCTGTTTAATACCGGAAACAATCTGCTTTACCTGGCTGCCTATGCGCACCTTAGAGCACAGTAGCTTTTTTGACTTAGGCACCTCCTCGCAGGCGATAATCTCGCCCACCTGGAACTGCATTTTATCAAACATGTCATAGGTAATTTCCGCCTTAGGCGCAAGATCAATGCCGTCCGCAGGTTCTGCTTCCTTCTCTTTGCAAACGCCTGCCTGTTTCGTTTTTCTTTCCTCAAACATAGCCTCCGCCTTCTCCACCACTTCCTTCACATCCAGACGTGCAAAGAGAATTTCAGGCTTTTCCGTCACCTTGTTGCCGGATATATATTTCCCAAATTCCCCAAGCTCCTCAAAGCCCCTCAGACCGGCGTTAAGCTGTCCGGCAATTTTCTTTGCGGTAGAAGGCATAAACGGCTCAAGCAGGGACGCCCCAATTAAAATACTTTCAACCAAATTGTACAGTACCGTAGATAACCGGTCTTTTTTTGCCTCGTCCCTGGCAAGTACCCAGGGCTCCGTTTCATCAATATACTTATTGCAGCGTTTAAACAGCGCAAAGATCTCCGTAAGAGCGTCCGCCACTCGCAGCTCTTCCATTTTGCCCGCGGTCTTTGGGTAGGCGCTAAGCGCTGCTTTCTTAAGATCCTCATCCACATCCTCGCCGCACCCTTTGTCCGCTACCACGCCGCCAAAATATTTATTGCTCATGGAAATGGTTCTGTTAACCAGATTTCCAAGGGTATTGGCAAGGTCCGAATTAAGCCTCTCCACCATCAGTTCCCACGTAATAGTGCCGTCATTTTCAAAAGGCATTTCATGGAGTACAAAATAGCGTACCGCATCAACCCCAAAGAAATCTACCAAATCATCCGCATAAAGCACATTTCCTTTGGACTTGCTCATCTTTCCATCCCCCTGCAAAAGCCATGGATGCCCAAAAATCTGCTTCGGCAGCGGTTCTCCTAAGGCCATCAGGAAAATAGGCCAGTATATTGTATGGAAACGAATGATATCTTTTCCTATTAAATGTAAATCGGCAGGCCACAGCTTGTGGTACTGCTCTGAGCTTTCCCCTCCGCATTCATATCCAATGCCCGTGATATAATTGGTCAGAGCATCAAGCCACACATACACCACATGCTTCTTATCAAAGTCCACCGGAATCCCCCATGTAAAAGAGGTTCTCGAAACACACAAATCCTGAAGGCCGGGAAGGAGAAAATTATTCATCATCTCATTCTTTCGGGATACGGGCTGAATAAATTCCGGATGACTGTTGATATGCTCAATTAATCTGTCCGCATACTTGCTCATTTTAAAGAAATATGCTTCCTCTTTCGCGGGCTTTACCTCCCTGCCGCAGTCAGGACATTTGCCGTCCACAAGCTGGGATTCCGTCCAAAAAGACTCACAGGGCGTACAATAAAGCCCCTCATAGGAGCCCTTATAAATATCTCCCTGCTCATAAAGCTTCCTGAAAATTTTCTGAACCTGTTTTTCATGAAAATCATCCGTTGTACGGATAAAACGGTCATACGAAGTATCCATTAAATTCCACAGATTCCGAATTGTTCCCGCTACGCCGTCTACATATTCCTTGGGCGTAATCCCCGCTTCCTGGGCCTTTAGCTCTATCTTCTGCCCATGCTCATCGGTTCCGGTCTGAAAAAATACATCATAACCGTCCTTTCTTTTAAACCTGGCAATACTATCCGCCAACACAATTTCATAGCTATTGCCGATATGAGGTTTCCCCGAAGTATAGGCAATCGCCGTTGTAATATAATATTTTCCTTTATTCATGTCCAATTCCCTCCTAAATGAATCAGCTCCGTCCAAAATTTTTATGATAAAAAACTGCCTTCTATCTGTTGACAGAAGCCAGCTCCTTTGTCACATTTTTCCATCGGTAAGCTGCCCCAAAACCGCGGCAGCCCTTGATTTTAACGTATAATCATTATCCAATATAATGTTAGCCTATCACAAACACTTTATATTGTCAAATATTATTCAATTTATCCATAGAATTGAATTTAAAATCATATTTTTTGGATGTTTTTACTAAGCGGCAAACCCCCAGGCGGTGGAGCGCCTGAGGGTTTGCCTTTCTATACTAAACTAAGGGATTAGATAAAAGCGGTAGCTATTTAGCCAGGTCTGTGCATTTGTTGCGCCGACCGCAAGAAAGCGTAAATTATACCAAGAGAATCCGACTCTTCGCCGAAGGCGAACCTCTAACAGCCGGATTCAGTGACTATAAGGCCAAAGGCTGAACAGTCATGAAAAACGGTTTTATTCTACATCCTGCAAAGCGTCAAAATCTTCTTCTCCCGTACGTATCTTAACCACCTTTCCAACATGATATACAAAAATCTTTCCATCACCAATATGTCCGGTGTAAAGGGCTTTTTTCGCCGCCTCAATCACTTTGCTGACAGGAATCTTGCTTACAACCACCTCAACCTTGACCTTGGGAAGCAAAGTTGCGTCAAGCTCGACCCCGCGGTACATTTCTCCGGCTCCCTTTTGCACACCGCAGCCCATAACCTGTGTAACCGTCATACCGGTTACGCCCAAGTCATTCATAGCCTTTTTTAACTTGTCATATCGGGAGAGCTTGGCAATAATAGCTACCTTGTAGATTCCCGCGGGTTCTTCCATAGGCGATACTACCTTCACCGCCGCCGCCCTCTGCGTTGCCGAGGCCGCTTCGTAGTCGTCTGTTCCAAGGCTTGTATTTTCATTTACTTCCATTGTCATTGTATTGGAAATATCCATTATGCTTAAGCCGGCATAAGCAGAGCTAAGGCCATGCTCGCAGGAATCCAGCCCCACGATTTCTTCCTCCTCACTCACCCGGAGCCCGGCTACGGCCTTAATTATAAGAAAGGCAACTGTAATTGTAACCGTCGTCCACAGGGCTACTGCGCCAAACCCGATTAGCTGGAGCCCTAACTGCCGAAAGCCGCCGCCGTAGAAAAGCCCTGCCACACTGTCATTTCCGGGAGCGGATGTAGTGGCAAAAAGGCCCACCGCAATTGTACCCCAGATTCCGTTTAAACAATGCACCGCCACAGCCCCTACCGGGTCATCAATGCGCAGCTTATAATCCAAAAACCAGACGCCAAATACCACCAGCAATCCTGCCACGGCGCCTATCACGAGAGAGCCTGCCACATCCGTCACATCACAGGGCGCCGTAATGGCAACCAGCCCTGCCAGGGAAGCATTCAGGCACATGGACACATCAGGTTTGCCATATTTCACCCAGGTAAAAACCATACACACTACGGTGGCGATTGCCGGGGCAACCGTTGTGGTCACAAATACGGAGCCAAGCTGCGCAACACTGGTGCAGGCAGCTCCATTAAATCCATACCAGCCCAGCCATAAGATAAACACCCCGAGACACCCAATAGGAAGGTTGTGTCCGGGAAATGCATTTACTTTTGTAACCTTCCCATCCTTATCTTTTACAAATTTTCCAATACGGGGCCCTAACAACTTAGCGCCAATCAGAGCGGAAATACCGCCCACCATATGTATGGCGCAGGACCCTGCAAAATCATGGAAGCCCATCTGCGCTAACCAGCCGCCGCCCCAAATCCAATGCGCCTCAATGGGATAAATTAAGGCTGAAATAATGGCCGAATAAATACAATAAGATAAAAATTTTGTTCTTTCGGCCATTGCGCCGGAAACAATGGTTGCGGTTGTTGCACAAAACACAAGGTTAAACACAAAATTTGACCAGTCAAAATCTCCATAGGACGTGAAAATGTCAAAACCCGGTTTCCCAATAAAACCCAGAAAGTCTTCTCCTAATAAAAAGCCAAAACCAATCAGGATAAAGACAACCGTTCCAATGCAAAAGTCCATCAGGTTTTTCATCAGAATGTTTCCCGCATTCTTTGCCCTGGTAAAGCCGGTCTCCACCATCGCAAAGCCTGCCTGCATCCAAAACACCAGCGCGGCTCCAATTAGAAACCAGACGCCAAACACCTCGCCGCTCACGGCACTCATAATTTCTTCTGTCATAATTCTCCTCATTTCTGCGCTGCTTTATTGCGCAAAGCCATATATGGCTTACAAGTTTGCGGATGCAGCGCAGACACAAACTTGTGCGTGAAAGGTTAAAAACCTTTCATGCTTTCTCCTCCTCATCAAATGCCGGCCTGCTTTTAAGGACAGCCTTTTGAATAAAAAAAGCGAATGCGCGGGCCTTGCCTTTCTTGCAAGCTCCTTTGCTTCGCTTCTTTCAAAAAATATGAATCAATTGCCATCGCGCTACGCGTTCCGGCTCAAACGGGCAGGAAAGGCTTTCTCCCTGCCCGCGCGCCACTTCAGTGGCATATTTCCTCTGCACGGGCTTGTGCATAAAATAGAAAAAGTGCCGTGATTGTTCACAGCACCTTCGCTCCATGTGACATAATAGCACCCTGTCTATTTTCTGTCAATCTTTTTTTTAATCTATTCAAAAGAATTTTTAACAAAATTTTTATAGTGTTTTTATAAACAGCTCATAATTCCGGCGTTCCACGCACACTCTGCCGTCATACACAAAACCCAATTTTTCAAGCAGCTTTTTGGAAATAAAGTTGTCTTTATCCACAAGCGCCTGCACCTGTTCAAAGGCAAGTTCTTCCTTTGCGTAGCCAAGAATGGCTCTGCAGACCTCAAGTCCGTAGCCCTTACGCTGGTGCGGTACGTCTATCACAAACCCAAGCTCCGGCAGATCAAAGCCCTGCCGGACGCTTAAGCCCGCCCGGCCAATCACCTGACCGGTTTCCTTCAGGACCACCGACCACAATCCGTAGCCGTAAAAAGCGTAAATCCTTTCAATATATGTTTTCATATAGTCCCGCTCAAGCTCTTTATCCTCATACAGATCCTCCATGTACAGGGTCACGGAAGGGGAACTGTATATCCGGTAATAGGCCTCCACATCCTCCACGGTACCCTCCCGGACCCTTAGACGCTCTGTCTCAAGGATGTCCCATGGCAGGCCTGCCATTCTTTTATATGCCGCCTCATAAGTCTGATACGCCACCTGAAAGATATCCTCCATACCATATTGCACCGCCGGAAAGCTTTCCTTTTGGTTTCCTTCATGATACAGGGCGGCCACATACCACCCCTCCTTTCGAAAAAGAGCGGCGGCGGCCGGGATATCTGTTACCAGCAGCGTTTCTTTCCTGTCATACACTTCTTTATCTGATTTTGGCATTTCCATAGCCCTTTTTATTTTTACCCTTACCTGGTGCGGACACAAATTTTGACAGATTACATCCCGATGCCGAGAAACAACCTCATAATAATCCTCCGATAATAAGAATAAAACACATTTTAGCATTGTATTGTTCCTTCACTTCTTATAAAATAAATACCGTAATGATTATCATATCGCATTTTATACGAAAAAGAAAGGAAGTTATCACTATGGCTCAAAATCCTGTTGTGACAATTACAATGGAAAATGGAGATACCATTAAGGCGGAGCTTTATCCCGAGCTTGCCCCCATCTCCGTCAACAATTTTATCAGTCTGATCAACAAAAATTTCTATGACGGACTGATTTTTCACCGGGTAATCCGTGGATTCATGATTCAGGGAGGAGATCCGGAGGGCAACGGCTGCGGCGGCCCCGGTTACAGCATCAAAGGAGAATTTTCCGCAAACGGCGTTGAAAATAATTTAAAGCACACGGAAGGCGTTCTTTCCATGGCCAGAAGCATGAATCCTGATTCCGCCGGCTCACAATTCTTTATCATGCACAAAAACAGTCCTCATTTAGACGGCCAGTACGCTGCCTTTGGGAAAGTCATTGAAGGGATGGATGCGGTGAACCGTATCGCTGAGACGGATACCGATTACAACGACAGGCCTCTCCAAAATCAGGTCATGAAAAGCGTTACCGTAGAGTGTTTTGGCGTGGAATATCCCGAACCGGAGCAGTGCTGAATTTTCAAATTATGCGTTCATATTTTGTTCACACTTAATTTAAAAAAACTTAATTGCATTTACATTCTTTAGACATTTCTGTATCCTATACTAACATCATAAGATACAGCAAAGAACAAACGCCATACACAAGTAATTGATTTATTAATAACTTTTTCATAATAAATGCCAAGTAAACGTGCCGTTTACTTGGCATCCTCCCTTTCTAAAGCATATTTGAAAAATGCTTTCCGGTGACTTTCCAATGGTTTTCAGGCATTTTATACTTGTGCTTTCTTTCTTTTTCCTGTATAGTAATATACGAATCAATGAGGATTTACTGGTAAGGTAAATTCTCTTTTTTAATGTAGGGCAGTGTAAATACAAAATAAATTTTGATAAAATAAATTTTGATAAAATAAATTTCCACTGCCGCTAACAAGAATGGAGGATTATTATGGAAAATGTTATGAACGTTATCGCAAAGGTAAACGGTGCCATAAACGGCGTGGTATGGGGTATCCCCATGCTAATCCTGATTATCGGCACAGGCATTTACATGACAGTTGGAATGAAATTTTTTCAAATTACTCATCTGAAACACTGGATGAATGAAACCTTCCTTGCAATCTTCAAGAAAAAGCATGTAACTGCGCACACGGACAAAAACGAAAGCTCCATTTCACAGTTTCAGGCGCTCTCCACAGCCTTAGCAGCAACCATCGGCGTGGGAAATATTGCCGGCGTATCAGGCGCCATCATCACAGGCGGCGCCGGAGCGGTATTCTGGATGTGGCTTTCCGCGCTGTTTGGCATGATGACAAACTATTCCGAAAACGTGCTTGGCATCTATTACCGGCGTAAAAATGAAAAAAATGAATGGTCAGGCGGCGCCATGTATTATCTGCAGGACGGCTTAAAAGAGAAAAAAGGAATCGGTATTTTGGCCAAACCTCTGGCTGTCCTCTTTGCTTTTTTTTGCGTGTTTGCTTCCTTTGGAATCGGCAATATGACACAAGTACATGAAATAGCAAGCTCTCTGCAGGATACCTTTAAGATCCCCCCTATTGCAACCGGCATCATCATTGCCGCAATCGCCGCACTGGTTATCCTGGGCGGAATTAAAGCAATCGGAAATGTAACGGAAAAAATTGTGCCTTTCATGGCATGCGCCTACATACTTGGCACCGTCATCGTGCTTATTATGAACATCACATCTGTTCCCGCCGTATTTGCCGCTATCTTCAGCAATGCTTTCGGCCTTCGCCCTATTGCAGGAGCTACCGTTGGTATGATGATCAAGCAGGCCATGACCATGGGCTTTAAACGTGGCGTTTTCTCCAACGAAGCGGGACTTGGCTCATCCGTTATGGTTCATTCGGCATCCAATGTAAAAGAGCCCATTATCCAAGGTATGTGGGGTATTTTTGAGGTATTTTTTGACACCATAGTGGTTTGTACCCTGACAGCCTTTACCGTACTATGTTCCGGCCTTATCAACCTTGAAACAGGGGAAGTACTCACCTCCGCTACCGGCGCTTCTTTGGTAAGCGAAGCATTGTCGCAGGGGCTTGGCACTCTGGCCGGTGGCTTTGTGGCTATTGCTATCTGCCTGTTTGCCTTTTCTACCGTTTTGGGCTGGTCCTTCTACGGCACAAAATCCTGTGAATACTTATTTGGCACAAAGGCAACGATTGTTTACAAAGTTATCTTTGTTGTATGTATCATATTTGGCGCTACCATGAGCTTTGACCTTGCATGGGCGATTGCCGATACTTTAAATGCCCTCATGGCCATCCCCAACCTGATTGGCGTTCTTGCTCTTTCCGGCACTGTATTTGCCATCACCGGAAATTATCTGGCCCGCAAGGTCACAAAGACAGATGTAAACCTAAAGCCAATGCTCTCCTTTGATCCTGCCATACAAAAGATGCAGGAAGAATCCCTGGACGACGAACTTGCACGGTAATTTCCCGTTAAAATAAGGGGCTGTTTTTCAACAGCCCCCTTTGTTATTTCATCCAGGAAAAATCATTTCCATTATTACCGTTACTGCCATCACCATTTATATCCACCCCATTGTATCCTGTATTGGATGTAAATTCCAGGGGCTTATTTAACCGTTGCTCTTTCAGATTTTGAATGACGCGCACAATAATAAATACGGATATGCCAAAATTAATAATTACGAAAAATGGAATATTAAACGGAAGGAAGGACAACACAGCCTTTATAATAAGCGGCAGTGTTCTGCTGTAAATTCCCAAAAGATACAGCTGCCCAAAGGTCATCTGATACTTCATGCAGGAAGCCGCAATCATACCCAAAAGCGCCACAAACAATGCTCCAAAGAAAAACAATGCGCACATCCAGATATATGCTAAAATCATGCACAGCACAATCATAAAGTTGATAAAGGGTACCCACCCCATCCAGTCATCCTTGTCGCATTCAAAATCCAGATCTGAAAAATACAATCCCTGCACCTGTCCACTGGACTTTAAAATCATTTTTTCCGAATCCATCAAAATAACATTGGCATAGCTGTAAAGGTACTCTTCCATATCCTCCGCATCGTAAAATACATATTCCGGATTGGTATCAATACACACATAAGTACCGGCCTCGTCAAATTCAATTACGTCTTCCACCCACAGTACTCCGTCAGAAAGCTCAAAGTCCGGAATATTTTCATCCAGCAGTCTGCCTATGCCCCCTGTTCTAATCTGAAATCTTGCAAAAGGAACCAGCATTGTTATGGCGAAGTAAATAAACATCAGCACGATACCAAATAAAAACACCTTAGACTTTTTATTTTTTAGAAATTCCTTATAGCTTTTGAAACTATAAATGGAAAGCGCCATTTCCTTAAATATATTCATTTTTTCCTCCATTCCGAAGCGTTTTACGCTGAGGAAGCGAGCGAAATGTCAGATTTCGCTCTGCCATCATGGAATTTGTGATGCTTCGGCACAAATTCCTATACCGCAGACTGTGCTTGCGGCACTGCGTTTCCTTCCTAAATTCCCGCTATAAGAAATGCTATTCCAAATACCACAATTACCGAAATAACCACTACTCCAATATTTAACAGCACTCTTGCCGCCACATTCATTTTTCTATTGCAGGAAATGGATGTTGTCAGTGCAATCCCAATAATCGCAAGCAGCGCTCCTATGGCGCCATTAAAAAAATTCAGGCAATGTAATACGACGAATACATAAGACCATGCGGGCATTTTGATAGGCACATATTCCTCTCCGGTAGCGCAATCCCGATTATCAATCGCAAGGACAGGGGCGCTTAAATTCTTCATTACCAAAAGAGCCTTTTTAGAACCAATCGGAACCTCGTATTCCTCATGCGTCATCCCTGTCTTTTTTCTGTACTGGCTTAATTTTAAGGTATCTCCATTGATCAAAAGCTTTCTGCCTTTTAACTCAACGTCATACATTTTCTCATCAATTTTTACATTCCATTTCTTACTCACTACGATTCCCTCCTAATTTATCAGTTGTCGTCACATTTCGCAATCCGGCTTATCGTATCAAACGGCAGTCTCGCCAAACGAGCAGCCTATTACACTTAAAAGGCTGTCCATCTGATTGTATGGGCAGCCTTTATTTTGATTCTTAAATCACCATCTGTTAAGCTTTTCCAATAGAACCAAATATTTCCATCTTTTCCTTAACAGTAGCCTTGATTGCTTCAAAGCCGGGAGCAAGAAGCTTACGAGGGTCAAATCCCTTGCCTTCCAAATCCTTGCCTGCTTCAATGTACTTACGTGTAGCAGCCGCAAAAGAGAGCTGACATTCTGTGTTTACGTTAATCTTTGCTACGCCTAAAGAAATTGCCTTCTGAATCATTTCCGTAGGGATTCCGGTACCACCATGCAGAACCAACGGCATCTCCCCTGTCAGTTTCTGGATTGCATCCAAAGTCTCAAAGGATAATCCCTGCCAATTTGCAGGATATTTACCATGAATGTTACCAATGCCGGCTGCCAGGAAATCAATTCCCAAATCAGCGATTGCTTTACACTCATTGGGATCTGCGCACTCACCCATACCAACTACGCCGTCTTCTTCACCACCGATAGAGCCAACCTCTGCCTCAATGGAGATTCCTTTTTCATGTGCTGCTGCAACTAATTCCGTTGTCTTAGCCACGTTTTCTTCGATCGGATAGTGAGAACCGTCAAACATAACAGATGAAAAACCAGCTTCGATACATTTATAGCAGTGCTCATAGCTGCCATGGTCTAAATGAAGCGCTACGGGAACCGTTATGTTCTGGTCTTTGATAAGGCCGTTAACCATACCAACTACCACATCATATCCGCCCATGTACTTACCTGCACCTTCGGATACGCCAAGAATGACAGGTGAATTGTTTTCCTGTGCTGTTAACAGGATAGCCTTGGTCCACTCAAGGTTATTAATGTTGAACTGACCAACCGCATAGTGGCCTGCTTTTGCTTTTTGAAGCATTTCTGTTGCTGATACTAACATTTCGTTTACCTCCGTTAAATTTATAACACTCTGGTTGTTCTCCATTATACCCCATTCTATACAAAAATGGAATAAAATTTATAAATATTTGACAACTTTTCGTAACTGTTCGGCCCGGGACTTTGCACTTGCTGCAAAGCTTTGGGCCGGCTTTTTTCCATCCTGTCTATTTCTCACATAATGGTATCCGGATGCTCAAAGCCTGTTTTTGATTTTGAATACTCACCTCTTTGTGTTTACCGCCAAACTCGCCATCCAGTGTCCAGGCAACCTCTTCTTGTGAATATACCTTAAGCGACTTTGCCTTAAAACAATACATGCAGTCCGTATTGATATTCCTGTTGACAAGAGCCGCCATAATTAAATTTAATTCCATGGCATTAGAAGGTTTCTTAATCAATGTAACTTCGAACTCCCCGTCGTCTAACTTTACATTTTCCCCCGTGATGTTCTTAAAGCCTCCTACCGAAACAGAGTTGGTGACCATGCCAAACAAGAACTCGCCTTCCACCGAAAATTCTTCACTCTCTATCTTCATTTCATAAAACTTTACTGCCGAAATCCGCCGCATCCCTTCCAATATATACGCCATATGGCCTAATATGTTTTTTACATCCTGGCGGGTTTCATAAGAAACTTCCGTAAAAATTCCAAATGCTGCAATGTAAACAAAAAAATCATCGTTAAAAGAACCGACATCACATCCAAAACTTTCTCCTGACACAATCACCTGGGCCGCTTCAATCATATTCTTGGGTATATGGAGGCTGTTGGCAAAATCATTGGTGCTCCCGGCAGGCACATAGCCGATTGGAATCCGCCTTTCGCACTGCATCATTCCTGTCACCACTTCATCCAATGTACCATCTCCGCCGCTGCAGGCAATAATGTCATAATATCCAAACCTTCTTTCTTTCACCGCCTTAATTCCGTCCCCCTTAGACTGGGTAGGATAAGCGACCACCTCAAATCCCGCCTTTGTAAAAATATCGATGATATCCAGAAGATTGCTTCTGATTTTCGCCTTCCCTGCTCTGGGATTATAGATAAAAAGCATTTTTTTCTTTTCCATAAACATTTCCTCCGTAGGGCAATCCGGCAAATGCGATTACATTTCATAAACCGGCTTACCCCAAAACCTTGTCATACTCTGCAGGCCGCATTATTGTGCAAAAAAGGCAAAGCTTATGCTTTGCCCTTATACTTTCCTCTTCATCAGTCCTGTTCTCTTTCACCGCTCAAATACTCTTCGATTCCCCTCATTGCATCCTGCTCGTCTGCCCCGCTTGTTATTACTTTTACGGATTCTCCATTGTCCAAAGCAAGACTCATCATTCCCATAATACTTTTGGCATTTACTTTTTTCCCTTCTGTTTCAAGGTAAACAGAACTATCATACTGGCTGGCTACCTGTACCAGCATTGCTATGGGTCTGGCTTCGAGTCCACCGCTTAGCTGAATTTTGATAAATTTTTCACTCATAACAAATCCTCCTTTAACCCCTAATCTTTTCAGCCATATCACTGAGCTTTCGTAATCTATGGTTCACACCGGACTTACCTACTGGTGGATTAAGGTACGTACCTAATTCCTTAAGAGAATTTTCTGGATGTTCAAGCCTGACTTCTGCCATCTGCCTTAAATTATCCGGCAGATTTGACAAACCATAATTTTTCTGCAAAAACAGAATATCCTCTATCTGCTTGCTGGCAGCATAAACTGTCTTCGTAATATTAGCCGCCTCGCAATTAACCTTTCTGTTAATGGAATTTCTCACTTCTTTTTCAACTCTAAGGCTTTCAAGCTGCATCAGGGAGATATGCGCGCCTGTCACATTAAGCAAATCGACGATTCCCGCGCCTTCCTTCAAATACACTACATAATATTTTTTGCGTCTGACAATTTTCGCTTCGATTTCGAATCCGGAGACAACCTGCCTGATCTGCAGAGCCTGCGGTTCATGTTCGCACACAAACTCCAAATGATAGCCTTTCTTAGGATCGCTCATAGAACCGATACATAAAAAAACACCCCTGAGGAATGCCCGTCTGCAACAGCTGTTTTTTAAAAGCAACGGACTAACCTGCTCCGAAAGTTCATGCAGGTAACCGGTTTCATCTAAAATCTTAACTGCCTGTAGTACTTTAACCGCATTATTAATAATAAATGTTTTCTTCAATAATGTAAAGTACTTTCTTGCTACAAATAGATTTTCGGGACATATGGAAATGTATTCCCCTTCCCCGGTACCGACCTTTTCACTCTCCTTTGGACCGGAGAGGTCTATTTTACATCCAAAATAAATCAGCGCCGCCAGTTCCGCCAATTGGCAGTGTCTGGATTCCGGCACTATTTTTTCCAATTCTTCTTTCACATCCGATGAAAATGACATAATCCCCGCCCTTTATCTTAATTCCTCAAACCAGTACAACGAAAATTAAGTTTCTGGTACATTGACGCAGAATGATTGTTTCAGATGCAAGGCGGAGGAAGGAGGCAATATCGTACTAGCCTTGTCCCACATCCCGGTGGGCAATCTTCATCCCATATCCGCTTTTATCTTTCATGCGCTCGTATAGTTTATTGGCCAGTGTGACGCTCCTGTGTTTTCCGCCGGTACATCCAATTCCAATTACCAGCTGATATTTACCTTCTTTTATATAATTAGGAATTAAAAATTCTGTCATATCCACAAGCTTGTCAATAAATGTATGGGCTTCCGGAAAACTCATGACATAATCCTGTACTTCCTTATCATTTCCTGTTTTATGTTTTAACTCGTCTATATAAAAAGGATTGGGCAAAAATCTAACGTCAAAAACCAAATCCGCATCTGCCGGAATGCCGTGTTTAAATCCAAAGGATAAAATCGTAACCATGAGATTGTGGTACTCCTCATTTCGCACAAAGATACGATCTAACTCCTCTTTCAATTCCCTTGTCAGCAGATTGGAGGTATCTATTACATAATCCGACTTGGTTCTGATCCTGTTTAAAATAGCCCGTTCCTTTTTGATCCCATCCTCTATCCTGCCATCCGGGGAGAGAGGATGCATTCTTCTGGTCTCCTTGTAACGCCTTAAAAGCGTCTTATCGCTTGCCTCCATAAAGAGAACTTCAAAAACATATCCGTTTTCCCTAAGCTTCTCAAGTATCTCCTGGGCGTCTCCAAAAGATTGATCCGCCCGCACGTCCAGCCCTAAAGCTACCTTTCTCACCTCGCCTCCGGGCACCGCAATCAGCTCTACGAACTTTTCGATCAGCGGAACCGGAAGATTATCCACACAATAAAAGCCGGCATCTTCAAGCATCCGCATTGCCGTACTTTTTCCGCCGCCGCTCATACCCGTTACCACCACAAAACGCATGCCGTACCTCCTTAAAAATCACCCAGAAAAATGACTTCCTTTTCCAGAGTGACTCCAAATTTATCTCTAACTCTTTCCTGTACTTCCCAAATTACCTGCGCAATATCCGCCGCTGTGGCGGTTCCGGTATTGATTACAAATCCGCAGTGCTTTTCCGAAACCATGGCCCCGCCCACGCGATGCCCTTTCAGTCCGGCATCCATAATCAGCTTTCCTGCAAAATATCCTTCCGGCCTTTTAAAAGTGCTGCCTGCGCTGGCATATTCAAGAGGCTGTTTTTCTCTCCTTTTTCCGGCAAGCTCCTCCATCTTTTCAAAAATTTCTTCTTTATTTCCCGGTATGAGCTTAAGCAATGCACCTATCACCACAAAAGGCCTGTTTTTTATGACGCTGGTTCTATAGCCAAATTCCATTGATGCATTATCAAGGGTAAGGATTTCACCCTGATCATTTAAGATCGTCACTTCCTTCACCACCTGCTTCATCTCGCCGCCATAGGCCCCGGCGTTCATAACAATACCGCCGCCTAAGGTTCCCGGAATCCCGGAAGCAAACTCAAGGCCGGAAAGAGCGTTTTCCTGGGCGCATCTGGCTGCCTGAATCATGGGAAGACCTGCGCCCGCTCTCATGCAGGCGCCCTCTACCGTAACGGTCCCCATTTTACTGCCAATCTGTAAGACAATGCCTTTGTACCCTTTGTCTCCAACCAGAAGGTTGCTTCCGTTTCCCAATATAAAATAGGGAACGCCCGCTATCTTCAAATAAGGAATAAGCTTTTCAAGCTGCCTGATGCTGCTAATCCGCACCACGCACCGGGCCTTTCCTCCCACCCGGAAGGTCGTATGCCTGCCCATAGGCTCATCTAAAAGAATATCCTCTTTTGGCACATTGGCCTTTATAAATTCATAAATTGCCGAACTTAATTTTTCCACCTTTACACCCTTTGCGTATCCCAGCCGCAGCCTTTGATACCACTTCAATCAATCGCTTTCTAAGCTTCAAGCACCAGCTTGGCAGATCCATATATACCTGCATCATTTCCCAGGGTTGCAAGAGCAAACTTTACCTCTCTGTTGGCATGGAAAACATTTTTGATAAAATGCGGCTTAATATAATCCATCAACACTTCTCCTGCCTTTGACACGCCGCCGCCAATTACAATCGTTTCCGGATTTACAACACCGGCAATCACGGACAAACCGTCGCCTAAATATTTTCCAAATTCCTGCGCCACTTCTATGGCAAGGGCATCGTTTTGCTTTACCGCATCAAACACGGTTTTTGCACTCACTTCCCCCCCGCGGAGCATGCTTTCCTTATCGCTTTCGGCCAGTTTTCTTACGGCCAGCCTTGTAATGCCCGTTGCGGACGCATATTGCTCGAGGCATCCCTTATTGCCGCATCCGCAGCACTCATCCTCATCATCTTCCACATGAATGTGTCCGATTTCTCCGCCTGCTCCTATGGCTCCCGTGAGCACCTTTCCTTCCACAATAATGCCGCCGCCAACGCCTGTGCCAAGGGTCACCACAATCAGATTGTTACTTCCTTTTCCGCCGCCCTTCCACATTTCTCCAAGAGCCGCCACATTGGCGTCATTTCCGGCCATAACAGGTACATGTAAAATATCCTCCAGCGTATCTTTGATACTGAAAGTATCCCATCCCAAATTCACGGCCTTATGCACAATACCTTTGCTGTCAATAGGGCCGGGAGCTCCTACGCCTACGCCCGCAACTTCTTTCATATCAATCTGTTTCTCTTCGATTTTTTCCTGAATGCTTTTTGCAATATCAGGGAGAATGTTGCTGCCGGCATCCTGGGTTCTTGTAGGAATTTCCCACTTTTCAAGGAGATTTCCTTCCACATCAAAGAAGCCAAGCTTTACTGTTGTTCCGCCAATGTCCACTCCAAATACATATTTGCTCATAAATAACCCTCTCTTTATCTTTATTATAGTTTTTTTATTTTATACCTTCGTTATAAAAAATTTCCGTTACCGTTTGGCAAAGACCGCACTGTGACAAGTTTTTAATCATCATCGTCTTCTTCCCGTTTTCTTAAAAGAGATTCCTGCACTCTTCTATACAATTCCTGGGCCGCATTATAGCCCATCTTTTTCTGACGGTGATTAATGGCTGCGGACTCGCAGATTACCGCAAGATTACGCCCCGGACGAATAGGAATATTGTGACATGCCACTTTATTTCCCAAATATTCCGTATACTCTTCCTCAAGTCCCAGCCTGTCGTATTCTTTCTCCTTATCCCAATCCTCCAGCCGAATGACAAGGTCAATGGTCTGGGTATCTCTGACGCTGGACACACCAAACAGCATCTTAACATCCACAATCCCAATACCCCTTAGCTCGATAAAATGCTTTGTAATATCCGGCGCCGAACCCACCAGCGTGTCGTCGCTCACCTTCCGGATTTCGACCGCGTCATCCGTCACAAGGCGATGCCCCCTCTTAATCAGTTCCAGGGCCGCCTCGGACTTGCCAATTCCGCTCTCACCCGTGATCAAAACGCCCTCGCCAAAAATATCCACCAACACCCCATGAACGGAAATGCAGGGCGCAAGTTTTACATTCAGCCACCTGATGATTTCAGCCATGAAAGCCGATGTTGCCTTTTTCGTCATCAAAATAGGAACGTTATTCTCAATCGCTATTTTCATAAAGAGCTCGTCAGGTTTTAATTCCCGACAAAAAACAAAAGCAGGAATATCACAGGAAAGAATCCTCGTATAGATTTCCTCCTTCCGCTCCCTTGGCAGACCTTCCATATAAGTATATTCCACAAAACCGATAATCTGCAGTCTGGTAGCCTCAAAATGCTCAAAATATCCGGCCACCTGCAGGGCCGGCCTGTTAATATCCGGCTGTGTAATCTTAATTTTAGAAATATCCAACTCCGGCGTCAGATTTTCCAGCTTCATTTTTTCTATAATACGCTCCAACTTTACACTCGCCATACCCCACTCCTTCCCTCACTTTTTCCAATTCCCATACTATCCCAAGTCCCGCCAAACATGCCAACTTACCAAGCACAGGAACAAATATCTTAAATATTTTATCACAGAAAAACTCTAATCTCAATAGCCCTCTACTTTTCTGCCGCATCATCCCCGTGGAAAAACTCATATATCCCCACAGCCACCGATTCCGGAATCTCGTCCACCCCCGCAAGGGTCTCCACATCCGCATTTTTCACTTCCTCTATGGACTTAAACCGTCTCATCAGTGCTTTCCTCCGGGAAGGCCCCACCCCCGGTATTTCATCCAGCACGGATTTCACCTGCGCCTTAGAGCGCAGGGAGCGGTGATATTCTATCGCAAATCTGTGGGCTTCATCCTGGATCCTCGTAATCAGCTTAAAGCCCTCGCTCCCCCTGTCAATCCCGATTTCCTCATTCTCAAAGTACAACCCTCTGGTATTATGGTTATCATCCTTCACCATGCCGCAGACCGGAATATCCAAAGAAAGCTCCGCAAGCACCTGTGTCGCGATATTTACCTGTCCCTTGCCCCCGTCCATCAAAAGCAAATCCGGAAATTTGGTAAAACTCCCAAACTCCTTTTCCATCTCCTTCTCTTCGAGCTTTTTCTGTTCATCTATGCCATGGAGGAATCTTCTGGTCAAAACCTCCCGCATACATGCATAATCATCCGGCCCGGAAACGGTTTTAATCCGGAATTTTCTGTAATCGCTGCGCTTTGGCTTCCCTTTTTCAAAGACTACCATGGAGCCTACGTTTGCAAAACCGCTGATATTGGAGATATCGTAAGCCTCCATCCGGCTTACATTTTCAAGCCCCAAAAGCCTTGCAATCTCCTTAACCGCGCCGATGGTCCTGCCTTCCTCTCTTTTCATCCTCTCTTTGTCCTGGCTTAACACCAGCATGGCATTTTTGGCGGCTAACTCCACCAGCTTTTCCTTGCTTCCGATTCTGGGCACCTTAATGTATACCCTACCGCCTTTCCTACTGGTAAGCCACTGTTCTATTACCTCCATATCCTCTATCTTCTCCTGCAGCATCAGCTCCCGGGGGATAAAAGGCGTTCCGGCATAAAACTGTTTGACAAAATCCAGCAGGATCTGCGGCCGGGACGTGCCCGACACATGCATCATGTAAAAATGCTCCCTGCCTATCAGC
Source organism: uncultured Lachnospiraceae bacterium (assembly GCA_910587305.1). Taxonomy (GTDB): domain Bacteria; phylum Bacillota; class Clostridia; order Lachnospirales; family Lachnospiraceae; genus Suilimivivens. The sequence goes on along the minus strand of CAJUKV010000011.1, from coordinate 60,488 downwards.
TTGCCGTCCCTGATAAAGAATACCTGCACCACCGCATCCTGTTCGTCCGCCGCCAGCGCGATAATATCCTTATCCTCTCCGTCACTGTCCGTAATTTTCTGCCTGGAGGCAATCTGCTTTACGCTGTTGTATAAATCCCTGTACCGCACCGCATCCTCAAAGGCAAGATTCTCGGAGGCTTCCTGCATTTTCTGCTCTAATTCTTTTAAGGTCTCCTGATAGCTTCCGTTTAAAAAGTCCAGCGCTTTTTTTATCCTCTCCCGATATGCCTCCTCGGAAACGTCCCCCTGACAGGGAGCCACGCACTGTTTAATGTGATAGTTCAGGCAGGCCCTGTCATTGCCGCACTCTTTGGGCAGGCTCCTGCTGCAGGTTCTGAGCTGATACAGTTTGTTGATTAAATCAATGGTATCTTTCACCGCCGCGGCGCTGGTGTAGGGACCGAAATATCTGGAGCGGTCCTTTTTCATCTGCCTTGAAAATACAACCCGCGGGTAGGCCTCCCCCAGAGTAACCTTTATGTAGGGGTAGGTCTTGTCGTCCTTAAGGAGTGTGTTGTATTTGGGACTGTTTTCCTTAATCAGATTGTTTTCCAACACAAGTGCTTCTAATTCCGAATCCGTGATAATGTATTCAAAACGGTTAATCAGGCTCACCATCTTATCAATCTGCGGCCCTCTGCCAATATTTTTTCTAAAATACGACCTGACCCGGTTATGCAGGTCGATGGCCTTTCCCACGTAAATGATATTGTCCGTTTTATCGCGCATAATATAGACCCCCGGACAATGAGGGAGTTTTTTCAATTCTTCCTGAATGTCAAACATCGTTTCCAATACCCTGTTCCTGCCGGCATTCCAAATCCGGATGCAGGCGCAAATATATCCAAACTGTTATCCTGAAATACGTATAGCAAACGACACAAAAATATGCCGTTTGCTATAAAAAAATATCTTTTACTCTTTTGGGTCGGTCTCCCCGCCATTCCAGAAAAAATCTGACGGCGCATTGGAAAACCGGCCGGTCGCGTGATTTTCGCCGCCGCCGTTTTGTGGCGGATTATCTTTCTTTTCCAAAGGTTCCTGAGGCTCCGAAGGAGAATTGTTTTCCTCTTTCGGGCTGCTTTCACTGTCCGTTCGTAAAGGCTCATCGGAATTTTCCGACTTTTCCGTCCCTGTTTCACTGAAAGGCTCCTGCGGGCTCTTTGACTCTTCTTTCTCAGATTTGTCCTGGTTTTCTTTCTTTTCTTTCTCTTGGTTATCCTCTTCCTCAGGCTCCGGAATGCCCTTTTCCTTGCGGTAAATTTTCATAAATTCTTTGCCGCTGATGGTTTCTTTTTCTATCAGATGGGCGGCCAGCTTATCCATCAAATCCCTGTTTCCTGACAGCAGTTCTTTTGCTTCCTCATAACACGCTTTGAGGGTTTCCATGATTTCCGTATCCACATCCGCCGCCGTTCTGTCGCTGCAGGTAAGCCTTGCGCCGCCGCCTAAATATTCGCTCTCCACCGTTGCAAGCCCCATAAGCCCAAAACGCTTACTCATACCAAACCGAGTAATCATATTAGAGACAATGTTGGTTGCCTGCTCAATGTCGTTGGCCGCGCCCGTGGTCACATTGCCAAACACAAGCTCCTCCGCCGCCCGGCCTCCGAGAAGGCTCACCAGCCTGTCGTGAAGCTCCTCTTTGGTCTGGAGATATTTTTCTTCCTCGGGCACGTGCATAACATAGCCAAGGGCCCCCATCGTTCTGGGAACAATCGTGATCTTTTGTACCGGCTCCGAGTTCTTCTGCAAAGCGCTTATCAGCGCATGGCCCACTTCGTGGTAGGAGACGATCTTTCTCTCCTCCTTGCTCATAATCCGGTCTTTCTTTTCTTTTCCCACCAAAACCTGTTCCACCGCGTCAAACAGGTCCTTTTGCGTCACGTACTCTCTGCCGTGCTGTACCGCATTGATGGCAGCTTCGTTGATCATATTGGCAAGATCCGCGCCCACTGCGCCGCTGGTGGCAAGGGCAATCGCATCCAGGTCGACGCTCATATCCAGATGAACGTCCTTGGCATGCACCTTTAAAATCTCCACCCTGCCCTTTAAATCCGGCTTATCCACTATAATTCTTCTGTCGAAACGTCCCGGGCGAAGAAGGGCCTTATCCAATATCTCCGGCCGGTTGGTAGCGCCAAGCACCAAAATTCCTTTAGAGGTGTCAAACCCATCCATTTCGGACAAAAGCTGATTTAAGGTCTGCTCCCGTTCTTCATTACCGCCGCCGTACTTATTGTCACGGCTTCGCCCTATGGCGTCTATTTCATCAATAAAAATAATACAGGGCGCGTTCTTGGTGGCGTCCTTAAACAAATCTCTTACACGGGAAGCGCCGACACCCACATACAATTCTATAAAATCAGAACCCGAAAGGGAGAAAAAGGGAACCTTTGCTTCTCCCGCCACCGCTTTGGCAAGAAGCGTTTTTCCTGTTCCGGGAGGGCCTACTAACAGGGCCCCTTTGGGAAGCTTTGCTCCGATTTTCACGTATTTTCCCGGATTGTGCAGAAAGTCAACTACCTCCTGCAAAGACTCTTTCGCCTCGTCCTCGCCGGCCACATCCTTAAAGGTAACGCCGGTCTCCCTCTGTACGTAAACTTTTGCGTTACTTTTCCCCACTCCCATGGGGCCTCCGCCCTTTGACATCTTCCGGAAAAGAAGGCTGAGGAGCACCCACATTAAAATAAAGGGAAATACATAAGACAGCAGAAAACTGATTAACGCGCTGGTGCCGTCCGCCACCTGTCCTTTCACCTCCACGCCATATTCCAAAAGGCGCGCCGTTAAGGTATCATCATCTTCAATCTTACCCGTGTAATAGCTTACGGAAGGATTCATGCCGTACAAATACAGGATGGGGGACTGGTTGGTCTTTTCCGCTTTGGACTGCACATAAATCCTGTCCGTCCCGATCAGCACCGTCTCAACTTTGCCGCCCTCTACCATTTGGATAAATTCATTGTAGGAAATCTCCTGCTCCGAATCCCCTGTCAGCAGCTTCACAAAGGAGCTCACCAAAAGGAGCGATAAAAGCGCCGCAATGACAAACATAATGATACTTTGTTTTCGTGGATCTTTCCCGGGGCCGCCGTTCCCGCCGGAGCCGTTTCCTCCCGGGCCGGACGGGCCGCCGTTTGATCCCGGACCACCCTCATACTGGTTCAAATTGTTTTCACTCATTTAGTTACTCTTTCCTTTTATAATTGGTTCGCTGGTCAAATCCACGCCCAGCCTTTTAAATGTTTTAATATCTACCTCCGAAAGCATCACGGATGTATGTACCTGACATCCTTTCAGCTTGGGAAGCTGCTCCAATGCTTTTTTTGCATTTTTATCATTTATGGCAGAGATGGAAAGCGCAATCAAAACTTCGTCCGTATGTAGACGCGGATTCTTTCCACCCAGATATTTTGTTTTTAATTCCTGAATCGGTTCAATTGCTTCAGGGGAAATCAGGCGAATGTCATGGTCTACCCCGCCCAGAAACTTAAGGGCGTTTAAAAGCAGGGCAGCCGACGCCCCCAGCAAAGCAGTGGTCTTAGAGGTGATGATCGTCTCGTCAGAGAGCTCTATCGCCGCGGTGGGAACCCCAAGCCTTTCCGCTCTCGCCTTAGCCGCCACCGTCACCTTTCTGTCATCCGTACTGATCTTGGCCTGCTTCATCAAAAGCTCTATTTTATAAACATCATTTTCTTTGGCCTTGCCCCTGATCACATCATTCATGGCCGTGTAGTACCTGCGAATGATTTCCTGATAAGAAGCCTGAGAGCAGACCTCATCATCCACGATACAGTTGCCCGCCATATTTACGCCCATGTCTGTGGGCGATTTATAGGGATTTTCCTTATAAATCCCCTCGAAAATTGCATTCAGCACCGGAAATATTTCAATATCCCGGTTATAATTAACCGTTGTTTCCCCATAAGCTTCTAAATGAAAGGGATCAATCATGTTAATATCGTTTAAATCCGCAGTTGCCGCTTCATAGGCAAGATTGATCGGATGCTTTAGCGGGATATTCCAGATGGGAAAGGTTTCATATTTGGCGTATCCTGCTTTGATGCCTCTTTTATGGTCATGGTAGAGCTGGGATAAGCAGGTTGCCATTTTCCCGCTTCCGGGGCCCGGCGCGGTTACCACCACAAGGGGTCTGGTTGTCTCGATATACTCATTTTTCCCGTAGCCCTCCTCGCTGACGATTAACGGTACGTTGGAGGGATAGCCTTCTATCGTATAGTGAAGATACACCTTTACATTTCTTTTTTCCAGTCTTTCTTTAAAATCGGCGGCTCTTGTCTGTCCTGCATAGTGTGTCATAACCACACTTCCCACATAAAAACCTCTGTCCTCAAATTCCTTTTTCAGCCTCTGGACATCCTCATCATAGGTGATTCCTAAGTCGCTCCGAATTTTATTTTTTTCGATATCCGCCGCATTTATTACAATTACAATCTCCACTCTGTCGCAAAGTTTCATCAACATGCGCAGCTTACTGTCAGGTTCAAAGCCCGGCAAAACCCTGGAAGCGTGGAAATCGTCAAAAAGCTTGCCTCCAAACTCGAGATAAAGCTTATTCCCAAACTGATTGATTCTATCTTCAATGCGCTTTGACTGCATCTTTAAGTACTTTTCGTTATCAAATCCCACTCTCATAAGTTTTACCCTTTTTCTTAGCAGTACCTTACCGTTTCCAAATACCGAATTTTATTGTAGCACAACCCTGTTAATTATTCCATAAAAAAGAAATGAACTAATATCAATTTTTTATTAAGCACCGCTTTTTGCATTTTGGTCATCCGGCCGCTCGAAGCGAATAGAAATTCAGTCGTCGCCGCGCTTTCGCTCTATAAAAACGCAGCAGACGCTAAGCTCAAAAGGACTTCGCTAAGCGCTGGCGTTTTTATTGCCAATAAGCTGGCTCGCGAAGCGTGACAGCGTTTGGTGGGCTCCTCCTTGAATTTCTATCTGTTCAGAGCTACGTTTCGGCATCCTCTAATTATATTAGATAGTACAACATAAATTAAGTTTCCGATATATTCACTTTCAGAAAAACATCGTATTTCTGTTATATATGTGGACATGTTTGTATCAGGAACTTATTATTCGATGTAATAGTATTAACTCAGAAAAGCTTCCTGCTTTGGAGAACTTTGCGTTCAGGCGGGAAGCTTGACTGATTAATGATTATTTTTGTTCTCTTAATCTGGTGACGAATGCGCTTATTTTATCCAGCGCTGTTTTCAGGTTTTCCAGGGAGTATGCGTAGGAGATTCTGAGGAATCCTTCGCCGCAATCGCCGAATGCGGTGCCCGGCACTACGGCTACTTTTTCTTCCTGGAGCAGTCTGTTTGCAAATTCCTCGCTGGTCATTCCGAATTCTTTTATACAGGGGAATACGTAAAATGCGCCGTAGGGTTCGAAGCATTCAAGGCCCATTTCCCGGAAGGAGTGCATCAGGAATCTCCTTCTCTGGTTGTAAGCCTCCCGCATCATTGCCACATCGTCGTCCCCGTTCCGCAGGGCTTCCACCGCCGCGTATTGGCTGGTGGTGGGGGCGCACATGATGGCGAACTGGTGGATTTTAAGCATTTGCTCCATGATAATTTCAGGCGCGCAGGCATAGCCAAGACGCCAGCCTGTCATTGCATAGGCTTTTGAAAAGCCGTTGATTAAAACGGTTCTCTCCTGCATTCCCGGCAGGCTTGCAATGGATACATGTTTTCCTTTGTAGGTCAGTTCGGCATAAATCTCATCTGATATTACAAAGAGATCCTTTTCACGTATTACCTCCGCAATTGCCTCCAAATCCTCTTTTTCCATAATTGCGCCGGTAGGATTGTTCGGAAACGGAAGAATTAAAATCTTAGTTTTGTCTGTGACGGCGTCCCTAAGCTCCTGTGCGGTCAGCCGAAACTCATTTTCTTCCTTAAGCTCAATGATCACCGGAACGCCGCCGGCTAAAATTGTACAGGGCTCATAGGAAACATAGCTGGGCTGGGGGATCAGAACCTCTTCCCCAGGATTTAACATGGCACGCAGCGCAATGTCAATAGCTTCCGAACCGCCCACCGTAACAATAACCTCTTTATCCGCATCATAGGAAATTTTTTGCGTCCTGTACAGATAATTGGCGATTTCAATCTTTAACTCCTTAAGGCCGGCATTGGAGGTATAAAAGGTACGCCCTTTTTCCAGGGAATAAATGCCCTCGTCTCTTATATGCCATGGAGTATCAAAGTCAGGTTCCCCAACGCCAAGCGATATGGCATCTTTCATCTCGCTTACGATGTCAAAAAACTTTCGGATACCGGAAGGCTTAATTTCTGTAATAATATCTGATAACGGATTTCTCATGGCGTCACTTTCTCCCTTGTATCTTCATATTTTCTGGTTAATATTGTCCCGTGATCCTTATACTTTTTCAAAATAAAGTGAGTGGCTGTGCTGAGCACTCCCTCCAAAGTGGAAAGCTTGTCGGAAACAAAGGCTGAAACGTCCTTTAAAGATTTTCCTTCCAGTGTTACCAGAAGATCGTATCCGCCTGAAATCAAATATACGCTGTTCACTTCCGAATATTTGTAAATTCTCTCGGCAATGTGATCATATCCCTGCCCTCTCTGGGGAGTGATTCGCACCTCGATTAAAGCGGTTACCTTTTCAATAGACGTTTTCTCCCAGTCTATCATCGTATGATAGCCACAGATAATCCCTTCTTCCTCCATTGCCTTCAGCTCATTGGCAATGTCAATTTCCTCCGCTCCCAAAATTACAGCCAGCTCCTTTACCCCTATCCGGCTGTTCTTTTCTATTATAGATAAAATCTGTTCTCTCATAAATATCCTCCATTCTATGGCTTGCACAAGTCAACACCCCCGCGGCAGGCAACAACGCATCAAGCTTGCAGAGCTGCCAGGCAGCAAGGCTGCGGCCCCCGCGGCATTCGCCAAATGTCTATGAGACGCTTTGCGTCTCTATGAGCAGCCGCTTGGCTCATTGCCCGCGGGAATCAAAAGGTTAATTTTTAAAAAATTTTTAATATTTCATCCGGCCCGGGCGGTTCCAAATATCTGGTTTCGTCCTGGTTTAAAATGGTTTTATCATTTCCCGCCTTAGTCCTGCCAATCAAAAAAGCCGGAATTCCTTTCTCCTTAAGCGTCTCCACAAGCTCCGTGCCATGAGCCGCAGCCATAAGCAAAGCGCCTCCTGATAAAAGTTCATAAGGATTTAAACGGTAAAACTCACAGATTTCTATGGTTTCCTGCCTTACCGGAATCTTCTTTAAATCTATGCAAAGTCCGACGCCCATCTTTTGGGATAATTCCCACAATGCACCAAATACACCGCCGCTTCTCACATCATGCATTGCATAAACGCCGGACTTAAGGGCTATGGCGGCCTCCGGCGCCACAGACAGATATTCCTCCTGGCTCTGCGCCTTAAGAATCATCCGCATTGGGAAACGGCCTGCAAGCTCCTTTTCTTTCTCATGCGCTATGACAGAAGTTCCTTCAAGCCCAATCCATTTGCTCATTACAATATCCAGGCTGTCTTTCTTTTCTTCACTTTTTCTTCCGGGAGCTTTTCTCGCACCCTTACTTTTCGCATCCCCTGGCAATACGCCATCCGATTTATCCTGCCCTGCGCCAGGCTGTCCTATGCCCCATAACGGCTTTCCCACCGCGGAAGCGGTAATCACCGGAATATGGACCGTGCCGCTTATCTCCGTGTGGCCTCCCACAATCTGCATGCCAAGCCCTTCACAGCATACTTTCGCCTGCTCCATCATTTCCTTTAAAAGCAGTTCCTCTGTTTCCTCAGGCAATGTCAAAGATAACGTCACTCCCACCGGCTTTGCTCCTGCGGCTGCTAAATTATTGGCAACTGCCATCACTGCCAGATAGGCGGCATTTTTCACCCGCAAAGTAACCGTCTGCGTTGTCATGGCAATTACGCTGCCTGCCTCCTGACCGTGGAAACCGGAATTATCCCATGACAAAAAGGCGCAGTCATTTCCAACTCCCGCACCTTTCAGCACTTCACCTTCAAAATTTTTTAATGGTCTTAAAACAGAACGTTTTAAGATACTCTCGGATATTTTCCCTCTCCTCATTGCCGCTCCTTTTCTAAGATAAGGAGACCTACCAAGCCCGATATCTTTTGCCTGCCGGCTGCTTACTGTGCCGGTTCCTGCTCCGGAGCCGCTTCCACCGGCGCTTGTTCGGGGGCAGCCGGTGCAGGCGCTTCCCCCGCAGGTGTCCCTTCTGTCGGTATCCCTTCTGCCGGGACAGGCGCTCCCTCAGCCGGCGCCCCTTCCGCAGGTGGAGCGGCGCCAGCGGCAAGAGCCGTAGCAACATTTCGGACATGATCTATATTATTGGTGGCAATGGCTGCCATGATTTGTTCGTATGCTGCCGGATCAGCCGTATTTACGCCTACGGTGGCCGTCCTTGGCGTTACTTTATAGGAGCTGGAATTGATCATTTCCCGGCTCACCTCCGTCCCATTTTCCGTAACTACTTTCCAGAGGTTTGCCTTGTAGCCTATATGTGCGGACTGCACGGAAACAGAGCCGATAGGGAGGGATGCGTTTGTATAAATAACCTCCGTATCGGGATATGTCTTGCTGACCACTTCGCTTTCGTATCTTACCTGGTGCCCGCTGTCCCTGCTTTCCAACCCGTATATTGTAAAAGTAATATGCTTATCGTCTGTGGTGACGCCCTCAATATAAATAGGCGCATCCGTATTGTTAATGAACTTGAAATCTTTTCCTGCGGATTCTGCAATTGCCGCGTCTGCGGAAGGGTCCACATATGTAACAATCATGGAATGGTTATGTCTTTCCGTAACCTCCAGCTCTGATAAAAGCACCGCATTATAAAGCGTAGTGGAAACCTGGCAGATTCCACCGCCTAAGCTGTCTACCACCTGGCCGTTCAAATAAGAACCGGCCATATAATATCCGTTTGCCTGGGAAAAGGGGGAAACCGCCTCATAAGTAGAAAATTCATCTCCCGGATATAAAGTAGTCCCGTTAATCAGCGCACAGCCATTGCGGACATTTGCGCTTCTAGACGGCCCTGAGGTGCTAAAGCTGGTTGTAAACGTGCCGAGAACATCCTTCACCTTGGCAAGATCCTCCTCCGTTCCCTTTGCTTCATCCACTTTGATCACCAAATCCACAGAAGCGTCATCCCTGTTCCAATCGTGGAGAAAGAAATCGCAAATCAGTTCCACAGAGGCGTCCTCATCCACTACCTGCCCTGTCTGCCCCTCATTAATCACAAAATGATCTCCTTCTCTTAAAAGAGTGGCATTGATGGCTTCCAGGTTATACACGGAGCATTGCTCCGACAAAATCTGTCTGACCAGATTTTCATCTACGCCAAATTCCAGATCGAATACTTTATTTTGAAACTGCAAATCTTTTGCGGCCTTATAGCGCTGTACCACGTTGCCGCTTAAACCAATCCCTGCGGCTTCTTTTATAATATCCTGATTGCTCCAATAAACGCCCAAATCATCCGGAGTGATCTGCACCTCGTTTCCATCCACAGCAACCAGCGTAATCATCATGCCGCATACACTGTCCACATAGTCTTCTACCATAGTGCGGGCTTCTGACTCCGTCATGCCTGAAAGGGACATATCCTCCACATAAACTCCCGTCAATATACGGTTTTCTTCCTCGGCCTTTACCTCCATTTTGACGCTGCCAAGCGCCAAAAATGCAGTTAAAAAACAGATAGCTCCTTTGAAAAGTCTTTTCATATTCTCTTCATTCCCCTTACTCTGGTATTACCTTTTCATTGATTTAATGCAAAAAAGATGCTATAGTTGGAACTACCATAGCAAGTATCAGCAATATAATAATAATAGACGATACGACTTTTTTACTTTTTTTATTATAGAAATTGAACATTTGAAAAATATGCCCCTTTCTTTACCCAAAAATTATATATTCTTTGAAAGGATATTATATATGAAATTCCCCTTTTTTGCAAGTTTTATCGTATTCTGCCTCTGGCTGCTTTATGAAATCAAAAAAAACCGGAACGCCCAGGAAAAATCCAATGAAATGTTCTGGCAAAGGGAGGCCGAAGCCAACAGCACGCGCCGGAAACCCTTAGATGACCTTGACTATATCCGGATCCCCTTTGACCTTCTTCCTATGGAGCTTTTGAAGGAGGACCCTGTTATCGCCGAATATCATAATACGCTTTGCGAGCTTTCCAAATCCCCCATTGTCAATTTTACCGGCATCAGCAACACGGATTTAAAATTGATGTATGGCGCTCCCAATATCACCCTTTTGTCCCGCTATGACCAAAGCTACACCATTCTTGTCCGAACTCTTCAAAACTGGGCCCAGGCTCTTTACGAAAAAGGTTATATGGACGAAGCATGCCGGATCCTGGAGTTTGCAGTAGAAACCCACACCGATATCACCGCCACCTATAAGCTGCTTTCCACTATTTACCATCAAATGGGCAAGCCGGAAAAAATTGCTTCCCTGATTCCCGTTGCCGAGAGCTTAAACACAAGCCTTTCCGGCCATATTGTATCTATTTTAAAGGAAACCGAAACCTGAAGCCTCAGGCAAAAACCGCCCATTACACATAACTTATTATCAGTTTATGACTTAAAAGCCGCTTCTATGACTAAAGTTTTTTAAACGGAAATCGGGCAAGGACGTTTTTATTCCTGTATAAGGTGTATCAGTTTCCCTACAAAGTCCCCTGACATAACCGGCATACAAATTCCAGCATGCATCAGCGCATCTCCGCTTAAGGCCATATTCCCGCCCTCTATGCGGTAACGCTTATCCGGTGCAAGCCCTTTCAGCCTCACAAAACCGCTGCGCCTGCCTGGCCCCCCTAGTACCTGTATCCATGTCACCAGACTTTCCCTTTTATCTTTTGACACTACCTGCCAGCAGTCAAACAAATGGTTATCCTGTGCGGATTTAAGACGGTAATAATCCCCATTTCTCACCAAATCATTGTATTTATGATAAAGCGCAACCTGCTCAGGAATCATTTGTCTGTCCTTTTCCGGGATTTTCGTCACATCCAGCTCATAGCCAAAAGTTCCCGCAAGGGCAACATACCCTCTCGTCTCAAAAGGCGTTATTCTCCCCACCGCATGGTTAGGGCAGTCGCTGACATGCGCCCCTATGGTGGAAAGAGGATAAATCATTGCGGTTCCTTCCTGAATTGCCAGCCGCTCTATTGCATCGGTGTCATCCGAACACCAGATTTGGGGGCTGTAATAAAGCATACCTGTATCAAACCGCGCGCCTCCACTGGAACAATTTTCCAAAAGCACATCCGGAAAATTTGACACCAGTCTTTCCTGCAGCTCATAAACGCCTAACATATAGCGGTGAACCAGTTCTCCCTGCTTTTCGCATGGCAAGGCCGCGCTGCCAAGATCGCTTAAGGGGCGGTTCATATCCCATTTTACATACTCGACATTGGCGCTTCTTAGCACCGTCTCCATTTGTTTCCAGATATGATCCACCACTTCCTTTCTGGAAAAATCCAGCACATACTGAGATCTTGCCATCCCCGGCGCTCTGCCCGGCACCGCAATTGCCCAGTCCGGATGTTCCCGATAGAGATTGGAGTCGGGAGAAACCATTTCCGGTTCAAACCAGATACCAAATTTCATGCCAAGCTTATTGATCTCCCTGGCAAGGTATGAAAGCCCTTCGGGAAGCTTTTCTTTATTTACCTGCCAATCTCCAAGAGAAGAATCATCCCAATTCCGTTTTCCAAACCAGCCGTCATCCAACACCAGCATTTCAATGCCCAGACCTGCCGCCTCTCTGGCAATGGATAAAAGCTTCTCCGTATCAAACTCAAAATAAGTCGCCTCCCAGTTGTTGATTAAAATCGGTCTTTTCTTATCTTTGTATTTACCACGTATTACATGGTTTTTGATAAACGCGTGGTAATTAGCCGTCATCTTGTCAATTCCTTCATCCGAATAAGTAAGCAGCGCCTCCGGTGTATAAAATCTCTCCTCCGGCCCAAGCACCCAGCAAAAATCATTTGTTCCTATTCCGGCCTGCCAGCGTACCGAATTAAACTGACTGACTTCCGCCTGTATATCAAAGTTCCCGGAATACATCATCTGCACACCGTAAACTTCCCCCTGTTCTTGGGTACAGCTCCCGGTCAAAAGCGCCATGAAAGGATGATTCTGATGACTTGATTCCCCCCTTCCGGAAGATATTCCCTGATAGCCTGCCCCTAACTTTCTTCTCTGCTTATGACGTTCCCTGGCCCAGGAACCATGAAGCGTAAGCATTTCAAAATCACGATTATCCATATCCAGAGACATGGACGCAGCTTTTTCAATACGAATTATATCCTTTCCGCCGTTTGCCACAACCACGTGTCTTGTTATCACATCTTCATTCTCAAACACACTGTAGCTTAAAGTTACTTTTAAATTTAAAAGGCTATCCTGACACACAATTTCCAGCGTACTACACTCCGATTCCTCTGCAAAAGAGGTAGGAAGCCCCGGTATTTTTTTCTTTCCCTCAAAAATTTCGTGAGACACATAATGCAGACTGCAGGCATGATAGCCCTCCTTCGTTCTTACTCTCAGGGCCGCCTCCCTGTAATCCCCAACTCCATGGGTAGGATACTCCATGGCAAAAGCATCCAGAAAAGATACCCTTTCCCTTTCATTTTTTGAGGGAACAAAGGGCGGTTCGTCTACCCGCAAAAGATAATTTAGCTTGTGCTCCGAGAGCCTTTTCCCGTAATAAACATGTCCTAAAAACTTTTCTTCATCTACAACTCCGATGAAATAACTGGTACACTGCGTATCCAGCTTAAATATTCTTTCTTTTTCAAAATATTTGATTCCCATTTAAATCTTTTTGCCTTTCTTTTCAAATTGGTTTGTGGAAAATCAAAGCCCTACGGCAGACAATTTATTTATCTCCGTAGGGCTTTTTTCATAGTTTATTTTCCCTGTGCCGCCATATATTCCTCGTATTGCTTCATCTGTGCTCCGTGAAGCTCGCTAAGCTCATCAAGAATATCCTGAAGACCGGCCTCATTGACTTCCTCCACATAACTGTCCCAGTCATCTAATGATTTGCTTCCACTGATTACGCCCCACATATATTCTTTTACAATGTCGCCAAGGTCCGTTCCCAATTCATTGTTTACCTCATATTTAGCAGGATTTTTCTTTTCAATTGTATGGGTATATGCCTCGCGGCTGTTTTCTTTTACCTTCTCAAACAGTGCTGCTGTTTCCTCACTGTTTTCAATATTACACTCATCCTTTCTGGAAAAAAGATCCTGGAACAGCTTAATGCCAAGCCCCTGCTCCGTGTTTTCCGGTCCGTCACCGGAATGAATGATCTCATAAGTACCATCGCCATTGTCAATATAGTCTCTGCCCTCTACGCCAAAACGTCTGTGGATATAATTTTCAGGTGTTGCCATGTCGTCCCAGATTGCATAAGCACGTTCCGGGTCGGAACAAACATTGGTAATGCCAAAGTAACACCATGCCCCGATAGATGCGGGCTCATCCTGAGGATTTCCATTATCTCCTGCCACCATATCAATGGGCACCCATTTTGCATCCGGATTGGTCGAATAGAAGGATTTCATTGTACCGTTGCTCGGATTGTTGTAAATAACCCAGCTGTATGTTACGCCAAATCCGCCGTTTGCCATCTCCTCATCGCGGTCCGTATCCGTAACAATATTAGGCGTAATCACACCGTCCGCATACAATTTATGCACTCTGCCCAACCAGTTCTTTGCGTCTTCCGAAACAGGCCCGTAAGCGTAGGAACCGTCCTCCAGCTTTATAAAGGTATCACGGCCAAGCCCGTCGCCGCATCCCTGAATCCAGGGCCAGAAGCTTCTGATATCATAACCGTCTCCGCCAAGTCCATAGGTATCATCTATACCATTTCCATCAGGATCATCACTGGTAAAGGCATACATGACTTCTTCCAGCTCATCCAATGTCTTTGGCGTCTCCAGATTCAGATTGTCAAGCCAGTCTTGCCTGATCCACAAGGTTTCACATGCGGGCTCCGCTATATCGCCCGGTATTCTGTATACGGAACCATTTTCTTCAGACGCATAAAACAGGATGCCCGGGTCAATACTGTTGTAATAATCACGCATGTTGGTATATCTGTCCATATAGGCCGATACATCCACCAAAAGCCCTGCATTTACCCAGTCGGTAAAATCTTTTTCCATGTTCCACCACCAGATAATATCCGGCCTTTGCGTCTCGTCCGCCATCAGCAGCGTAATTTTTGCCGTCGCATCGGACCAGCCGGGAAGCGCAATCACCTGAACGTCCAGATTGTAGCGTTCTTCCATCCAGTGCTCAAACTCACTGTCGGGCTGTGTATAGCCCTGCAGGCAGACAACCGCCATCCGCATTGTCTCCGACTGATTTAGCACATCAATTTTTTCCTCCGCAAGAGGCGCCGCCTCCCCGGCTGCAGCCGAAGCGCCGCCGCTCTTACCGCCGCCTCCGCAGCCTGCCAGCATACCGACCGCCATCATTCCTGTCAACAAGAGTGTCAATAATTTCTTTTTCATAGTTTCCTTCCTTTCCTAAAAATATTTTCTAATTCATAAGCGGGATAGAACATCAGTCTTGAAAAGATAATTAACCTTAAGGAACTCTTATAAAAACGCCAGCGCTTGGCGATGTTTTTTTGAGCCCAGCGTCTGCTGCGTTTTTATAGAGCGAAAACGCGGTGACGCAAGGTTAATTATCTTTTCAAGGCGTCACTTAGCCTATTAGCCCTTTACGCCGCCGATCATTACGCCTTTTACAAAGTATTTCTGAACAAATGGGTATACGCATAAAATGGGAACCGTCGCCACCACCACCGAGGCTGCTTTAATGGTTGCCGCCGTAACATTCGTAGCCGCCGCCACGGTTACGCCTGCGGACTGCATGGCCTGATTGGTGTTTGTCAGCATATAACGCAGCACCGCCTGCAAAGCCCATCTCTCCTTGGTATTGATGTAAAGTACCGTTGAAAAATAATCGTTCCAATAGCCAACTGCCGTAAACAATGCGATGGTCGCAACGGTTGCCTTGGACAGAGGCAGAACAATTTTCCAGAAAATCGTAACCTCCGTGGCCCCGTCAATCTTCGCCGATTCTTCCAGACTTTCCGGAATGGACTGGAAAAAGCTTTTCATGATAATAACGTTGTAAGCGCTGATAAGTCCCGGCAAAACAAGCGACAAACGATTGTCAATCAGATTCAGGTTTTTCATAAGCAAGTATCCGGGAATCATACCTCCGGAGAAAAGCATCGTAAACAGTACCAGGAAAAGCATTGTCTTTCCAAAAGGTAAATCTTTTTTGGAAAGAGGGTATGCCGTCGTAGCCGTAAACAAAGTCCCCAGAAATGTTCCTGCCAGCGTTACCATAACTGTGGTGAAATAACCGCTCCAAATGGAAGGGTCTTTGAATACCTTTATGTAGGTATCCAGGTTAAATCCCTTAGGCCAGAGGAACACGCCGCCCTTTGCCGTCGCTTCCACAGAGCTTAAGGACATCATGACCACATGCCAAAAGGGATACACCATGATGATACAAAGTAATACAAAAAATACATAATTAAATACACTAAAAGCAACCTCACCCCTGCCGCGTTTGATTGTAGTACCCGCTATCTTTTTTGTCTTCATTATTCTCCTCATTTCTGCGAGGTGAACTTTGTTCACCTTTGCTTTATTTGCGCATATCAAGTTTGTGGATGCAGCGCAGACACAAACTTGTGCGTACTTTTACCTCCGTTCTTGCACTGCCCGCAAATTGGGGCGTCAGGCACAATTTTTAATACAGGCCTTCGTTACCTGTCTTCTTTGCAATCTGGTTTACAGTTACAATTAAGATAAGGGCAACTACCGATTTAAACATACCTGCAGCCGTACTGAAAGAGTAGTCTGCATTGACAATACCGATTCGATAAACATAAGTGTCAATGATATCCGCCACATCATATACGTGCGAGGAATACAACATAAAGATCTGGTCAAAGCCCGCGTTCAAAATATTACCGCAGTTCATGATAAAACACACGACTATGGTAGGGATGATAGACGGAAGCGTAATATTGAGCATTTGTTTCCACTTGCCGGCCCCGTCTATGGACGCCGCCTCATAGAGCACCGGGTCAATACCGCTGATTGCCGCAAAATATAGAATGGTACCCCAGCCCATGCCCTTATAAATGTCTGTCACAATCAGCATCGGCACGAACCACTTCTGGTTGGTTAATACCATAACCTTTTCTCCGGTAAGCCTTAAAATCCACTCCGTAATCAATCCGTTATCCGGGTCTAACAGCGTCATGATAATACCTGCTAAGATAACCCAGGAAATAAAGTGGGGCAGATATAAGAGGGTTTGAGAAACCTTTTTAAACTTAAGACTCCTCATTTCGTTCATCATAAGCGCTAATATAATCGGAATCGGGAACCCGATAATCAGCTTTAACAGACTGATGACAATTGTGTTGCGAAGAACGGGTAAAAAGGAACGTTTGGAAAATAATTTTACAAACTGTGCCAACCCTACCCACTGACTGGCCGCCGGATTATATTGGTTATAATCCATAAATGCAATTTTCAGACCGTACATTGGCACGTATTTAAAAATTGCAAAAAATAAAATTCCGGGAATCAGCAGGAAGTATAGCCAGCGATACTTCACCATATCCCTCATTGTCATCTGGCATCTTGTTTTAAAATCCATTTTTGCCGCATTTTTATTTGCTGCCATTTTCACCATCTCCTCTCCTCATGGTTTCGGCGATTTCGCAATGAACTAATTTGCATTATCAAGTCAGTCCTTTTAGTGCGAAATTGCGTGTATAAGATACCTCTTCTTGTTTAATTAAAGCACTTTAATGCATTATAGTCAACATATTTTGTTTCATTTGCTACATTTTGTCATTATACATAAAAACAATTATTCTTTTATGCGTTATTTTGCACTATTAATATGCATCTTTACCAAACTTTTCAACACAAACTTCCTCTGCACAGATCTGCGCACAAAAAAAGAGCCAGCTGCTAAACTGACTCCTTTCCAATTCATCCGGATTCTATATGAAATTTAAAGCTTATATCCTATCCCTTATAATCTTTTTTTCGTAATTTAATAGAAGATTTGCGTATAATAACCTCTCCTGAAACCACGATCTTTTCATATGGAGCATTCGGATGGGCCATTCTCCATAAGAAGCACTGGACCATTCGCTTTCCCAACCACTTTACATCAATATTCACTGTTGAAAAAAACGGATCCAGCATTCCTTCCTCATCGTTATCAAAACCTGTAACCGCCACATCCTCCGGCACTCTTAATCCCTTCTTACGCAGCGCCTGTGTCAAATATTTGGCGATTTCGTCATTTCCACACACCACTGCCTCAGGTAATACTTTATAGCTCTCCACGATCCTTTCAAAATTTCCCACATCATAAAACTCTCCGCCCATATCAGGCTTCACTAAATCCGGCTCCGGCTCAATCCCCGCCTGTCTCATGGCAAATAAATAACCCGCAAAGCGGTCATGCATCGTCTCATAAGCGCCGCTATTCTCATTCAAAAAACCAATCCTGCGCATGCCCTGATCAATCAGGTGGCGCGTCAGCCGGATGGTGGGCTGAAAGCTCTCGGGCTTTACAACATCTCCTAACCTTTCGTTTATATCATCTTTATAATCATCGAGGAGGATTACCCGTATTCCCATTTGCTTTATTCTTTGCACATATTCGCGATCCAGCATTTTAACGCAAAAAACAGCCTGCACTCCCTCGTCCAGGCCTGAGGGAAGTCTTTTTTTCTCCTCGTCCTCCCTGGTTATCACCGCAACACGGGGGCGGCAGTGATTACTGCAAGCCTCCTCCGATATTCCGTTTATCACTTTATCCCAATACACCGCCACATCAGGCTTGCGCAAAATCACAACCTGATAGGGCGATATCTCTGTCTCTTCCTCCACGTGGACATCGCTTCGTGGCAAACTTCCAATGTAACCTATTTCTTCGGCATACCGCAAAATTCTTTCCCTGGTTCTTGGCGTGACCAATTCGTTTCCCTTTAAAGCCATAGAGACCGTATTTCTGGATAGCCCCAGATCACTGGCTATACTTTGAATCGTTATTTTCCCCATCAGCCACCTCTTTGCAAGCCCTGTTTATTTCCAAAATTTCTTTTTCTTGGTTTCTTTGTTATTCTCACCCTTCTCTGACCTGGCATTTTTTGAAGCGTTTAAGCTGTCGCCTGTCAAAGCGTCAAACTGTTTCAATAGCTCTTTTGCCTCATGAGACAATTTTTCAGGGGTTTGAATCACCAATGTCACATAATGGTCGCCGCGAACGTCTTTATTTCTTAAAGTAGGCACGCCCTTGCCCCTAAGTCTAACCTTTGTATCCGTCTGAGTGCCAGCCTTTACTTCATAGATAACCTTGCCGTCTACCGTATCTACCATAACGTCGCCTCCAAGGGCGGCAACGGCATAAGAAATCGGTACCGTGGAATAAATGTTGTAGTCCTGACGCTGGAAAATCGGATGACGCCCTACAATCACTTCCACAAGCAAGTCGCCTCTGGGACCTCCGTTCGCGCCCGGTTCGCCTTTATCCCGGATACGGACGCTCTGTCCGTTATCAATACCTGCCGGAATGGATACCTGTATCTTTTTACGGTTTGCTATATATCCCGAACCATGGCAGTCTACGCACTTATCTTTAATTACCTTTCCTGTTCCATTACACTCCGGACAAGTCTGTACGTTTCTCACCGTGCCAAAGAAAGACTGCTGGGTGAATACCACCTGCCCCTTTCCGCCACATTTTGAACAGGTCTCCGGGCTGGTTCCCGGCTTAGCGCCGCTGCCATGACACGTATTGCACTCATCCTTAAGAGTCAGTTCAATCTCCTTGTCAACACCAAATACGGCCTCCTCAAAGGTAATTCTTACACTGGTTCTTATGTTGGCGCCTTTCATCGGGCCGTTATTTCCCCTGCCTCTGCGTCCGCCTCCAAAAAAGTCTCCAAAGATATCTCCAAAAATATCACTGAAATCAGCGCTGTTGAAATCAAAACCGCCAAAACCTCCCGCTCCTCCTTCAAAGGCAGCGTGGCCAAACTGATCATACTGTCTCTTCTTCTCCGGATCGCTTAAAATAGCATAAGCCTCCGAAGCTTCCTTAAATTTCTTCTCCGCCTCCGCATCTCCGGGATTCATATCAGGATGATACTTCTTGGCAAGAGCTCTATATGCTTTCTTAATGGCGGCGTCATCTGCGCTTTTATCAATTCCAAGCACCTCATAATAGTCACGTTTTTGTTCTGCCATCGTTACTTCCTCCCATGCCTACAGCGCGCAACATGCCGCCAGGGGCGGCACAAAAAATCTTTTATACTATAACACAAAAATGTGCTCATTTACAAGCACCTTTTCAAAGCTTCCAAAGTTACCGGTTAACCGTCCGCTCTGAGGAAATGAAAATTCAGTCGTCACCGCGCTCCCGCCCTATAAAAACGTAGCAGACGCCAGGCAAAAGCTTAAAAGCTTTCGAAAGAACCTCACCAAGCACACACGCATAAATGCGCGGCGTCTTTATATCCAATATGCCGGCTCGCAGAGCGTGAGAGCATTTGGTATGGGTTCCTCATTGAATTTTCATTTCCTCAGAGCTGCATTTTCGGCTAACCTATAATAAATATCAAAACAATAATAATTCGTTTAAAACCATCTTATTAAGAAATACTTTAATATTCTTTATAGGATTAAACCTCTCTGTAATCCCCGTCAACAACATCGTCTGCCGGGCCGGCGTCGGATGCGCCGCTCATGTCAGGGCCTGCTCCCATATCGGGGCCTGCCGCACCGCCTGCCTGCTGCATGTTTTCATACATTTTGGTAAACAGGGCCTGTGCGCTGGTGGTGAGCTTTTCTTTTGCCGCCTTAAGCGCATCTAAATCAGAGTCGGACATTTCCTGATCTTTTGTTCTCTCAAGAATATCCTTAACAGCCTGCATATCCGCTTCCACATTGGATTTCTCGGAAGCGTCGATCTTATCGCCTACTTCATTTAATGCCTTTTCTGTCTGGAATACGAAGGAATCCGCCTCATTTCTCGCGTCAATTGCTTCTTTTCTCTTCTTATCCTGGGCCTCAAACTCAGCCGCTTCCTTTACGGCTCTGTCGATCTCATCATCGGACATGTTGGAGCTTGCCGTGATTGTGATGTGCTGTTCTTTTCCCGTTCCAAGGTCCTTTGCAGAAACGTTTACGATACCGTTTGCATCAATGTCGAAGGTAACTTCAATCTGAGGCACACCGCGCATTGCCGGAGGGATTCCGTCTAATCTGAACTGACCAAGGGACTTGTTATCTCTTGCAAACTGTCTCTCGCCCTGCAGTACGTTAATGTCAACCGCCGTCTGGTTATCTGCTGCCGTAGAGAAAATCTGGCTCTTCTTGGTAGGGATAGTTGTATTTCTTTCAATCAGTCTGGTTGCAATACCACCCATGGTCTCGATAGAAAGAGAAAGGGGTGTTACATCCAGAAGGAGGATTTCCCCTGCGCCGGCGTCTCCTGCCAATTTACCGCCCTGAATGGAAGCGCCAAGCGCCACGCACTCGTCAGGGTTAAGGCTCTTGCTGGGCTCGTGTCCTGTCAGCTGTTTCACCTTATCCTGTACGGCGGGAATACGGGTGGAACCGCCTACCAAAAGCACCTGGCCCAAATCAGCGTTGGTAAGTCCTGCGTCTCTCATAGCATTCTGTACGGGAATGGCTGTTTTTTCTACCAGGTCGTGTGTAAGTTCGTCAAATTTGGCCCTGGTTAAATTCATATCAAAATGTTTGGGGCCTTCCGCCGTTGCGGTAATGAAAGGAAGGTTGATATTGGTGGTTGTAGCGGAGGAGAGCTCTTTCTTTGCTTTCTCAGCCGCTTCCTTTAATCTCTGAAGAGCCATCTTGTCATTTGACAGATCAACGCCTTCCGCCTTCTTAAACTCGTCAATCATCCACTGGGTCAGTTTGTTATCAAAATCATCGCCGCCAAGATGTGTATCACCGTTGGTTGCAAGCACTTCAATAACGCCGTCGCCAATTTCAATAATAGAAACGTCAAAGGTACCGCCGCCAAGGTCATATACCATAATTTTCTGCTCTTTTTCATTGTCAAGGCCATAAGCAAGGGCTGCAGCCGTAGGCTCATTGATAATACGCTTTACATCCAATCCGGCAATTTTGCCTGCATCCTTTGTTGCCTGACGCTGGGCGTCATTAAAGTAAGCAGGAACGGTAATAACCGCCTCCGTTACCTTTTCGCCTAAGTAACTTTCAGCGTCGGCTTTCAGCTTTTGAAGAATCATAGCGGAAATCTGCTGGGGAGAATACTTCTTACCTTCTATGTTACGGCCTCTGTCCGTACCCATATCTCTCTTGATAGATGAAATGGTCTTTTCGGCATTGGTTACGGCCTGACGTTTTGCAGGTTCGCCGATCAATCTTTCTCCTGTTTTTGTGAATGCCACAACAGAGGGTGTTGTTCTTGCGCCTTCTGCGTTTGCAATAACAGTGGGTTTTCCACCTTCCATAACCGCTACGCAGCTATTTGTTGTACCTAAGTCAATACCAATTATCTTGCTCATAATTATCTCCTCCTGAAATATTATTGAAATTATTTAGCATATAAAATACTGTTAAATGTTTATTGTTTCCTTAATTATTATGTCAGCCTACCACTGCCACCATACTGTGCCTTACCACGCTGTCCCGGTAAGTATAACCCTTTTGCAGCTCCTGGGCAATTATGCCTGACTCATATTCCTCGCTTTCCACCTGCATCACCGCATTGTGAAAATCAGGGTTAAACTCCTCTCCTACCGCCGGAATCGGCTTTACGTCCATTTTTTCCAGTTCGGAGATAAGCTGTTTATAAATCATTTCCATTCCTTCCGCAAAAGGAGCGCCCTTATCTTCCTCCGGGATTGCCGCAAGGCCCCTTTCAAAGTTGTCAACCACCGGCAGGATCTTTTCTATTACGCTTTTGGCTCCCGTCTCAAACATGGCGGTTTTCTCCTTTTCGGTACGCTTACGGAAATTTTCAAATTCCGCCATCTGACGTTTTACCCTGTCTTCCAGTTCTTCGATTTTTTCTTTCAGGGCATCCTGTTTTTTATCTCTGAATTTTCTTTTCGCTTTTTTATCCGCCTTACCTTCTTTTTCATCTTCCGCAGGACTAGATGAGGCTATTTCCACATCTTCCGTCTCCTCGGCTTCCTGCATATCTTCGGACGTATCCTCACATTCCCGGTCCGCTTCTATTGTTTCTTCCATCTTTGGCGTCGTTTCTTCCATATCAGGCGCTGCTTCCTCCGTCTGCGGATTGTCTGCTGTGCCCTTTTTCATTTCCTCATTCATCGGCTTCATCCCTTTCCAACCTTATGTCTTATTCTTATATAACTCATCTAACTGATGGGTAATCGTCTTAAGCGTTCCTACCACCTTGTCGTAATCCATGCGCTTGGGACCGATAATTCCTATGGTTCCCCGCATTCCTTCCCCCAGCTCATAAGTGGCTGTCACTACACTACAGTCCTTCATGGACTGAATGGGCGTTTCATTTCCAATGTAAACCTGTATGCCCGTATTGCTTTCGTCTGCAAGGGTGTCCTGCACAAGCTCCGTAAGCATTTTCTTTTCTTCAAAGGTATTGATAATTTCGCTGGCCTTTTGCTGGTCTGCAAGCTCCGGATACTTGAAAATATTGTTGGCGCCGCTTGTGTAAATCTGTAAATCTTCTTCCGCCTTAATGGACTGTGCAATGGCGTCTATCACTTCCCCTACAATCATGCTGTGTATACCGGCCTGCTGCTTCATTGCGGAAATCATGCCCAGGTTAATCTCCTCTAAGGCCAAACCGTTTAAGTGGGTGTTGAGAAGAATATTTAGCTTAAGAAGGGTTTCATCATCCAGCGTCTCCGCCACCTGTATGATATTGTTTTTGATGATATTGCCCTCCGCTACCACCACTACCAAAAGCTGTTTTAAGTCAACCCTCGAAAGCTGTATAAACTTAATTTTATTGGTGTGAATGGTGGGGGATGAAATCATAGTAGCGTAATTGGTATTTACCGCCAAAAGCCTTGCTACCTGTTTAAGAAGGTGATCCATCTTATCTTCCTTCTCAATCATCATCTCCTTTAATTCCTCAAGCTCCCTTTCCTTTTCCTCCATCATGGTATCTACGTAGAGCCGATACCCTTTATCTGAGGGGATTCTTCCGGCTGAGGTGTGGGGCTGTACAATATACCCCATCTCCTCCAAATCTGACATCTCATTGCGGATGGTAGCCGAACTTAAATTTAAATCCGTATACTTGGAAATTGTTCTGCTGCCAACCGGTTCTCCGGTCTCAAGATAGTTGCGAATGATGGCCTGCAATATTTTAATTTTTCTATCACTTAACTGCAACCCTGCCTCCTCCTTCTATCCTGATAATATCCTAAAAGAGTGTTGTTAGCACTCAATCGGTTGGAGTGCTAACATCTTCTTACCCTAAAATATCACTTACCCTATCTATTGTCAACACATATAACACAAAATATTTCTAAAAAAATTCTAAAAAAGAGTTGACCCTATGGTCAACTCTCATTGCTTTGGAAAATATGTTTTCTACATTAAATAGGAAAGTTTCCTGTAATGTCACCGTTGATTACAAAGTAAGCTCTGTTTTCCTGTGGTTTCACATACAGTTCTATGCTCTTTAAATCTTCCTCTTTTCCATCCAAATCATATTTCCACACATCCTTACAGCTCTGCATCAAATCAGCAGGCGTATAGGATCTGTCATTAAACTGGAATGTAACGGTTTCCGTAACCTCCGCCTTCTTAACGGTTCTTCTTACAGGCGCCTTTTTAACCTCCGTCTCTTTTTTAGCAGCAGTTTCCTTCTTAGCTGCCACCCTCTTTACGGCTGGTTTTTTAGCGGCGGCATCCTTCTTTGCTGTTGTTTTTCTGGCTGCCGTCTTCTTTACCGGTTCTTTAATCTCAGTTTCCGACGCTGTTTTTACTTCTTCGGATTCTGCTTTAGCAATTTCCTTTGTCGTTCCTTTTTTTGTTTCAGCCATGATATAGACTCCTTTCACACAGGAAAAATTTCTTCCTCAATGCATACTATCAATAATTAACTTGTGACTCTCCCCTAAAACACCCTATTTTTCTGAAACAGTGTACCTTATATTTTTCTTTTTGTCAACTAATTAACATCTTTTTCGCAAAATTGCCCTGTCCCCGGTTACTTTTTCCATGTTAGCCAGTTGTCCGCTGCGGGCCGTGTTCCCGGCTGTCCGGTAAAAAATTGCTGCCGCACATATATGGAGCAAATACAGGCAGGAAAGCGCTTAGCGGCCTGAAATTCCAAAATAAAGCAGCACCACAATACCAAGTATAATGCGATACCAGCCGAATACTTTAAAGTCATGTTTCTTAATGTATCCCATCAGGAACCGGATAACAACAACAGACACAATAAAAGCCGTAACCATGCCGGTGGCGAGTATCATAAGTTCATTTCCCGTAAAAGTAAATCCAAACTTCACAATTTTGAGGAGGCTCGCTCCCAGCATCACAGGAATAGCAAGGAAGAACGTAAATTCTGCCGCCACCTTTCTTGACACCCCAATCAGCAGGGCTCCTAAAATTGTAGCGCCTGAACGCGACGTCCCGGGGAATATAGCGGCAATCAGCTGGAACAGCCCAATGATAAAGGCGGTTTCATAAGTCATTTCCGATAAAGAATGAATCTTCACAGCTGCATTCTTGTTCCTGTTTTCTATCATTATAAAGCCAATACCAAATAAAATCAGCGCAAGAGCCACGCACACTCCATTGTAAAAGAGACTTTCAAAAAATTCATCAAACAAAAGCCCTACCACCGCCGCCGGAAGGCAGGCTACAAGGATTTTAAACCACATAATCCAAATGTCCTTTTTACAATAGGAAAGAATGCCTGATGTGCTGACCGGGCGAAAACGCTTCCCTTTCCCATAGACTCCAAAAGGCCAGATTTCATTCCAAAACAAAACCACTACCGCCAAGATAGCGCCCAATTGGATTACTACCAGAAACATCTCCCAAAATTCAGGGGAAACATCCAGCTTTACAAACTCGTCTAAAAGTATCATATGTCCTGTGCTGCTGATGGGGAGCCATTCGGTGATCCCCTCCACAATGCCAAATAACACAGCTTTTAAAAATTCAATCATTTGTCATCCTCCAAAAATTTTAATAAGCTCTCATAACAATTTTCAGCATCCCGATATCCTTCCCTGTAAAGCGCCTCCAGCTTTGCCTTATCCTTTTCAATACGCCCCACATCGCTTTTGTGCTTAGGCTGAATTAAAAAGACGTTTCCTGCTTTTACCTGACGGGCAATAAAATCCAGGGTTTTGTTATAAGCATTATGCCTGTTTTTCATCAGTGCATAGACCTTGGGATATTTCCTATAATAAAGCTTTATCAGCGGCATCATGGAGGAGGGCTCTCTGCGGTAACCGATTTCCTTGGTCATAATTACCACATTCTTTCTATTGCCGTCCTTTATGGACCTGCGTAAAGGAATGGCATCCGAAATCCCTCCGTCCAGATAAAGATTTCCTTTCCACTTTACATTTCTTGACACCAGCGGCAGGGATGCAGACGCCCTTATCGCCTCAATATCCTTTTTCATATCTTTAATAGGTATATATTCGGCCCGCCCGGTCTCTATGTTTGTAACTACGCTGTAGAAGGTTCCCTGATACTGATTATAAACCTCATAATCATAAGGATACAACTCCTCCGGTATGGTGTGGTAGCACATTTGCGCCCCAAACAGATCCCCTGTCTTAAGCAGACTGTAAATACCACAATAATTTTTATCTTCCAGATAATCTACAATCACATGATAGCCTCTGCCCCTTTGCTTAGATAAGAAACTGCACAGACAACACGCCCCCGCCGAAACGCCATAGCAGGAACGAAATTCCAGTTTCTTATCCAAAAAGAAGTCGGTAACGCCGCAGGTGTATACGCCCTTCATCCCGCCGCCTTCCAAAACCAAACCTGCTTCAAACATCTTAGTCCTCCATACTTTAGGCAACCTGTTTTACTGAAAATAGCCCTCCCCTTTAACCAGTTTGCGAAATGCCTCCAGGGAACGCACAACCTTTTCCGTATCGATACAATAGGCCATCCTGAAATATCCCGGCACGCCAAAGCCGTCGCTGGGAACCAAAACCAAATCATACTTCTTTGCCTTCTCGCAAAAAGCAACCGCGTCCTTCTCGGGTGATTTGGGGAATATATAGAAGGTCCCCCCGGGCTTTACGCACTCAAACCCAAGTAAAGTGAGCTCCTTATATAATATGTTCATATTCGTTTCATATACGGAAAGATCCGATGTGATATCCAAGCATTCCGCCACCGCAAGCTGAATGATAGAAGGCGGGCAATTATGCCCTATCCCCCTTGAAACCTGTCCGCACATATCCGCAATGTACTCCGCATCCGTGCAGTCAGGATTTACCGCCACATACCCAAGCCGCTCCCCCGGTATGGACAGGGACTTGGAATAGGAATAGCAGGAGATGGAATTGGGATAAAACTTTGTGGCATAGGGCGCCTCCGTTCCTGCAAATACAATTTCCCTGTAGGGTTCGTCGGAAATCAGGAAAATGTCGTGTCCGTATTCTTTTTCTTTTGCCGTCATGATATCCGCCAGTCTCTTAAGAGTTTCTGACGTATACACAGCCCCCGAGGGATTATTGGGCGTATTAATTAAAACGGCCGTAACCTTCTCTGTCAGCATTTCCTCAAAAGCTTCAAAGTTAACCTGAAAATCCTCTAAGTTGGCAGGCGCCACCCTCATAATTGCCCCACTTAAGTTTATATAAGATTGGTATTCTGTAAAATAGGGGGCAAAAGTCAGCACCTCGTCCCCCGGCTCCGTCACACATCTGAGAGCATGGGCGATGGCCCCTGCCGCCCCTGTGGACATAAAAATATGTTCCCGTCCATAGTTCATGCCAAAGCGGCCGTTCAAATAGTCCGCAATCTTCTCCCGCACCGCCGGGATCCCTAAGCTTTGACTGTAGCCGTGCAGCTCTACGGAATTTTTGTTTTTGAGCAAATCTATCATTGTGTCCGTAAACTTCTGGGGCGGAGAAACGGAAGGGTTTCCCAAACTGTAATCAAATACATTCTCATACCCTATTTCCGCCCCCCTTGCCGTTGCAAACTCCGAAAGCTGACGGATAATTGATTTATTTCGCAACATGTCTTTATATTTTTTGGATACCATATTGTTTTCTGCCCCTTCCCTTTATTCTCGTTTAAGCTTCCCGGCATGCGCTTTGCGGCGCTGACAATTCTTCCTTTAAAACCTGTTTAAGCCAATGGTAAGTATATAATATTTTTCTTTATCTGTTAAGCCTTTTCTTCTTTTTAACGCAATAAAGTTACAAATCAAGTTACTATTCACGGTCAGGAATGCGCACAGGCTGCGCATTCCGTGAGAACATGATGCAGGTGTGAGGGGCGATCTTTGCGTAGCAAAACTCGAAATATCGCCCCGAATGTTACTATGAGCGGCCTTGAGGCCGTGAATAGTAACCAAATCGAAAAGGGGACAAACTGATAAAGGCTCGTCCCCTGTTTTTCGCAGTTTATTTATTTCGTCTTTAAAGCTATATACATCACCGGTTTATCTATGATCATGCTGGTGATAAAACCAACCACATGCAGCACAGGATATGTTCTCCACCAGATTGAAACTACCTCCGGCCTGATGCCCACACGTATCAGGGATATACAAAAGCTTACGCTTGTGACATAAATTGCGTTGATCATAAAATTACGGGCGACAAATTCCACCGGCTTTCCCGGCTGGGATTTACAGATATCCTCCGCAAACCATTTGGCTATTCTGCCTGCCGGTATGATAATCGCTTCCACCGTATTAATGGCAAATGCCATGCAGCACCCTATAATCCATCCGGAAATCGTATCCCCTCCGGCTAATAAGGTAGCCGCCGTGTTAACTGACAAGGCTATACATAAGTTCGTTATAACATTCCATCTAAAAAATTGTTCCTTTGTCATACGTCCCCCAATCCTATAGCCGCTGATTGACCAATCGGAGCACGTCCCCATTTGTCTTAAAGTTTCGTTTCAATTTTATCTGTGTCGTATGAAGATAGATAAATGTGCAGATCCGGCCAAACAGCTGCAAAAATACCTATATTACAGTCATTCTTATTTTATGGAAGATACGATAAGCTCCATATTTCCTTCCAAGTCCACATTTCCGAAACCGTCGGGCACAATAAAATGATCGCCTTTTGCTATCTTCCGTCCGTTTACACTTCCCTCGCCCTCTACGACGCTCATAATCAGGAAAGGATGCGTCTGTTCCACGGATACGGGCTTTGTCACCTCCAATTTCCATACCTTATAATAATCGCAGGAAATCAGTTCATTCATCACATTAGCCGGAAGATCCGCAGCCTGTCTCACACTGTCCTGTGGCGAAAGGGCGGGCACGGTGATCACGTCAATGCTCTGCTCAATATGAAGCTGCCTTGGCTTGCCATCGCTTAATCTGTCATAATCATATACCCTATAGGTAATATCGCTGCTCTGCTGTGTCTCTAAAAGCATGATGCCGCCCTTAATTGCATGCACCGTGCCGGGATTAATCTGGATAAAGTCTCCTTTTTTTACCGGAATCTCGCGGATAAACTCCGTCCATTTTCCCTGCCTTATCATATCCTCCAACTCTTTTTCGGTTTTCGCGTTGTGACCGATTATGAGAGCTGCATCCGTTGGACAGTCCAGAATATACCAGCACTCCGTTTTTCCCAGAGAACCGTTTTCATGCTCCCCCGCATAGGCGTCATCCGGGTGTACTTGAATGCTTAAATTTTCCCTGGCGTCAATAATTTTCGTAAGCAGCGGGAACCTGTCCAGCCCGCAATTGCCAAACAGCTCCGGATGCTTTTCCCAAAGCCCGGAGAGAGTCATTCCCTCATATTCCCCTTCTTTCACGGTACAGTCCCCGTTGGGGTGCGCGCTTATGGCCCAGCATTCGCCGGTAGTGTCACTGGGAATGTCATAATGGTACTGCTCTCTCAGCTTACTGCCTCCCCATATCGTTTCTTTGAACACGGGGTTTAAAAATAATATTGAGTTCATCTTAATCCTTATCCTCCATTCTTACGGGCAGCTCACAAATTCAGGCAGCTATCACGGACACCAGATAAAAAGGCACGGCGTCGAATTCGTGAGCCTCTACAATCTCAACCTCTACCATATGTTTTCCGGCTTTTATATGCCGGGCAATGGTGTCAATATACAGGCAGTCTCCCCAGTCTTCGTCAAAATTTCCATCTAAAATTGCAGCATCCTCTTCCTTCCCATCCACGATAACCCTGGCAACGGGAGCCGGCTTATTTACGGATTTCCTGTACTGCACCGCGATTTCCGTACCGGAAACTTCAAACCTGATTTTATCTCCCTTTCGAGAGGCAGTCCATCCCTTTTTAAAAATGTCTGTAATACCCTCCTGAGGGGATAAGTCCGCCAAAAATCCCTCTGACTTCGGCTGGCAGTTATCATTCTGATACCGGAAGGCATTTTCGTAAGCATTTGCCGTAACGGGGGACGGCATCAGGGCTCCTTCAAAAGAACTTTCCCCTTCCTCCCGCTCCATTTCCCCAAACACCTTTTCCAAAAAGGCGATAACCTCCCGGGCTACCAATTGATGCCCCCTGTCATTGGGGTGCAGTCCGTCCGGGGAGATATCGCTTGCGTTAAGGCGGCCCGAGCATATGTCCGGCCAGATGGCGCTTTTCATGCTCACCATGGGAAGGTCATAGGCCCTGGCCACCTTGACATGCCGCGCCTGCGCACATGTCCCGTTATCATACCTGACATTATTCATCAAAAGGACGGCCGGGCGGCAAACGTGCCCATAAGCTTTCCTGATAAGGCCCTCATAAGTTTCCTCAAAAAATTCCGTATCCTCATCATTGACTGCAAACTCAATTAACAGGAAATCAGGATGATACTTTAACAGGTGCTCCTCTACCCTGGCCACTCCAAACTGTGAAGTAGTTCCGCCAATCCCTGCATTGATAAAATGAATTTCCGACTGTGGGAATTTCCTTTTCCACCATTCATATACAAGATAAGCATAACATAATTCCGGCAAAGAAGAAAGACTTCCCTGCGTAATAGAACCGCCTAAAAAACCGGTTATTATCCTTTCTCCCCGCTTTGCCTTTTTCATACACTCTTTCAGCCTGTGCCAGTTTCCCCTGTGAAGCAATCCCTTTACATCCTGCATACCAAAAATCTCCCCTTACATCCTTTTATCTATCTTTTGCCAATTTCCGTATCCGACTGCGTCACCACGCTGTGCTCCTTGATATAAGCCACAATATCCTCAAACTGTGTAAACGCAAGTCCCACATAGCTGTCTGCGCAGCCGTAGTAAATCGCGATTTTACCGCTTTCCGGATCATGAATGGTAGCGCAGGGGAAGCACACGTTAGGCACAAACCCTCTTTCCTCATACCATTCTTCCGGCGTAATCAGGAAATTTTCGCATCTGTATTTCACAATAGAAGGATTGTCCAAATCCAAAATCGCTCCCCCGATAGAATAAACATACCCGTTGCAGGTTCCGCTCACGCCGTGGTAGAACAAAAGCCACCCTTCGGAGGTTTCAATGGGCGCCGCCCCGCCGCCGATTTTCAGAGATTCCCACCATTCATTGCCTTTGCCCATCAGATGTCTGTGCTTCCCCCAGTAAACCAAATCAGGGCTTTCACTGATAAAAATATCGCCAAAAGGCGTGTGCCCGCTGTCAGAAGGCCGGCTTAACATGACAAAATTGCCGTTTATTTTTCTTGGGAACAAAACCGCATTTCTGTTAAAAGGCAGAAACGGATTTTCCAGCCTTGTAAAAGTTTTAAAATCGGTGGTCTTTGCCATTCCAATGGCCGCGCCGTAAAAATCCTGGCACCATATAATATAGTAGGTATCTTCCACCTTCACCAGCCTTGGGTCGTAAGCGTATACGGGCATGAAGGGCTTTCCCTCCTCGTCCACGAAGGGAATCTTGTTTTCGTCAAACTCCCAGTGGATGGCGTCTTTACTTCTTCCCATATAAATATAAGGGATGCCATTGGTCTGTTCTCCGCGAAATACGCCGATAAATTCATCCCCGTAAGGCATTACGGCGCTGTTGAAAATCCTGGCAACCCCTTTCACAGGATTCCTCCCTATAATCGGATTTTCCGTATATCTCCAAACCGGCGCGTCTTTTAGCCCTTCCGGCCGCTCCTGCCATGGTACGTTCTTTACCGCCGGCGCTATCATCTTTATTTCACTCATATAAATAATCCTTTTCCTTTCTCAACTTGTCTGTCCTGAAAAAAATACCCACTTTTTAAGGCGTTTTTTCAAGGCATTCTTCTGAGTGTGAAGCTTTAAAAGTTCTTAGATGGCGTCTTTTGACATCTTAGAACTTTTCTTCACACTATGCTTCATTCTTTAAAAATTCCAGATTTTTTTGGATAAGTTTACATCTCTGCGCAACACATTCCACACTGCGAAGCGGATCCATCGGCGTATGGAATACATAATCAAGCAGTTTATCTATGGTAGTTACCGCCACATGCATACGGGTATCGCTGGCCGCGTAGTAAAGATAAACCTCGCCGTTATCCCTTGCAATCGCGCCGTTGGTAAATACCACGTTAGACACGTCCCCTACTCTCTCGCCGCCTCTTGGTCCAATCAAAAGTCCCGAAGGCTCCGCAATCACCTTAGAAGGATCTTCTAAATCCGTAGCAAAAGCATAGATAACGTAGCGCAGCCCCGCCGCCGTATTCCTTACCCCATGGGCAATATGAATCCAGCCTTTTTCCGTCTTAATGGGAACTGCGCCGGCGCCGTTTTTTGCCTCCGTAATGGTGTGGTACCTGCGCAGGCTGGTCATTTTCTCCTCGTCAATAACCGCATGTGTGATGTCGTCGCATAGACCAAAGCCAATGCCGCCGCCCGAACCGGTTTCAATGAAATCATCCATGGGCCTGGTGTAAAAAGCATATTTCCCATTTACAAATTCCGGATGGAGAACTACATTTCTCTGCTGAGGAGAATTTAATGTGACCAGATTGGGAAGCCGCTCCCATGTCTTTAAATCCTTTGTCCTCACAATACCTGCTGCCGCAACCGCCGCGGAGAGGTCATTTACGGACGTATCCTTACTCTCCGAACAGAAAACGCCGTAAATATATCCGTCCTCATGCTTGGTAAGGCGCATGTCATACACATTTGTTTCCTCCGGACAGGTATCAGGCAGCAGAATCGGATAGTCCCAGAACCGGAAACCGTCCACGCCATTATCGCTTTCCGCCACGCCAAAGAAAGATTTTCTGTCATCCCCTTCGATTCTTGCAATCAGATAAAACTTCCCGTTTAGCTCAATAGCGCCTGAATTCATAACCGCATTGACGCCAAGCCTTTTCATAAAATACGGATTGGTCTCAGGATTCAAATCATACTGCCATGTCAGGGGAATGTGCTCCCTTGTGAGAACCGGATATACATATTTATCATAAACCCCATTATAAAAATCCGGATCTACCTGATTCTTCCTGTTAACCAATGCTTCATACTTTTTTAATTCCTCATAATATTTTTCATGTAACATAAAAGCCTCATTTCCGTGCTCCGTTCCCTGCACCTGACATAAAAGCTTTCAGGGTTTTTAACCGTCTGAGAACCGGATGCACATTTTTTTCATTTTAATCTCCATTCCTGCCAATAGCTCACAAATTTGGGCACAAGCACAAATACTATTACCTTTAAGCTCCGGTTCCCAAACGTTTCAATACTTCAAAACACATTCTGCCATTGTGATAAGGACATTTCCAGGGTTCAACAATCGGCCTGCCCTCATAGGGCTTTCCTTCCTTATCCACTTCCCAGAACCACTCCGAACTTTCTCTTTTATCAATGATATGTGTCTTAATAAATTCCCATATACTCTCCGCCGCCTTTAGATACTGAGGCTTGTCAGTACTTTTTTGCCATCCGTTCAGGAATCCTACCACGCCCTCCGCCTGTACCCACCAGACTCTGTGTTCATTGACAACGCCTCTGTCACATTCATTTGCAAGTGAATGTCCGTCGAAAGCCGTCTGATAAATCTGCCCGGTCAAATCCTTTGTGACCGGACTCATCTTTTCCTCATACTTCTTTTCGCCTAAAACCTCCACACCCCTGTCAATCAGCCACGCTGTCTCGATATCATGCCCGTAGGAATGCAAATCAAGGATAGAATTCATCCCTGCGTCAAAAAATACCTCCTGCCTGTGCAGTGACGGATTATAGACCTTTTCGGCAAAGGTATCCATGATCCATTCCAGTCTCTCCTTAACCTCAGGCATTTTAGATACCCTGTAAAGCTCCGTGTATGCTTCAAATACGTGAAGCAGAGTATTCATTGTTTTTTCCGCCATAACCCCATTTTCGGAGAGCTTGTCATTCTCAATTTCATGAAACTGCCTGTCAAAGGCTTCCTGATAACCGACCTCATCCTTACATCTTGTTTCAATGATTTGAAACAGCTCCTTTGCCATGTCCAGCGCTTCCTCATTTCCGGACGCATAATAATAGGAAGAAAGAGCATAAATGGAAAACGCCTGATTGTATGTATGCTTTGTTGTATCCTCCGGCTCCCCGTCATACCTGATTGACCAGAAAATACCCCCATTTTCCCAATCCATACAATGTTCTTTCATAAAAGCAAAGCCATGCTCCGCCTCCTGCAAGAGACTTTCGTCCCCAAGCAGCATATACGCATTAGAAAAGAACCATAAAATCCGGCTGTTTAAAATACATCCCTTTACCGCCTTTTTGTCGAGCTTAAGGTCATAATCCATATACCCATAATAACCGCCGAATTCATCATCCCTCAGAGCCTTCCAGAAAGGAATAATCTTTTCCGTCAAATGGGCTTTTACTTCCTCCGCCAACATTTTGTAACCACCTCCTTATATTTTATAATTTTAGCTTAATTATAATTAATTTTCAAGCTTATTTTAATTAATTTTAACTTAATTTTCGACTAACAAGTATTTTTCTTTCATGGCTTCATTTTTTAAAAAATTTTCAGCAAATATCTATATGGTATTAAAGAAATATTATATTTGATTTTAGTTCATCAATTATTTTATACTTGGAATTATTATAATTTAAAGTATAATAAATGAAAGGGGCTGTCCATAACTTAGCTGCGACAGCCCCTTTCATTACAAGTCAGGTTTTTAACACTTTCTTTCAGCAAAATACGCCCCTCAATAATCAAAATCCCCTGTTTACTTACCTCCCCCGCCATCCTTTTAATCAACTTCTGAATGGCTCTAAATGCCATCTCCCTGATATCCACCTCATAAGTCGTGATTTCCAGGCTGCACACGCCGGGATAAAGGTAATTATCATATCCCACGATGGAGATATCCTCCGGAACCCGGTAGCCCTTTTTTCGCAAAACCTCCGTAAGAACCCCCGCCGTTATATCACAGTTGCAGGCAAAAGCCGTGGGCATCTCCTTTGGAAGCTTAAATTCAAAGCCTTCCTCACGGAAACCTGTTTCCCGGTTCCTGTCTTCAATCACCCAGTCTTCCCTCACCTTTTGTCCATGCTCCAGCAAAGCTTTGCAATATCCAAAATATCTGTCCGTGATACTGCCCGTATATAAAAGGGTTCCCACATACCCGATTTTCGTATGCCCCATTTCAAACAGGTGATTGGTAAGCTGATACATTCCATAGTAATTATCCGTAATGACCGCATCACATTCGTGCCTGCGGTCATAAAAATCCAGGCATACCAGCGGAACCTTAATACTTTCCTGTATCATGGCTAAATAATCCTCCTTCAAAAGGCCGATTATAATAAGTCCGTCCACCTTATCCTCTATAAGAAGCTTTGGCATGGCCTTTTCCTGCTCGCTCTGCTGATTTAGAATTTCAAGCATGGTGAAGCATTCCTCTGCCACCGCCCCGGTCGCCACCTCCTGATACATTTTCCAGTAAAAGGTTTCCTGCTGGTCTAAATATCTTTCCGAAATCACTACCCCTATATTGTAGCCCTTGCCATCTTTCGGCAATTTGACCTTAGCGGGGGGCTGGTATCCCATCTCCTTGGCCAGCCCTTTAATTTTTTCCCGCATATTTTCACTAACGCCCTTTTGCCCCGACAACGCCTTGGACACCGTAACTGTGCTTACATTCAATTTAGCGGCAATGTCTGCAAGCCTAACCGATTTTGACATTTTTCCCTCCGTCAATCCAGTTCCATCATTTCAACTATTATTCGCTTCTTTCAACGATATGAATCAGCTTGCTTTTAAAATCTCCCTCTAAGCTTTGAAGCAGATAGCCTGCGTTCATTAACACGTCCCCGCTAAAAGTTTCCTCTTCTCCCTCTATCCGGTACCATCTATCGGGATCAAGTCCCCTAAAATAAAGCCTCTCACTATGCCTGTTAGGTCTGTTAAGTACTTGCACAAATGTATATAGAGCTTCCTTTTTATCCTTATCGACCACCCCATAACAGTCATAAAAATGATTTTCACTGTAAGAGGCGATTCTGTAATAATCTCCCTGTCTGATAAGGTCATTGTACTTATGGTACATAGATACCTGCTCCGGGATCATCCTGCGGTCTTCTTCCGGGATTTTCGTTACATCCAACTCATATCCAAAAGTTCCCGAAAGCGCTACATGGCCTCTGGTTTCAAAAGGCGTCACCCTGCCTAAAACGTGGTTCGGGCAATCAGACACATGGGCGCCCATAGTAGACAAAGGATAAATAAGCGCCGTTCCCTCCTGAATCTTAAGGCGTTCTATGGCGTCCGTGTCATCCGAACACCATATTTGAGGACTATAATAAAGCATACCCGGGTCAAACCTTCCGCCGCCTCCGGAACAATTTTCTAACAAAAGATACGGAAATTCCTCTGTCATGCGGCCTTGCAGCTCATAAACCCCAAGCACATACCTGTGATAAAGCTCTCCCATTTGGTCAGCCGGAAGAAAAGCGGAGCCCAGATCGGAAAGCTGCCTGTTCATATCCCATTTCACATATTCAATATTCGCGCTGCGCAATACCTTTGCGATGCTTTCGTAAACATGTTCTAACACATCCCGCCTGGACAGGTCAAGAACATACTGATTTCTGCAAAGACTCCCCGGCCGGCCCGGTATTGCAATAGCCCAATCAGGATGCGCCCTGTAAAGATCCGAGTCAGGCGAAATCATTTCCGGTTCGAACCAGATGCCAAGCTTCATCCCCAGCTTATTTACCTCGTCCGCTAAATATTTAAGACCGCCGGGCAATTTTTCTTCGTTTACAGTCCAATCCCCTAACGCGCGGTTATCGTCAAAACGATTTCCGAACCATCCGTCATCCATTACCAACATTTCAATACCAAGCCTGGAAGCCTGTTTTGCAATCCCTATGAGCTTATCCGTATTAAAGTCAAAATAGGTTGCCTCCCAATTATTAAGCAGAATCGGGCGCTTTTTATCTTTATACTCTCCTCTGATTAAATGATTCCGGTAAAAATCGTGGAGGATTCTGGTCATGCCGCCCATACCGTCCTGCGTATAAAGCATCACCACCTCCGGCGCCTGAAATGCCTGCCCCGGCTCTAACTTCCACTTAAAGTTCTCCGGATGAATCCCCATAACCATCCGAATCTGGTCAAACTGATCGTTTTGCACCGCCGCCTTAAAATTTCCGGAATAGACAAAATGCATGGCGTACACTTCCCCATGCTCCTGGTTTGTCCCCCTGGTCCTGATTGCCATAAAAGGATGATCCTGATGACTGGATTCACCCCGCACAGATTCCACGCTGAATTTTCCGTGGCTTACCGGTACACTCTGGATTTGACGTTCCCTGGCCCATGACCCATGGAGGGAAACCACCTCAAAATCTCTATTGTCCATATCCAGACACGCGCTGAAAACCTTCGTGACATGTAAAGCGTCTTCGCCCTTATTAATCACCTTCACACTTCTGGTAATAACATCCCTTTTATCAAAAACAGTGTAAAGGAGCTCCACCTGCAGTCCCGTGTAAGGATCCTCGCAGCAAATCTCAACGCTGCTGCACGCATCCTCATCCCCAAAAGAGGCCGGAAGCCCCTCCAAAGCAGGCTTACCTTCATACACTTTGTCGGAAACATACTGCAGGGAAAGCCCCCTGTGGCCGCCCTTCGTCTCTATACTGATGCAGTCCTCCCTGTAATCCCCAAGTCCATAGGTAGGGTATTCCATTGGAAAGGAATCCAAAAACGAAGTTCTTTCTCGATTATTTTTAGACGGTAAAAAAGGGATCTCCTGAATACGCAAAACATGCGCCAAATGATAATCATTCAGCCGGACCCCGTAATACATGTGCCCCACAAACATATCATCATCCACTATCCCGATTACATAACTGGTATTCTGCGTATCCATTTTTATCAGTTTTTTGACATCCTCGGATACATTTTCATAAC
The DNA here is from genome assembly GCA_910587305.1 of uncultured Lachnospiraceae bacterium. Classification (GTDB taxonomy): domain Bacteria; phylum Bacillota; class Clostridia; order Lachnospirales; family Lachnospiraceae; genus Suilimivivens. The sequence continues at coordinate 22,761 of CAJUKV010000011.1, read as the reverse complement.
ATGAGATCGACATTGAACTATTCATACTCCTTTCAATCTGTAAAATTTTTCCCTCAGGCATCCAAAAAACCAAAGGGGTTTTCAATTTCCGTCCGTAAGAACATCATCAAAAGAAACGCCGCTCTTAAAGACACCCTTTCTTCCCGCAATATCCGCAGGGCTTCCTTTTTATCTACCAGTAAAACCTCTATGCTCTCCGTATCCTCCCGCAGCCTGCCGGATATCTCTCCGCTGGCAAAGCCAAACACGGAAGTGCTAGTCTCATCGGTCAAACCGGCCCCTAAATAAAATGGCCTTCGAAAAGCGTGGTCCCCGTCCTCATAAGCCACAAAATCAAGTCCGGTCTCCTCCTTCATCTCCCGCGCCGCCGCCTCACCGGCCGTTTCCCCCTGGTCAATCAGCCCTGCCGGAAGCTCATACAGCCACTTATCAAGCGGATACCGGTACTGCCTGATCATAACCAACTTATCCGGTTCCTTACGCCATAGGGGATAAATGACAATCCCGTTGGCCTTCGGCTCCCCGGTCAGGAGGGGAAGCTCCTCCTGACTGTTTCGGGAGGCGAAATAATAATGAAAGGCTGCTCCCGTATTGGTCAAAGCATCCATCTCATAAAGATTTAAGAATCGATTATCCGTAAGCTTCCTGACAGCAGTATATTTTTTTTCTTTCCCTTTTTTACTCATACAATTCCTTCCCAACTCCCCGGCACGCCGTTTGCGGCGCAAACTCTTTCCCTATTCTTCGTCGTCCGACCAGGCAAGCGCGCACTTTACGGCTTTTTTCCATCCCTTTAAAAGCCGCTCCCGTTTTTCCTCGCCCATCTCGTGTATAAACTCCTTGCCCAGCTGCCAGTTTTCGTATATTTCATCCCTGCTTTTCCAGTAACCGCAGGCAAGCCCTGCTAAATATGCCGCTCCGAGTGCCGTGGTCTCAATACATTCCGGCCTGTATACTCTTGCGCCCAAAATATCCGCCTGGAACTGCATCAAAAAGTTATTGGCGCTGGCGCCGCCGTCCACTTTAAGGCCCGCTATGGAAATTCCCACATCCTCCTCCATTGCCTTGAGCACATCATAAGTCTGATAAGCAATTGATTCAAGGGTTGCCCGGATAAAATGTTCCTTCTGACAGCCTCTGGTAATTCCCACTATGGTTCCTCTTGCGTAAGGATCCCAGTAAGGCGCGCCCATCCCCGCAAAAGCAGGCACCACATAAACGCCCTCCGTATCCTGTGTTTTTTCTATGTATTCCTCTGTCTGCGGCGCACTCTTAATCATCCGCATACCGTCACGCAGCCACTGAATTGCCGCGCCTGCCACAAACACACTGCCCTCTAACGCGTACTCCACCTGTTCCGCACTGCTTGCCGCAATTGTAGTGATCAGCCCGTTCCTTGAAGCGATTGCCTCCGTACCCGTATTCATCAGAAGAAAGCAGCCTGTTCCGTAGGTATTTTTAACCTGTCCTTTTGAGAAACAGCACTGTCCGAACAAAGCTGCCTGCTGATCTCCCGCAATGCCCGCTATCGGAATACTGCCTCCTAAAACGGAATGATCCGTATAGCCATAGATATAGCTGGACGGTTTCACTTCCGGCAGCATGCACGCCGGAATATCAAACAACTTTAAAAGCTCCTCATCCCAACACCGCCTGTAAATGTCATAGAGCATGGTACGGGATGCATTGGTATAGTCCGTAACATGAACCGCGCCCTTTGTCAGATTATAAATAAGCCAGCTGTCCACCGTGCCAAAAAGAAGCTCTCCCTTTTTTGCGCGCTCTCTTGCATCCGGCACATGATCCAGTATCCAGGATATCTTCGTGGCGCTAAAATAGGCGTCCGGTACGAGTCCTGTTTTTTCTTTTATCATATCCCCATATCCGGCCTCAATCAGTTCATCCACCTTTTCAGCCGTCCTGCGGCACTGCCACACAATCGCATTATAAACCGGTTCCCCCGTAACCTTATCCCACACAATGGTGGTTTCCCTCTGGTTCGTAATGCCGATTGCGGCGATGTCCTCGGGCGTAAGCCCTGCCATCGCCATAGCCTCCATCGTCACCGCCAATTGAGAAGACCAGATTTCCTTCGGATTGTGCTCCACCCAGCCGGGATGCGGATAAATCTGCCCGAACTCCTTTTGCGCCATACTCAAAATTTTCCCTGTCTTATCAAAAAAGATACACCGGGAGCTGGTAGTCCCCTGATCCAACGCCATAATATATTTCCCCATACAAACCCTCCATTCTTCCTTTTTAGATTAGTCAAAAGCATAGCTCAAAGCAAACGGACGCCATCTCCAAAAATAACTACGCTCAAATTTAAACCGCAGAGGTGTTCCCTACATGGATAATTTCACGGGAATGTTCCCCGTGGCTACCACCGAAACAGTGGTTCCCGCCACGTTTTGAATTAGCACGTCCCCGGCCTTAACCGGCGCGTCCACAGTCACGGCTTCTATCTCATCAAGGCACTGTCCAATCTTTCCTTTTGGAATTTCCCCCGCTGTCTTTACGGGAACCACCCTGCCGCTTCCACCTTTTACCTTGATAATGGAAGTCACCGCACGCACGGGAGCCGTCACCTCGTTGCGCGCATAGGCTTCGCCCTTTTTGCAGGTATTTCCGGTAATTGTAAGAGTCCCGTCCTCGTTTTTGTTGACGGTAATCAGACAGCCAACAGGACAGCCAATACAGATTAACTGGCTTCCTGCATCCCTGTCCTCCGGAAGGGTACATTTTGATTTTTCCGGAATCTTGGGCCGCACCGCTTCGCCCCAGTCTTCCTCCCCGTTTAAGATATAATCAGCCGCAAATTCTCCCGCCTTCTCCGCTTCTATCGAAACATTATCTACCAAATCATGTACATGGAGCACATTTCCGCAGGCGAAAATTCCCTTTACCGTGGTTTCCAGCTTTGCGTTCACCACAGGCCCTGCCGTCACGTCGTCCATTTGCGCTCCCGCCCCCTGGCTTAATTCGTTTTCCGGAATAAGACCGCAGGATAAAAGGAGTGTATCACAAGACACAAATTCCTCCGTACCCGGAATGGGATTTAATTTTTCATCCACTTTGCTGATGGTTACGCCTTCCACTCTCTCCTTGCCGTGAATCTGTGTAACCGTATGGTTCAGCTTTAAGGGAATGCCAAAATCATCCAGACACTGTACAATATTCCTCTTAAGTCCTCCCGAATAAGGCATAATCTCAGCCACCAGCTTTACCTTAGCCCCCTGCAAAGTCATTCGCCTTGCCATAATAAGCCCGATATCCCCTGATCCGAGAACCACCACCTCACGCCCCGGCATTCTTCCTTCGATATTTACATATCGCTGCGCCGTTCCCGCAGAATAAACACCCGCCGGTCTTGTACCCGGTATATTCATGGCCCCTCTCGACCTCTCCCGGCAGCCCATAGCCAGAACAACGGCTTTGGCTTCTATCTGAAACATGCCCTGTTCCCGGTTCATGGCCGTTACCACGCAGGGATTTCCTCCCTGTACATCCACCACCATGGTGTTTAACAGGCTGGGAATTTTTTTCTCCTCCACCATGTCCATATAGCGGACCGCATATTCCGGCCCCGTCAGTTCTTCTTTAAAGGTGTGAAGTCCAAAACCATTGTGGATGCACTGGTTTAAGATTCCTCCTAACTCTTTATCCCGCTCTAATATCAACAAATCCCTGATGCCCTTTTCATAAGCTGCAAGAGCCGCCGCCATGCCGGCCGGACCGCCGCCGATAATAATCAAATCTGTTTTCATTTTTTATACCTCCTGCATATGGCAAGCTTTGCTTGCCATACTGCCACCAATAGAAAGTTTGGAAGTTTTCTTCCAAACTTACACCCCCTGTATACCGCAAGCCGTGCTTGCGGTACTGCTATCAATAAATAGTTTGGAAATTTTCTTATAAAGGCAATAAATACCAGGCATCCTCTCCTGATTTTTTAATTTCGCTCTCGTCCACTCCAAGTTCTCTTGCCAGAATTTCCACCACCCTTGGATTGCAAAAGCCCGACTGGCAGCGTCCCATTCCCGCGCGTGTACGCCGCTTAATGCCGTCGGTGGTTGTGGCTCCTAAGGGTCTGTGTATTGCCTCTAATATCTCGCCCTCCGTAACCATCTCGCAGCGGCAGATTACCTTACCGTAAGCCGGATTTTCTTTGATTTTTGCATGGCGCTCCTGTTCGCTGGCAAGAGCCATATTCACTATGCCCTCTCTGGTACTCACAAAATCCTGCTTTTCCTCGGGGTTAAGCATCTTCTTTATCATATCCGCCACATACTCTCCCGTTGCCGGCGCGCAGGAAAGACCCGGGGACTCCATACCGGCCACGTCAATGAATCCGGGAGCATCCGCCACTTCCTCAATCACAAAATCGTCTATGGGCCTTCCCTGGTCAGCGCCGCCTTCCGCTACGCTTCTTTCAAACTTTGTGATATGAGCCCGCAATCCTGAAAAAGAAGTGATAACCTGCCTTCCTGGAATCCCCTTAACACTGAGCGCCGCTTTTTGCGTTACCTGTCCCAGTCCTTCCCGGGTTGTCTCCTTCCCGTCCTTATCCGAAATATCCGTTGCCGTAGGGCCTGTCAATAAATTTCCGTGTACGGTGGGCGTTACCAGTATGCCTTTTCCCAATGCGGTGGGCAGCTGGAACAGGGTATGGCTCGCCATATTCCCCACATTTTTATCGTAAAGAAGATATTCTCCCTTCCTGGGGGTAATCTCCATCTTATTTTCACTGACCATATTGTGGATTTGATCCGCATACACTCCGGCGGCATTGACCACCACTTTGGTCTCTAATGTCTCCTTATTTGTCTTTACCAGATAACCCGTCTCCTGCTTTTGGATATCTGTCACCATCCGGCCAAACTTAAACTCCACCCCGTTGACGGAAGCGTTTTCCGCAAACGCAATGGTAATTCCAAAGGGACAGACAATACCCCCCGCAGGCACATAAAGAGCCGCCACGGCCTCGTCACCTACGTTAGGCTCCTTCTTAAGAAGCTCCTCTCTTTCTATAATGCGAAGCCCTTCCACTCCATTTGCTTCTCCCCTTGCTTTTAATTCTTCCAACCGGAACCGATCCTTTTCATCAAAGCAAAGGACAATCGAACCGTTTTGTTTGTAAGAAAAATCAAGCTCCTCTGCCAAAGCCGCCATTCTCCGATTCCCCAGCACATTCAGTTTTGCCTTTAAGCTTCCCGGTTCCGCATCATAACCGGCATGAACGATACCGCTGTTAGCCTTAGAAGTGCCCTCACAGACGTCAGACGCTTTCTCAAGAACCAGTGTTTTTAACTTGAAGCGGGATAATTCCCTGGCAACAGCGCATCCGTTTACGCCTGCGCCAATCACAATTACATCATACATATCCTTATCCTTTCTTATACCAATTCATTTTCTCTTTCTTTACTTAAGCCAAAAGCAGCCATACAAAAAATATATTTAATTTGTATGGCCGCTTCTTTTGAGTCGTATAACAAGCTATTCCGTTTTTCTGTCATATAGCAACTAAGAATTTTTACCAGGTCAAAACCTCATGCCCATTTTCCGTCACCGCTATTGTAACTTCCCACTGGGCGGAGGGTTTTCTGTCTTTCGTGTACACGGTCCATCCGTCGTCTTTGTCCGTGTATATTTCACATGTACCCATATTTACCATAGGCTCTATGGTGAACACCATCCCGGGAACCATCAGCATCTCCGTTCCGGCGCTGGTAACATAGCTGACAAAAGGCTCCTCATGGAACTCCAGACCGATGCCATGGCCTCCTATTTCAACCACTATGCTGTAGCCGTTTGCCTTCGCATGATCGTTCACTGCCTGGGCCATGTCCCCTAAAAAGCTCCAGGGCCTGACCATGGCAATTCCTTTTTCCATACATTCCCGGGTAACCTCCACCAGCTTTTTCTTTTCTTCGCTTACCTCGCCGATACAATACATTCTGGAAGAGTCCGAATAATATCCTTTGTATAAGGTAGACACATCCACATTTACAATATCGCCTTCCTTTAACAGGATATCTTTTGAGGGAATACCGTGGCAGACCACCTCATTGATGGAGGTACATACACTTTTGGGAAATCCTTCATAACCAAGAGGAGCAGGGATTCCGCCCATCTCAACCGTCATGTTGTGTACCAGGTCATCTACCTCCTGGGTACTTACACCAGGGCCAATCATCCTTCCCACCGCATCTAGTACCGCAATGTTTATAACACTGCTTTCCCTGATGCCTTCAATTTGTTCCTTTGTTTTCAAGATATCTCTGCCGGGTACTATATGCCCCTGTAATTCATAACGGCGAATCTTATCGTCTGTCGCCATATGACAAGTTTTATACTTTTTTCCACTGCCACACCAGCAGGGATCATTTCTGCCTATCTTTTCCATCGCTGCATCTATTCTTTTCTTCTTTTTCTTTAAACGCTTTCATAAATCTGGAAATATTTACGCTTATGCTGCGCTTTTTAAATACTGCCGAACCGGCTACACAAATATCTGCGCCGGCGTCTATTACCTCTCTTACGTTCTTCTTGCCAATGCCGCCGTCCACTTCTATTTTTACGGGCAGTCTTCTTTCATCAATATAATCCCGAAGCTGTCTGATTCTTTGATAGGCTTCCGGCATAAAAGGCTGTCCGCCAAAACCCGGCTCAACACTCATAATAAGAACCATTTCCACCCTGTCCAGATAGGGGTAAACCGCCTCCACAGGAGTCCCCGGCTTAATGGAGATTCCGGCTTCTACGCCTAAAGCGTGTATTTCTTCTATTGCCTTTTCGGCACATCCGGTCGCTTCCAGGTGAAACGTGATTCCGTCCGCGCCGCATTCCACAAATTCCTTAAGGTATCTCTCGGGCTCCGTAATCATCAGATGCACGTCAAAAAACTGTTCGCTGGTTCCCCTGATGGATTTCATAAGAGGCATACCAAAGGATATACTTGGAACAAAGACGCCGTCCATCACGTCAATGTGGAGATACTTAGCACCTGCCTTTTGAGTTTCCAAAATCTGCTGTCCCAATATATTAAAGTCCGCCGCAAGAAGAGATGGCGCTAAAATGTACATAATAATACCCCTCTGCCTTTACTTCAGGAATCCTTTAATCTGCTCGTAAATCCCCTTGCCGTCCAGTTTGTATTTTTCAACCAGCGCTTCCGCTGACCCTGACTCTCCGAATACATCCTGCAGACCAATCTTCATCACCGGCACGGGATACGACTTGCAGACCGCGTCGCACACCGCGCTGCCCAATCCTCCGATAACGGAATGTTCCTCCGCCGTCACAATTTTACCGGTTTTCTTAGCAGATTTTATAATAAGCTCTTCATCCAAAGGTTTAATGGTGCAGATATTGATTACCTCCGCATTTATCCCGTCAGCCGCCAGCATCTTAGCCGCTTCCAGCGAATTTCCCACGCAAATACCGGTGGCGACAATGGTAAGGTCCGTGCCTTCGCGCACTACGGTTCCTTTTCCCATTTCAAAATGATAATCCGGCCTGTCATTGATCACCGGACAGGCTGCGCGTCCAAACCGCAAATATACGGGGCCTTCATATTCCGCCGCTGCTAAAACCGCCGCCTTTGCTTCAATGCTGTCCGCCGGGCACATTACCACCATCCCCGGAATTGTCCGCATCAGGGCAATATCTTCATTACATTGGTGGGAAGCCCCGTCCTCTCCTACGGTAATGCCCGCATGGGTTGCGCCTATTTTAACATTTAAATGAGGATAACCTACCGAATTTCTGACCTGCTCAAAAGCCCTGCCCGCCGCAAACATCGCAAAGCTGCTGACAAAAGGGATCTTCCCTGTTGTGGCGAGTCCTGCTGCCACGCCTACCATATTGCCCTCGGCAATACCGCAGTCAATATGCCTGTCCGGAAAAGCTTTCTTAAACACTCCCGTCTTAGTAGCTTCCGCCAAATCGGCGTCTAAAACCACTATATCAGGATTTTTGGCTCCAAGCTCTAAAAGGGCATCTCCGTAGCCTTCTCTGGTTGCAATCTTTTTTGCCGTATTCTCCGCCATTTATGCTTCCTCCTTCAAAAGCTCTTCGCCAATTTTTTCGAGATCTGCCATTGCAATTTCATACTGCTCATCATTAGGCGCTTTGCCATGCCATCCCGCCTGGCCTTCCATAAAAGAAACGCCCTTTCCTTTCAGACTATGGGCAATAATTGCCGTAGGCATTCCTTTTGTTTCCCTTGCCTCCTGAAAAGCAGCCCGGATAGCGTCAAAATCATGAGCATCCATATTGATTACATGAAAGTTAAACGCTTCAAACTTTTTATCTATGGGATAAGGTGAACAAACCTCATCCACAGGACCGTCAATCTGCAGCCCGTTATTATCCACAATCACCACAAGATTATCCAGCTTACGGTGTCCGGCAAGCATGGAAGCTTCCCAAACCTGTCCCTCCTGAATCTCACCGTCGCCAAGCAGCGTATAGACACGAAAATCTTTCTTGTCCATCTTTCCGGACAGCGCCATGCCTACCGCCGCCGATATGCCCTGACCAAGGGAACCGGTTGACATATCCACACCGGGCACATGCTGCATACAGGGATGCCCCTGCAGATATGACCCAAGCTTGCGCAGCGTCACAAGATCCTCTACCGGGAAAAAGCCTCTGTTTGCCAGTGCGGAATACAGGCCGGGCGCCGTGTGGCCTTTAGACAATACAAAACGATCTCTGTCCTCCATCCTGGGGTTTGCAGGATCTACATTCATCTCCTCAAAATAAAGATAGGTATAAATATCCGCTGCGGACAAAGAACCTCCCGGGTGGCCTGCCTTTGCACTGTGAACCGCCGTTACAATGCCCTTGCGCACTTCATTTGCGGTTTTTTTGAGCTCCAGATTGTTCATCGATATCCTCCATTCTCGCCAATAGCCCGCGAATTAAAGCGCGGGCACAAATATCTGTGTTCAAATACTGTAATATTTTATCATATTATAAATCAATCGTCTATACACATGAAAAATCATTTTTTCGCCGCCGTCAAATAAAAGGCTGTTTCCGGGTCATGAATTTTTGGGCTTCCGCTCTCATATAATCAAATGAATAATTTTGTGAGGTCATCCCCTTGTTACAGATAAAAAAATGGAGTCTGAAGCAGCGCCTGCTTTTCTTTGGCCTGTCCGCTTTTGCCATTGCTTTTGTTTTTACTTCTATCCTGTTTACCAGTGACAGCCGCCGTTTTCAGGCTTTAACGGAAGACTTGTTTTATTCCGAGCTTTCCGGAAATATGTTAAATCTACATTATACACTGGCATATCCTGAAAAATATGGTTTTACGGACGAGGTACTTTTGCCTTCTTACGGCGCTAAATCAGGCTCCGAATCAGACAAAGATGGTGCAACCACCGGAATTCAATCCGCTCTGAATCGGCTCTCCAAAATATCTCCCAACCGCTTAAAGGAGGATGACGCCTATGCTTACCAGTTGTTAAATCGTTATTTAACCCTCCGTCTTTCCGGTTCTTCCTACGAGTATTACGACGAACCTCTTTCCCCTTCCTCAGGAATGCAGTCCGGCCTTCCTATTCTTCTGGCCGACTACACCTTCCGCTCCCCGAAGGATGTGGAGGATTACCTGCATATATTAGATCAGACCGACACCTACTTTGACGGTCTTATTCAATATGAAAAGGAAAAGGCCGAACATGGATTATTCATGTCCGACTCCGCCGCCGGAGACGTGATAGAGCAATGCTGCTCGATTATGGATAAAGAAGCTCTCTCCCGCGGCACCCACTTTCTTCATACCACTTTCGAGGAACGCTTAGACGCCCTGGAGCAGGAAGGGAGCATCTCTAAGGAGCAAAAGGCTCAGTGGATCTCTGAAAACGACCGGCTCCTCACCACCGTTATGGCGCCTGCCTATGAAAGGATGGCAGATGCCTTTACCGTTTTGCAGGGCAGCGGCCTGAATGACAAGGGCCTTTGCTATTTCCCGGAGGGGAGCTCTTACTATGAATATCTCCTTGCCTCCGCCACGGGATCTAATCGCAGCATTGACGAAATAAAAACCCTCCTTTTTGAAAATTTCCGGGAAAATTTTACCGCCATGGCCTCGCTCCTTGGCCAGTATCCGCAATTGGCATCCGCCTTTACAAACAGCGACGCAGCCTTTCCCTACGTAACGCCGGAGGAAATGCTGGACGATTTGAAAAACCGCATGGCGGCCGACTTTCCGCCTTTTCCCGAATCGGAGGAAGCAGAGCAAATTCATTATACCATTAAAAGCGTTTCCCCCTCTATGGAGGACTATTGCAGTCCTGCCTATTATCTGACCCCACCCATAGACGATATGAGCGGCAACATTATCTACATTAACCATAAAAATTCGCCTGACGCCCTGACCTTGTATACCACCTTAGCCCATGAAGGCTATCCCGGCCATCTGTATCAGACGGTTTACAGCCAGCTTTACATGAACCAAAACAATACCTCCTGCATACGATACCTGCTGCATTATGGCGGCTATGTGGAGGGCTGGGCGCTTTATGTGGAGAATCTTTCCTATGATTACGCAAAGTCGCTGGTTTCAGACCCCTTAACTGCCGCCTGGTATGAAGCCTGCCGTCTGAACCGCAATATTCAGCTGTGCCTTTATTCCATGTTAGACATTGCGATACATTATGAAGGCGCCACTCTTTCAAAAGCCCAGGCTATTTTGCGAAAAGCAGGCATTACCGACCCCAAAGCCGCATCCGCTATTTATGACTATATCGTGGAGGAACCGGTAAACTATCTGAAATACTACCTTGGTTTTCTTGAATTTCTTTCTTTAAGAGACACAGCCCGCAATTTATGGGGCGATGAGTTTAGCCTCTCGCGTTTCCATCAGTTTGTTTTGGAAACGGGGCCCTCCGATTTTCAGGGATTAAATGACAAATTAAGGCTGCGGTAATCTTATCCCGCAGCCTTACGCCAATCATCTTTCATAATGAATCCGCCAAACCCCCAATATTCCTTTCATCCATACACTGATAATGAATCATATCCTCGTCTATATGAATCACCAACAAATCATTGCCGTATTTTTGGGCTAAAAACTGAAGCTGATCCGCTATATCCTCCTCGCTCATCAAAAAAAGTCTTTCAAGGCCGGTTTCCTCCCAAAATTCCTCAATACCCTTTATCATTCCTTTCAGGCACTCGTCACGCTTTCCAACCTCTAACTTATCTTTATCCTTCATATGATACGTAAACCGATAGTCCAAAGTACACCACCCAAGCCCGTCTCCTGACTGTTTTGTCATGCACTTTCCTGTATATTCAGGGTCTTCTTCCGTCTTTTTTGTATGTTCACTTTGTATCTTGCGTGAATTTTCCATTCTGGAAAACCATAGGGTGAAAGCAACAAAATCTTTTTCTTCCTCCGTCAGCGCCACGGCATAATCTTCCAGAGCCCCATCCATACCAACCCGTTCCATTCGCTCATAATCTTCATTGCACCATGTGAGAATAGCAGCGTTAAAATCCGCCACAGACATTTTTTTGTAATCGGACAATATATATTTTTGCAGGGAAGCATAATCCTCTTTGCTTCCATTGGGAAAATCTCTCTTTTCCTCTTCAAAATTTTCTTCTTCCAGAGCAAATACGCTATCCTTAGCGGAAAGTCCGTTATTCCTTCTGATGTTATCCCATACCTTTTGCTCTTCTTTCGCTGCGGGCCTTAGTCCCGTTGCCTCCCCCTTCTCATAAACGACATATAATTCCACCGCATCCCCGGCATACAGACCATCTCCCGTATGTTCCGATATCCACATTCCCCTTTCTTCATCTACAATCCCTCTTACCTCAGTTCCATTCCAATACATTTTCAGGCCATTTCCCGGATTATCCTCAAGAGGAATATATTGATAGGTCAAACCAAATTCCAGATAGGGAGCCAGCGTTTCAGCCCACAGCTCTTTCGACTGGGTGTTCACGTCATTTTCCCAACCTTCTTCTAATGGAAGCAAAGAATATGCCACAGAGACCTCTAACTTGTCCGAGCTGTACTTCTTTTCAATTTGATTCACTATTTCCCTGACATCCCTTTGCAAATTTGCCTGATCAGACAGCTCCTCCTCCGTTCTGCTCTGTAAAAAGCTTCTCATATCCTCCCGGATAAGTAAACGGGCATCCCGGTATTCTTCCACTTTTAATTCATCAGGTTTCAAAATATGGAAGCTTATCACATACTCCAGCGAAGCCTGCTCGCGGCCTTCCGGCTCCAAATTCGTTGCCACGGCTCCGTTAAATTCCCTTGTCTGCCATCTTTCCGCCGTCAACGGTTCAAATACATGATAAAAATAATCCATATACGCATTTAAAGCATCGGCTTCTTTTCCTTCCTCCATCTGAATGGTATACTCTGACTTAGCAAAATCTTCTATTAAATCCCTGTACTCCCTCGTATCCGTCAGTTCCCAGGCCTTCTCCTGAAACTCGGTCACCGTCATAGATTCATATCCCTCAAACCACAGCGCCAACAATTTTTCGCTTTCAGCATCGCTAAGGTCTTCAAAGGGAAGCCTTTTCAAATAATTCCTTCCGGAATCTGCCATTGCCGAAGTAGCAAACACGATTGCCATAATTAAAACCAGAATTAACCCTGCAAAAACTGCAGATGTAGATGTCTTTTTCATTTTCATAATCGCCAGAATCCTTTCCTCCATCGCACTTTTACCTGTAGCATTTTTGCTGAAACTATTCCAGAGAGGAATCAGCCCGCTTTTCTTTTCCTCCATTTGAATAAGCGTCCGGGCATAAGAAGCTTTGGACTTTTCCCCAAATTTTCGAATCACTTCCTCATCACAGGAAATTTCTAAATCACGATTTAATAAATTGTACATAATCCATACCGCCGGATTAAACCAGTGAACGCACAGGGCTGCCGCCATCAGTATTTTTGTAACCCCATCAAATCTTTTTATGTGGATAAATTCATGGGCAAGAATATAGGAAAGCTGCTCTTCTTCCTGCCAATCTATTGTTTCCGGTATTAATATAACAGGTGCTATTATTCCATAAGTAAGCGGTGCATCAATCAATTTTGACTGCCGTATGGAAATCCTGCGCTTTGTAGGACACCTGTTTATCCGGTTTTGTGACATTTCACGGTCAACAGGCATAGAAATATCAAATTCCTTACGACATTTCACATAAACGTATACAAAATATACCGCAAATATAATAACACCAGTTATATAAATTATCTTCCAAATTGGAAAAACTGCTTCTTTTCCTGATTTACTTTCGTATTTGCTCTGAACAGCGTCTTTTTGTCCGGTATCTGTTTGACCGGTCTCTCCCCGGCCGGTATATTCCACCGTATCATCCGTGCTTTTCCATACGCTATTTCCTTCAATAGAAGCGGTTTCATGATTTATTCCATTATCTTCTGCATTTTCTGACAATATATTTTCCTTTTCCTCCCGTCTTTCCTGCTTTTCCATGCGAATCGGCAACACAATCTGTCCTGATGGAATTTCCTCCATCACACCAATTATATTCTTTATGTGCTCACTTCTCTGTGCCATAGAATAAATACTAAAAGGAGACGAAACCGACAGGGGCATAAGCAGCCTGACCAAAGCAATTATCCACAATACCAAAAAAATTTTCTTTGGGAGACGATTTATCAATATTGCGCGAATGAAAATAATCAACAAAATGATGACAGCAGCTGAAAAACTCATCTGCAATAAACTTATAAAAGAAAACATAACTACACCCCCTGTATCACAGGCTCAGCCTATAATATTTTTGTTAACAAATAATATTATCGAAAATTAAAAGTAGATTTATCTATATTGTCAAGTATTATTCCCGCATATTGCACCCGAAAAGCTCATTCTAAGCTGCCTACAATCTGCTTAAGCTTTTCAATTTGGGCTTCTGATAATTTTTTCCTTCCAAGTAATGCGGAAAAAAGCTTGTCCACCGAACCGTCATAAATCTTATTGATTAGCTCATCGGTCTCCGCCTCCTGTACTTTTTCTTTTGGAATTAATGCATGACACATAAAATTGGGCTCCGACCTCTCAATAGCGCCTTTCTTGATACAGCGCTTAATCAACGTATAGGTGGTGTTGATATTCCACCCCACCTCTTTGGTAAGCGCATTCGCTATGTATTTCGCGGTACAATCTCCCTCTCGCCATAATACATCCATCACTTTCAACTCCGAATCAAAAAGTTTAATGTCCATTTAATCTCCCTCTCTAATCAATTTAAACACCTGTAACATTTCGCATATTTCATTTTTAGAGACACTCTACATTCAACATACTTAAATCTCATTGATAAATATTTTGAAATCATATAAGACTGCAGTAGTATATGCTTGCCAATATACTACTACGGTCTTATGCATAAGTCAATAGCCACAATGAATTATATTAATTTTGATTACGAAAATGTAACAATAAAATTTAAATCACAATTATATTTATTAATTTATTTCACTTTGGGTTTTCAAACGATAAGACGGGTTTAAGATTTTATTATAGGCGACTACTTTTAACTGAGATTTATTTTAATCGATATTAAAATTGCTTAAATTATTTCTTATTGGAATATTTGCACTTTTGTCAAAAATATAATTCTTACTGTGTTCTTTACCAATATTAGCTTCGCGGCAATCCCTCATACACACGTTCAGCCAAGGATTCTTTTTGACAAGATTTCCAAGGATACGTGTTGTTTCCGCCATATCAGTATACCGGCATTTCCAAAACTTTGAGAATATCACAATTTTCACCGGGATCCTCATCATCAACCCAGTGCCATGAATAAATTTGTTCAAGAAAATCATGTTTATCTTCCAATTCCAACATGCCTACTTCAAGACAACCAAACTTGTCCTCACCGCCTTTGAACACAAATCTATATGGGTTGTTGCTGGAATTTTTGACACTGCCTCGCGATTGGAAAAGGCTCCTTCCGCAACTCTGCGCAAATTTACCAAAGCCTCATAAGGCACGGTTTTTTTAACCTCAATAATGGAACTGTACATATTTTTCCTCCCTGTCTTGCCGGCAACCCTCGAATTTGGGTGCAAGCACGGATTTGTAGTGTTCTTTTCATTCAGTATATAAGATTTTATACCGGGGTTCAAGCCGGAATTAAAATATTGCATTTATGTCGCTATCATTCCTGCCAGTACAACGCTTGCCACAATCCCTGCCAATGTGGACAAGAGCGCCCCCGTCAAAGTATATCTTGTCTTAGTTACCTTAGCGGCAATAAAATATACGCTCATGGTATAAAAAATTGTCTCCGTGCAGCTCATCATAATAGAGGTAATCAGGCCAATCATCGAGTCTGTCCCATAGTTTTTAAAGATATCCAGCACCAGCCCTGTAGCCGCCGACGAAGAAAACATCTTAATAAACGCAAGCGGAACCAATTCCCCCGGAAACCCCACCAAATTACTGAGCGGCCGCACCAAATTTCCCAAAAAGGTTAAAAATCCCGAAGCCCGCAAAATTCCCACCGCGGTCATAAGCGCCACAAGAGTAGGCATAATACCTACCACCGTTTTAAGCCCCTCCTTGGCTCCCTTTACAAAGTCCTCATATACATTTGTCCTGCTGGCCACTCCGTAGGCAACAATATAAAAAATAAGAACCGGTATAATAATATTTGAAATATTAGACAAAACAGAAGCCATATCTTGTATCCCCTGCATTTCACATCCTCTACAATATATGGCTTCTCCCTTTAATATATGCTTTTGTACCTTTATCCGCTCCGTCCTATGGCTGAATGACCGGCTTTATACATGTCTGTCACACGCCTATCCGAATTATGCGAATTCATTGCCCACAAAAGTCAGAAACCACCCGCACGGCCGCTTCCCCCGTAAGCGCGTCTCTTTTCTTATAGTCAAAGAGAACGAAAGCCGGAGATTCCCTCCTTGTTTGAAGGCAATCTATATCTTCCTCCCATACAGGGTAAAAAAATACATCCATATGCGTCATTTTCATAGTTTGTCTGGCGTGAAAGCCGCTATACTCCTGCAAAAATTCCGGCTTATTTTCTTCCTTTTGGTAAAATTCCCATATAGATTCCCTGTAAGAAGATAAATCCGCGCCAAAATGAGGCCGGCTTTTTGCATTTTCCCTTAAATAATAATCAAAGGTAAAAAGTTCCCTGAGCAGTCCTTCCTTTTCAGGCGCCTTACCGAGGGCAAAGTCAAGGAGTACCTGGTAGCGGTAACTTCTTGCGGGGGAATTGGTAAAATACCCCTTTTCCTCATAAAAGGAGGCCAGCTGCCAAAACATCTCAAAAGGGCCCTGAAAGCTTCTTACCAGCACCGGCAGAATGTGGGTAAACTGGTTGGAATTATAATAAAGCTCCACCATTTCCTCTATTTGTTTAAGTTTCAAAATCCCTCCGTAAGAAATCCACCTGGTGGAAAGCACCTCATAAGGCGGCCGGCTCTGGTAAACAATGCCATATTCATCCGCCCTCTCCCAAATTCCGGTTCCCTTTAGCACTTTTAAAAATCCCAATTGAAGCTGATGGGGTTTCATGGCGTACACGTCGTTAAAGGATTTCCCAAAGCTGTCAAAATCCTCAAAAGGCAGCCCGGCTATCAAATCCAGATGGATATGGATATTATGACAGCTCCGTATACGCTCCGCCGCCTCGCCAATACGGGCTATATCTGCGCTTCGGTTAATCTCCCTAAGGGTACGCAGATTCGTCGACTGCACGCCAATTTCCAGTTGAATCAGCCCGGGTCTCATCTGTCCCAACAGGTCAAGTTCTTCTTCCCGCATAATATCTGCAGCAATTTCAAAATGAAAATTTGTGACGCCATTGTCATGTTCTTTGATATACTTCCATATCTTCATGGCATGAACATAGTTGCAGTTAAAAGTTCTGTCCGTCAGCTTTACCTGCGGAACCTTTTTATCCAGGAAAAACTGCAGCTCCCGCTTCACCTGCCTGAAATCCCGCAATCGTACTCTTTTATCAATAGAAGACAAACAATAGCTGCACCTGAAAGGACAGCCCCTGCTTGTCTCATAGTAAATAATCCGGTTATCAAATTTTCCCCACCCGGAAGCGGCTTCATAGGGAAAGGGCAGTTTGTCTATTTCCAGCAAATTTCGTACCGGCGTCGCGCCCTCCGGCAATACCAGCCCCGGAATTTCTTCAACGCAGGCGTATTTGCATTTCCCTGCAATTTCCTCTTCCGGCCGCTCCCGCCTCACATACCACAACAGCAAATCCCGGAAGGTCCCTTCCCCTTCCCCGGCCATGATTCCCCTGACCATCGGAAAGCGCGCCAGAATTTTCTCCGCCTCGAAGGAAACCTCCGGCCCTCCCAGCCAAATATCCGTCTCCGGCAGCACCTTGGGGATTTCCCTAAGCAGCTCGCATACCAAACCGTAATTCCAGATATAACAGGAAAATCCAATCACATCCGGTTTTCTCCGGTACAAATCTCCTAAAATCTCATCCGTCCGATGATTTATCGTGTACTCGGCTAACCCGATAAAAGGCTGCAGCTCCGCTCCCGCATAGGCCCAAAGACTGTAGATCGCCGGGTTGGAATGTATGTATTTTGCATTTATGGCCGTAAGTAAAAACTGCATTTAACTTTCCTTTCGTTTCCTTAATTACCCCTATTATAATATAAGAATACATGGTATCCATTATTTACGGTTTTCCAACGCATCGGAGCTCCGGGACAACAGCCCGAAGCTCCGCCTATTCTTCCATGATACTTTAAAGTCCAAAATTACTTAATCTAAGCTGCCAATAAATTTGTCAAATGCCTGCTGGCCTTCCGGCGTGCGCTTATAGACTCCCGCATCCGTAAGAACCTGCATAAACACAAGGCCGATTTCATGCCGCAGGATATCCTCTATGTTAGAAGCGTCTATCTTCTCATATTTACCCTTAAATTCATCCACCCAGTCGGCATGCTTTTCTAAAACCTCATCCTCCCGGAGATTTTTCCCTGCTAACATGGCCTGCTTTAAGCTTTCTATCTCGTCTCTTAAGCGAGCAGGAAGCACGGCAAGCCCCATCACCTCAATAAGGCCAATATTTTCTTTCTTAATATGATGCAGATTTGCATGAGGATGATATACCCCTAAAGGATGCTCCTCGGTGGTAATATTGTTTCGGAGCACCAAATCCAGCTCAAAAACATCCCCCCTCTTACGGGCAATAGGCGTAATGGTATTGTGGGGTTCCCCGTCCGTCTCGGCAAAAATAAACGCATCCTCGTCGGTATAGCCTCTCCACTGTTTCAAAATCTTATCTGCAAGCAAGATAATGCGCTCCGTATCCTCCGACTGAAGGCGGATTACGGACATAGGCCATTTCACAACTCCCGCCTTCACATCCTCAAAGCCTTTTATCGTAAAGCTTCTCTCCACAGGCGCTTTTGCCATGGCAAATTCATAATGGCCGCCCTGGAAATGATCGTGGCTTAAAATAGAACCGCCCACAATAGGCAAATCCGCATTGGAGCCTACAAAGTAATGGGGAAACAGCTTTACAAAATCAAACAGCTTACAAAAAGCTCCCTTATCAATCTTCATGGGAATATGCTGCCCGTTAAACACGATGCAGTGCTCATTGTAATAGACATAAGGAGAATACTGGAACCCCCACCTGTCCCCCTGGATAGTGATAGGGATAATTCTGTGGTTGTCTCTGGCAGGGTGATTTACCCGGCCCGCATACCCTTCGTTTTCCTTGCAAAGCAGGCATTTCGGATAACCGGACTGCTTTGCCAGCCTGGCCGCCGCAATTGCTTTCGGGTCTTTCTCCGGTTTGGAAAGATTAATGGTAATGTCTAAATCACCATATTCCGTGGAGGCCACCCATTTTACATCCTTCTTAATCCTGTAACGCCTGATATAATCGGAATCGGAACTGAATTTATAATAATAATCGGTCGCTTTCCTGCTATCCTCTTTATAATAATCCTGAAACGTCCTGATAATCTCCGAAGGGCGCGGCATTAAGACATTCATAATTTTTGTATCAAACAAGTCCCTGTAAACTACGCTGTTTTCCGTCAAAATGCCGTTCTCATAAGCATAATCCAACATACCTGCCAGAATGCTCTCCAAATCCTCCACATCTGTTTTTTCAATTTCGGCCTCTTTCTCCCCGCTTATCTCCTCAAGTTCGTCCAGCTTAAACATGGCAAGAAGCTGATTTGTCACATAAATCTTATCTTCATCAGGCACTAATCCCGTCTTTTGCCCATATACAACTAATTTTCTGATATATTCCTGTATCATGATGCGCCTTTCTCCTATTCTCGTTTACAGATAACTGCAAGCCTGCTATTGCAAAACCTTTTATTGCATTATTTGCTATTGCATTATTTGCTATTTTACCGGATATTTTGAAAATATATTTACCTTAAATTCTGATTTAACAATCATTTTCATTCCTTTTTACAGGAAAATTCCAATGATTTATAAAACGCAAGGGCCGTTCCCAACCTCAACTACATAAAAATCAGCTTTATAGCCAATCTTCCTCCGGTAAACTTCTCCTACCTTATTAATAAAAGCGTCAATCGCCTCATCCTTTACCAAGCTGACCGTACATCCGCCAAAACCGGCGCCTGTCATACGGGAACCCACAACCCCGTCTATCTTCCAGGCTTCCTCCACCAGTGTGTCCAGCTCAACGCCTGTCACCTCATAATCATCCCTTAAGGAGATATGAGACTCATTCATCAGCTGGCCAAACTGTGCAATATCATTTGCTTCAAGCGCCTTTACCGCCTTTATGGTGCGCTGGTTCTCATATACCGCATGCTTTGCACGCTTTGCCCTTACAATATCCTTGATGGCGGACTTATTTTCCTCAAACTGCTCCTCCGTTAAATCTCCAAGACTGTTAATCTCCACCACTTTTTTCAGCTCCGCAAGCGCCATCTCACATTCGCTTCTCCGCTCATTGTACTTGGAATCCCCAAGGCCCCTCTTTTTGTTGCTGCTTGCGATAACCAGCTTGATGCCCTCAAGCTTGACAGGCGCATAAGTATAGGATAAATCAGCCGTATCTAAGAAAATAGCATGATCCTTTTTCCCCATGGCAATGGCAAACTGATCCATAATGCCGCAGTTCACGCCGTTAAAATTATTCTCTGAAAACTGTCCAATCAAAGCCAAATCCTGATTGCTCACATCAAATCCAAAGAACTCCTTTAATATGTAACCCGTCAACACTTCCACCGAAGCGGATGAGGATAAACCTGAACCGTTAGGTATATTTCCATTTAGAAGAATATCCAGCCCAAAGGGTATCTGATAGCCCTTTTCCTCAAAAGCCCACATAACCCCCTTCGGGTAGTTGGTCCACCCTGCCTCTTTTGCAGGCTTAAGATCATCCAAACCGGACTCGATTATGCCAAGATGCCCAAAATTCATGGAATGAAAACGAAGCTTCCTATCCTTCCTTACTCTTGCCACCCCATAAGTTCCGATTGTGAGCGCGCAGGGAAATACGTGTCCGCCGTTATAATCCGTATGCTCCCCAATTAAATTTACACGGCCCGGCGCAAAAAATACTTTCGCCCCTTCCGTATCTCCGTATACCTCCCCAAACGCTTTCAAAAGTGTTTCCTTCATTTGCTTACCTCCCATTCTCCGCCATGCGGTATGTAACTTATTAATTGCTTCATTTTTTATATTATAGAGTAGCGCCCTGTTTTAGAGCCATAATGCCATGTTAAGAAAAGCTGTCAAAATGTTAATTGTTTCTCTCATTTATCCTGTTGATAAAATCCTCAATCTGCTTAAGCTGTTCCTTGCTTTTTCTCGTTTCTCCTTTTTGCATTTCTTTCCTGTAAGCGGACGGCGACATCTTTTTTATCTGCTTAAATGATTTGGCAAATACCAGCGGGTCCGAATATCCGCAGGAAAGGGCAATGCTTTCCACCGGAAGGGACGTAAGCTCTAAAAGCTCCTGCGCCTTTGTGATGCGGAAAGTCGTCAAAAACTGCTGAGGGGAAATCCCCATCGCGTTTTTGAACAAGGTATATAGGTAGCTTCTGTTAATACACACATAATTCGCCACATCCGTAACCTTAATCGGATTACAATAATTACTTAAAATAAATTCCGTGGCGCGCCGCACATAATTATCCGCCTTATCCGCTTCTCCCTTTTCCTCAATATGCGCGCTTTCCGCAATCAAGGACAAAAATAACTGAAGCTGCCCGTTTCTGCGCAGTTCATTGGCAATTCCAAAAGTGTTATGCTCCATCATATCCGTAACGGCCTGATAAAATTCCTCCTCCTTATCAGACTGAAAAACCGGACTCGCCACGGAAAGCCCCATGGAGCTAATCAGCTCCCTTGCCATGCTTCCATAAAACCCCACCCACACATAAGTCCAAGGATTTTGTTCATCCGCCTGATAGAAGGCAAGCTCCTCCGGAGGTATCAAAAAACCGCAACCCCGTTCCAGTAAATATTCCTTACCCCCCATAGAAAATCTTCCCCTGCCGCTTAATATAAAATGGATAAGATAATGCGGCTTAATCGCCGGCCCAAAGCTGTGAAAAGGCTCTGTCTTAGACATTCCACAGCAATTTAAAAACAGGCTCCCTGTTTTCTTACCGGAAAATTCCAGTTGGTACGCTTTCTCCATTCTTCCTTCCCACGCCCTCACATAATATCTTCATAATAAAATCATACCAATTACCGAAAAGGAGGTCAAGCCTTACAACATATTCCTGACGGCCTGGTGTTATGCTTTTTCTCCTCCTGAAAAATAACACAATGTTACCCTAAATATAGATTTAAGCAAAATGACAATTGCACGCCCGCTTTCAATATGCTATTGTAATTAGGAAAATACAGGACAAACACCTGAAAATATAAAGCGGATTATTTGTTGGAGGTTTCAATGGTTCAATATAAAGCAGGTTTTTATTTAAAATTTCTCATTTTTTTCCTTTTCTTAACTCTCACCTTTACCGGATGCGGGCCTTCGGAAGAAAAAATTGCCCAGGCGCAGGAGGCCTACACCGCCCTCACACAGCTGCACAATCAGGTTGTGGAAGCGCATGAGCTTATTGATGATAATTCTTTAGATAAAGAGCTGGTTGCTTTAGCCCGGCAGGTAAAGCAAATAGAAACTTATCATTTAAATGAATTGAAAGATGAAGAAATTGATGAACTTTTACAGACTATGCGTGATTTGACCGGTTCCTACGAAGAATATTTAGACGCTATCAATACCATTAAGGAGGAGGAAACGGCCGCCGTGCTTACCGAAATACCCCTCACCCTTTTAAACAATACGGAAATGACCTTTCAGTCGCTGACCCTTTACAGTGAAAACAGTGTTTCGCATGAAGCAGACGTTTTGGAAGATACTCCCGGCTTTGTCCCCGGACAATATCTTGCCGGACTCATCATCTACAGAGACGCATCCGATACGCCCTGGATTTTAGAACTGGAAAGCGCAGAAGGCACAATCTATGAAATTCAACTGCCCGTAAGCGCATACGGGGAAGACGGCGTTTCTCTCACGCTCACTTACGATTCCGAACAAAATGAGATAAAATGCTCTTGACAAACTATGCTTCTCAATTGTAGAATAATTCATGTGTTGTAAATAAAAACATCATAAAAAATCGCCTCTCAACTGGCTTTTTATGAAATATCCTACAACAGGAGTTGCCCAGATAGCTCAGTTGGTAGAGCAGAGGACTGAAAATCCTCGTGTCACTGG
>CAJUKV010000010.1:52472-94383 GCA_910587305.1 uncultured Lachnospiraceae bacterium | reverse complement strand
TGGCAGATGTCCTTTTGTGCAAGACGCAAGAGGAGATTACCATGAGCGAGATTACGATTCCGAAAATCAATTCCCGGCAGAAGGGATTACAGATACAATTTTATACCACGATTCCTACTATGTATTCAGAGACCGGAAAACGCCACCAGATCACAGGGGCTTCAGAAGACGAAGTAAAGAAGAAATTTCGTAAGGAAGTAAGAAGGACGATAACAGGTCAGGTGGATTTAGAGAAGCATAAAAATGATACGGTGGCAAGGTGGTAGAAATGTTTCTGGAATTTGCCAAAGGGGATCCCAAGAAGCAGACACATAGCAGATATTACAGGGCCTATGTAAATTATGTGAAAGATAGCAGTTTTGGGAAAATCCCAGCCCGGAAGATTAAGAAGTACCACTGTGATGATTTTATCCGTACCTTGACAAATGGAACAATCGTTTATTCTTATGTATGTCAGATAAAATGCATTGTCAGTCAGGCATTTGATTATGCCTGTGACAGAGAAATTATGAGTTGGAACTTTATGCGGAAGGTAAAAATCAACGAGGACAGATGTAAAGAGCATGAAGATAAGGAACTTGGCGTATGGGAAGATGATGAGATTAATACTTTGCAGTCCGGTTCCATGAATTGCTGGAACAAATGCAGGAAATACCGCAATTCTCCGGCTCTTTTTATTCTTTGTGGCACTGGCTTAAGGCTTGGCGAGCTGTTAGCTTTAAAATGGAGCAAGGTCGATTTTGAACGCAGAACCATCAGGATAGAGAGAACGCAGACAGAGTATACGGACTACGATACCAATTCCAAAATCTATGAGGAAAGCACTCCGAAGAACAAAACTTCCCGCAGAACCATAGTGAACAACGACTTTACATATAAATGGCTGATGGAACAGAAACGCAGGACTAAGCAGGCAGGGATTGAAAGTGAATATGTCATTCCGGCAAACAGTGGAAGGATGGTAAAGGAAAGCAATATTACCAGTACTTTCAAAGCTTTTTGTATTAATGTAGGAGTGGAATATAAGCCTTCCCACACCTGTAGAAGAAGCTATGTGACTAACTGTCTGGATAAAGGCATGAAGCTGGCGCTGGTTTCAAGAAACGTAGGGCATAAGAATAAAAGTACAACCTTAAACACCTACTATAAGTGCAAAAACGATTACGAAGACAATCTGGCAATCCAGAATGAAATCTTTAAGATATATGATTTCGACTTTGGCGGTGTGCAAAAAGAACTTGCGTTCGCATAAAGCGTTTCATTTACATTATGCGTAAAAAACATAGTAACTATCAGTGTTTACAGCAATGAAGCAAGTATCATACGGAGTAAAGGAAAACTCTGAAACCCTGATAAACACTGACGTTTTGCGCGCCCTTTGCGAAGCAAGGGCGTGGCAACACTTGGCAACACCCCAAAATCCCTATTTTAAAGCCCTTAAACATAGCGGAAGCCCCTAAAAATGCGGCTTCCGCACTCCTAGGAGCTTCCTTAGGGGAGGATAAGTATTTATTTATCTGCCGTATCTGTGGTTTCCCACATTGTCAAAGGAGGGGGTCCGTTGACATTAGTATTATTACCCCGCAAATCAAACTTTATACATTCCGTTTTATTTTTCCAAAAAAATTTTACATTTTAAATATTTTAGGCTATAATAAGTAGACGTGTAGATGTAGTATATCATTTACAACAACATGCAATATTATTAACATATGCGAAAACTTATTAAGAAATCCGCCGGCGCATTTTTTTACAAAGGTTTGTGTTGGCGGCAGGTGAGGAGGAGTTGTGTATGGCACTGCTAAAAAAATGGCGCGATATGGCCTATTCGGAAACAGCAAATAAGGGAGATTTGCAAAGACTTTGGACTGATTATTTTGAGAAGGAAAAGGAAATCTATGCGGAGCTTTTGAAAAATCCTGACGAAGTGGTAAGCGGTACGGTAAAGGAATTAGCAGAAAAATACGGAATGGATATCATGACAATGACAGGCTTTTTAGACGGAATCAATGACAGTTTAAAAGAGCCTAATCCAATTGAGGAGATGGAAGAAGACACCCAGGTGGCCCTGGGATTTGACAAGGAGCTCTTATATAAAAATATGGTGGCGGCCGGCGCTGACTGGCTTTATGAGCTGCCTGAATGGGAAGACATATTTGACGAGGAAAAGAGAAAAGCTCTTTACAGAGAGCAGAAGTCATCCACGACGATTGTAAAACCTGATAAGGTATATCCCAATGACCCATGTCCCTGTGGAAGCGGCAAGAAATATAAAAAATGCTGCGGAAAGAAGGGCTGATGGAAAGCCGGATTGAGCAGGCTGTTGCAACTTTTGAATCCGGGTATACTTGCGCACAGTCTGTTTTTGCCACTTATGCGGATTTATTTGGTTTGGATCGGGAAACGGCTTTAAAGCTGGCAAGCCCTATGGGCGGAGGCGTCGGAAGGATGCGGGAGATATGCGGTGTTGTGTCGGCGATGGCGCTGCTTGCGGGGCTGAAAGAGGGCAATACGGACCCGGAGAATGAAGAAGGAAAAGAAAGAATTTATCTTTTGACCAGACAGATGGCGGATCAATTTAAGGAGAAGAACGGTTCCATTATCTGCCGGGAGCTTTTGGGAATTGAGGGCAGAGAAGAAAGCGCAAAGCCTTCTGCCAGGACAAAAGAATATTATGCATCCAGACCATGCAGCAGGCTGGTAGCGGATGCTTCCGGGATAATAGAAGAAGTACTGCTTGCTGATGAAAAGGATGGCGTTAGCCGGTGATTTATGTCCATGCATTACAAAGTAGTGCATGGCGTTTTTCTAATATGCAGGCCTGCGTGGAGAAAATTTTCCGTGCAAAAAGAAATGTGAAAGGAGAAAAGGAAAAGTATGATGGAAAAATGGGAAAGCTTTCAGGAAACCTTAGAGGACATAAGAAGTATGAGTAAGAAAGAATTTCTGCTGACCATGGCGGTATGTATTTTGGGAGGAATTGTGCTTGGCATGCTGATTTCACCTAGAAAAGCCGTAGCAATGGGATGCTATAATGGAAACACCATAGGAGAAGAAAATAAGAAGAATGACGCAAATGAAGAAGACGAAACTTTAGATTGGGAGGACTAACGCAGGAAGGACTTTTCATTGCTTATAGCAAATATTGCCTGCGGCAATTTTCATTTGCGGCAATAGCTGATTTACGAAAAAGGTAACCATTCAGCCTTCGGCTTCCGGTTGTATTCTCTTGGCATAATATACGCTTTCTCACGGTCTGCGCAGTAAAAGCGCAGCCCTGGCCGAATCAATGTCATTAAGTTAACGGCTGCGGACGCAGGGAGGAAAATAAAATTCTCCGTCGCCACGCTCTTGCTCCGAAAAAAGCGTAGCGGGCACTAGGTTCGTGAAGTACCTCACCAAGTGCCGACGCTTTTTTAGGGGCTCCTTGAGAATTTTATTTTCCCCCCTACTGGTTTTGGTGCTGAACTTAATGACATTGCTGGCCGAATAGTTACCGAAAAAGTTCTAAGTCTGTAAAATGGATTGTTCTCATGTAGGAGAATGTTAAAAATACGGACATTTTTATCACAGATTTGTGCCGGGGCCCCGATTTGAGGGTTGCTGGTAAGAATGGAGGAACCTAAATGAAAGTCATGTTAAAAGACGGCTCTGCCAAAGAATATGACAGCGCCAGAAGTGTTTATGAAATCGCGCTGGATATCAGCGAGGGACTTGCCAGAGTGGCATGTGCCGGTGAAGTGGATGGCGAGGTAGTGGATTTGCGCACTCTCATTGACAAAGACTGCACACTCAATATCCTGACGGCAAACGACCCGGAAGGTCTGCGGGTGGTAAGGCATACCTGTTCCCACGTGATGGCGGAGGCGGTTAAGAGAATTTTTCCGGCGGCAAAGCTGGCAATCGGCCCTTCCATTGATACGGGCTATTATTATGATTTTGAGCATGAGCCCTTCTCAAGGGAGGATTTGGATAAAATAGAAGCCGAGATGAAAAAAATCATCAAGGAAGGCCATAAGTTAGAGCGCTATACCCTTCCCAGAGAGGAAGCCATCCGGTTTATGGAAGAAAAGAACGAGCCGTACAAGGCAGAATTGATCAGAGATTTGCCTGAGGATGCGGAAATTTCATTTTACAGTCAGGGAGAGTTTACGGATCTTTGTGCAGGCCCTCACCTGATGAGCACCAAGGGCATTAAAGCTTTCAAGCTGACTTCTTCCTCAGGCGCCTACTGGAGAGGAAATTCCGACAATGCCATGCTCCAGAGAATTTATGGTACCGCATTTCAGAAGAAAGAAGAGCTGGCCGAATATTTGGAATATCTGGAAAATATTAAGCTTCGGGATCACAATAAGTTAGGCCGCGAGATGGAACTGTTTACCACGGTGGACGTGATTGGACAGGGGCTTCCCCTTCTTATGCCAAAGGGCGCTAAGATGGTCCAGACCATGCAGCGGTGGATTGAGGATTTGGAAGACAACGAATGGGGATATGTGAGAACGAAAACCCCCTTTATGGCAAAAAGCGATTTGTATAAAATTTCCGGCCACTGGGATCATTACAAGGAGGGAATGTTTGTGCTGGGAGATGAGGAAGTGGACAAGGAGGTATTTGCCTTAAGGCCTATGACCTGTCCTTTCCAGTATTATGTCTATAAAGCAACCCAGCATTCCTACAGGGAGCTGCCCCTTCGCTATGGCGAGACTTCCACGCTGTTTCGGAACGAGGACTCCGGCGAAATGCACGGGCTTACCAGAGTGCGTCAGTTTACCATTTCAGAGGGCCATCTGATTATCCGTCCGGATCAGGCCGGGGAAGAGTTAAAAAGGTGTCTGGATTTGGCGGTATATTGTCTGACCACGCTGGGGCTGCAGGATGAGGTGACTTACCGTCTGTCCAAATGGGATCCGGAAAACAGGGAAAAATATCTTGGGGACGAGGAGTATTGGGAATCCACCCAGAGCAAAATCAGAGAAATTCTGGTAGAGTATGGGGTTCCGTTTACGGAGGCGGACGGAGAGGCAGCCTTTTACGGACCTAAGATTGACATACAGGCAAAGAACGTGTATGGCAAAGAAGATACCATGATCACCATTCAGCTGGACTGTGCAATTGCCGAGAACTTTGATATGTATTATATTGATCAAAATGGCGACAAGGTGCGCCCTTATATCATTCACAGGACGTCTATCGGATGTTATGAGAGAACTCTGGCATGGCTGATTGAAAAGTATGAGGGGAAATTCCCCACATGGCTGTGTCCGGAACAGGTGAGAGTGCTTCCTATTTCCGATAAGTACGAAGAATACGCGCAGAAGGTTCAGGCGCAGCTTAAGAAGAACGGCATTCTTGCGGAGGTGGATGGCCGCTCCGAAAAGATTGGCTTTAAGATCCGCGAAGCAAGGCTTGCAAAGCTTCCTTATATGCTGGTGGTTGGCCAGCAGGAGGAGGCGGACGGAACCGTATCCGTAAGGAGCCGCTTTGCAGGGGACGAAGGCGTGAAGTCTTTGGACGTATTTATTGATCAGATTTGTAAGGAAATCAGAACCAAAGAAATCCGGAAAGAAGAAAAAGAACAATAAGAACACATAAAAGCTAAAAGAATCCGGCCTATTTGCAAAGGTAAACCAGGAATAGGCCGGGCTGCCGTAACGACGAAGCCGAAGGCCGAATGGTTACCAATAATACGGCAAAGAGGATTTTTTACATCCGGATTTGGCAGCGGCCGGTCAAAGATCGAATTGCTGCAAAATGATTGCCAGAGAAAGAGGTTGCAGATGGGGGATAAAGGAAAGTGGGAGAAAAGGGACGGAATACTGTTGCTGGCGCTTAGCGCAGGTCTTCTTGGCGTTTCTGCTTTTTTATGCGCAGGCCGCGATCTTTGGTACGATGAATTATTCACCATGGGGCTTGCCAACAGGCCCCTTGGCGGGCTGATTTCTATTACGGCACAGGACGTTCATCCCCCCCTTTATTATATGATTGTAAAATTTTTTCTTACTGTTTTTGGAGGACTTGGCATTGAACAGGCGGCGATAGCCAAATTGGTTTCCGTGCTGCCTTTTTTCTTATGCCTTATTTATGCGCTTACGAAGGTAAGAAGATTTTTTGGGATGCTTTCAGCCGGCCTTTTCAGTTTTCTGATTCTTACCATGCCACAGCTGGCAGATTACACGGTGGAAGTCAGAATGTATGGCTGGGCATTGTTTTTTGTGACGGCAGGGATGCTTCATGCTTATGAGCTGGTATGCGCCAAGGAAAAGTCCGCGGGTATCCTTCCAAACGCTCTATTGGCGGCAGTATCCCAAGAAAAGTTTGCGGCAGGCAGGAGGGAGGATAAGAAGAATAATTGGAATTGGTGTATTATGACAGCCTTGCTTTTAGCTGCCTGCTACACCCATTATTTTGCCTGTGTGGCCGCCTGTTTGGTTTACGTGTATTTGCTTCTTGCCCTTTGGATGGAAAGAAGGTTAAAGAAGGAAGGAAAAGCGTTTTTTCTCAGCTGCCTTTTTTGTGGAGGAGGATATCTGCCCTGGCTTCTTTTGGTGGTTACAAGGCAGGTTGGACAGGTCAAAGACAGCTATTGGATACAGCCTCTTAGCTGGCGGAGTCTGGGAGGGTGCGTTAAATTTTTGTTTCTCCCCTTTTTTACCCATAAAACACTGAATATTATTTTGGCAGTGCTGCTGTTTTTGTGTTATGCCGCGTTTTTTGTGTGGTTTGTCTTTCAGGGCACAAAAAAAAGAAAAGAGGAGCCGGAGAAAGGACGGAAAGCCTTTTTTTTGATTGGCTGCGTCGGGACGCTGGCAGGTTTGGTAGCCTTTGGATTTTTAGCGTCTTTTTTGATACGTCCCATTTTTGTCTATCGCTATATGCTTCCGGCGCTGGGCGTATTCTGGCTCGGGTTTGCAGTGGCGGTTTCGGATTGCTTTGATAAAAAGTACGTGGTTTTGCCTGTTTTGGCCTTTTTACTCGTGATAGGGCTTAGAAATTACCGTTCCTTTTATGGGGAGGAAATGTGGAAAAAAATTCAGATGGATGGAGCGGAGGAGATTTTTTCCCGGATAGGGGAAGATGATATTGTGGTTTGTAATTTTGACCAGGTTCAGGCAATGGCGGCCTATTATCTTTCAAATGATAGTTATCTTTGGTATGGGCAGCCGGAGCCTTTGATCCGTGAAATGTATCCGGAATGCCATGGATTAGTAGAGGGAGATTTTTCAGATGAAGCAGGTATCCGGGCGCTAAAAAAGCTGCTTGATGAAGGGAAGCCCGTGTGTTTTCTGGGCAGTGGAAATGCGCGGGATGAGATTATTGAAAAATGGGAAAATGCCGGTATAGGGGCGGAGGAAATGGAAAGCGCCATGGTGGAACGGTACTGGTTTAATTTATATGAGATTTTTAAGAAAAATGAATAGAGCATAGGGCAATCAGCCATACTTATTATTGTAAAAGAATAAGTAGCTTTAAGGTTGAAAAGCATGTTTTTTCGACCTTGGAATGGAGGGAAAAATGGCTGAATTAAAATGTTCTGTGGACAATTGTGCTTACAATAAGAGCGAATGCTGCTGCAAAGGCGATATTATGGTAGGAGGAAAGCATGCCTGCTGTGAAGATGAAACCTGCTGCGAAAGCTTCTCCGAAGACGGACATGACCGTTTTACCAGCGCTTTAGAGCATCCAAGCAGGACGATTAGCATTGACTGCGAGGCAGTGGACTGCGTACACAACAGTAATTATAAATGTGTTGCGGATCATGTAGATATCAAAGGATGCGGGGCAAGTAACTGTAAGGAGACATGCTGCTCAACCTTTGAAGAAAAGTAAGCGGGAATATCCTGATGCCCTATGCAAAATTCGAGATTAGCTTTTGAATTTTGCATAGGCGTCCGTTGCTTTTATAGGTTGGCCAAGAGTCCGCTTCTGCGGGAATAGAAATTCGGGTGCCTTTGCGTTTTGGCTTTATGACAGCGTTTGGCGGGGGGCTCCGTGAGCTTCTATTCGCGCAGAAGCTACGTTTTCGTCGGCCTTATGAAAAGCGACAGGCGGGTTATCAATTTTATATTCCCAATAAAAGTTAAAGAACTTGTTTTATAGAGGGATTTATGGTTAAATAGTTAAGGACAGATTGTTAAAAGGTTTGCGAAAGAGAGTATGTGGAGTTAGAAGTATGAAAAAGAAAATAATATTACTGGCGCTTTTTTCTTTTCTTTTGTCAGGATGTAGTAAAGAAGTGGTCACGGTGGCGGGTATTCAGTCAGAGGATGGACAGAATACGGATTACATAGAATTGAAAGAATTTGAATTGAAAGGTCAGAAATCGGAAAGTGGCGGCGATGGGGTAAGCTGCTGCGCTGTGCTTATCCCCACAGGCTATCAGGAATCAGATGAAATTCCGGGGATGTATGTGCATGAAAGAAGCCCGCTTGATTCGTCCAATGTTTATTATACGGTTTCAGAGGGAGACGGAGACGGAAGGGTTTCCCAGAATCTGGACGAGGACAGCTACAGGGAAATTATGGAGGAGACCTTTCAAGAAGCGGGACAGGATATTGAATTGGAAATTGAGTCCTTTGAGGAAATCGATATGGAAGGGATTCCTGCTTACAAGATAAGAAGCTCTTATGCCGTGGAGGACGGAGAGATTGAGCAGCTTGCTTATTTGATTCTGGCAGAAGATACTTACACCATAACATATAGCCAGATGTCGGATGATGAGTTGATGGCTGATTTTGAGATTTCAGATGGGGAAATTCGTCTGGTACGAGAAGAAGAAGTGAGCCTTGCAAAGGAGAAATAAATGATTTAGACAGTTTTTATACATACCCGTAAGAAATGGGCAATATCTGTGATTTTTTCAAACACAGATATTGCCCGCTTTTTATGCACAGCCCCATGCAGAGGAAGTATGCCGCAAAGGCGATGCATGGGGGCGGCGCGCGAGTAGGGAGAAAATCTTCCTTACTCAATTAACATTTAGAAAAGGGATTCTTATTCATATTCGGCAATGTCGTATATTAATTGCTCGGAAGCCTTCCAACCAAGGCAGGGGTCGGTGATGGATTTTCCGTAAATTCCGCCGCCTACTTTCTGACAGCCTTCCTCAATGTAGCTCTCTATCATAACGCCCTTTACAAGCTTATGAATATCGGGATTCAATTTGCGGCTGTGCATGACTTCTTTTACAATTCGAATCTGCTGCTCGTATTGTTTGTTGGAATTGCTGTGGTTTGTGTCGATGACGGCGGCCGGGTTTTTCAAATCTCTTTCATTATAGAGGTTGAGAAGCAGGTTTAAATCTTCATAGTGATAGTTGGGAAGATTACCGCCATGTTTGTTGGACGCCCCACGCAAAACGGTGTGGGCCAAATCGTTTCCGTTGGTTTTTACTTCCCATCCTCTGTAAATGAAAGAGTGGGGATGCTGGGAAGCATATACGGAGTTGAGCATAACCGTTAAATTTCCGCTGGTGGGATTTTTCATTCCGATGGGCACGTCAAAACCGCTGACCACAATCCGGTGCTGCTGATCTTCCACGGAGCGGGCTCCGATGGCCACATAGGATAAGATATCGGATACATATCCCCAGTTGTCAGGATAGAGCATCTCGTCGGCGGCGGTGAGGCCGGATTCCGCAATGGCGCGAATGTGCATTTTCCGCATGGCGATAAGGCCGGCAAGGAAATCGGGCTGTTGTTCCGGATCGGGTTGATGTACGATTCCTTTGTAGCCCTCCCCGGTGGTTCTGGGTTTGTTGGTGTAAATCCGGGGAATCAGTATCAGCTTATCCTTTACCCTATCGTTTATCTTGGAAAGCCGGACCACATAATCGCAGACGGCATCCTCGTTATCTGCGGAACAGGGACCGATGATGACAAGAAATTTGTTGCTCTTTCCTGTTATAACGTCGCGTATTTCCCTGTCACGCTCTTTTTTTAACTGGACAAGCTCGGCAGGAACCGGAAATTGTTTCCTGATTTCCTCCGGAGTCGGTAACAATTTTATAAATTCAAATGACATAATAATCCTCCTCATGATAACAAAAGACGCTTGTTGTTGATCTCGTACATTATAATACAGGAAAATGGGAAGCGCAAGAGTAACCATGATGCGGGAGTGTGGAATTTGAGAGAGTTATACGTCTTGCATTATATAGGGAAAAAGTGTAAAATCTACGTAGCGGTTCGGAGCATTGGAGCCGTTTAAGTCTGGGATAACAGTTGAGCGGATTATGGAAGGAGAGGAGTTAGAAATATGGCCCTAAGCAAGAAACCGGTTACCGGCATGAAGGATATTTTACCGGAGGAAATGCAGATTCGGGATTATGTAATCAGCGTGATCAAGGAAACCTATGGAGAATTTGGCTTTACCTCTATTGAAACCCCCTGCGTTGAGAACATTGAAAATTTGAGCAGCAAACAGGGCGGTGAGAATGAAAAGCTGATTTTTAAGATTTTAAAAAGAGGCGAGAAACTGAATTTAGAGAAGGCGGAGAGCGAAAAGGATTTGGTAGACGGGGGGCTGCGCTACGATCTCACGGTGCCTCTTGTGCGTTTTTACGCTAATCATGCCAATGAGCTGCCAAGCCCCTTTAAGGCGCTGCAGATGGGAAATGTGTGGAGGGCGGACAGGCCCCAGAGAGGACGTTACCGTCAGTTTATGCAGTGTGATATTGATATCTTGGGGGAGTCTTCCAATTTAGCGGAGATAGAGCTGATTTTGGCCACTACCACAACCTTAGGCAGGCTGGGCTTTCGGAATTTCCAAATTCGGATTAATGATCGGAGAATTTTAAAAGCAATGGCGGCTTACAGTGGATTTGGTGAGGAAGACTATGACAGCGTATTCATCACTTTAGATAAGATGGATAAAATCGGTCTTGGCGGTGTAGAGGCGGAGTTGCTTGTTAACGGTTTTGCAAAAGAAAGCGTGGATAAATATCTTTCCCTTTTTAAGGGTATGGAAGAAGCGGAAAACAGCCTTGCGTTTTTAGGGGGTGAATTAGGCGGATTTTTGGAGGAAGAGGTAAGAACCGGCCTGCAGGAGATTATGGACAGCGTTCAGACGACAAAAAGCGCTGATTTTGAGCTGATTTTCGACCCTACGCTGGTAAGAGGTATGTCTTATTATACAGGCACTATTTTTGAGGTTTCCATGCCCGAGTTAGGCGCAAGCTGCGGCGGCGGTGGACGGTATGATAAAATGGTGGGCAGATTTACGGGCAATGACGTGCCGGCCTGCGGATTTTCCATTGGGTTTGAGAGAATCATACTGCTGCTTTTGGAAAACGGCTTTCAGGTGCCCGGACAGCCTGAAAAGGTTGCCTATCTTCTGGAAAAAGGTCTTCCGGGACAGGAGCTCTGCAAGGTAATCGCGAAAGCCCAGGAAGAACGGAAGGAAGGCAGGCAGGTGCTGGTGGTGAGGATGAACAAAAACAAAAAATTCCAGAAAGAGCAGCTGACCAAGGAGGGCTACACAAACTTTCAGGAATTTTACAAAAATCCTCTGAAATAAGGGAAATTATGGTTACGGTCTATTACACGAAGGTATTTACCTCTCTGCAGGAAAGGGAATTTCTCTCTTATTTAGACAAAATAGAAGAAGAAAGAAGAAAAAAAATTCTTCTCATGAAAAAGGAGGAAAGCAGACTGCAAAGCCTTACGGCCGGCAGTTTGCTGTATTTTGCCCTCTGTGAGCGGTTGGGGCATGTGGAAAAAAAGGACGGCTCTTTTTCAATTGGGTATGGGAGAAACGGAAAGCCTTATCTGAAGGAATATCCGGATATTCATTTTAACCTGTCCCATTCCGGCAGGTATGTATGCTGCGCCCTCAGCCATACGCCTGTGGGCGTGGACATACAAAAAATAACGGATGTGAAAAGAGGAATTGCGGAACGCTTTTTTACCGGGAAAGACAATCAAAGGCTTGAGGCATGCGACGGGGAGGAAAGGAAGGCGCTTTTCTTTCGGATGTGGAGCATAAAGGAAAGCTTTATCAAGCTCACCGGAGAGGGAATAGCGGGCGGGCTTGACAGCTTTGAAATTGACTGGAAAAGGAGCGTAGTGTCGGATGGAGGAAAGACGGAGCCTTCGGCGTATTTCTCGGAATGGAATGAGCTGGCAGGGTATAGCGCCTGCGTCTGCTCGCGGGAGCCTTTGGAGAAGGTTGTGTGGAAGAAGGCGGCGCTGGGATGTGACAAGCAATCTGCTGGCGTTGATGGATGTGATTGCGTATAGTTCCTATATAGGGTGATATAATACTGTTTATAAATGTTTATAATTATGATAAAAATACTACTTTTTCTTAAAAATACTACTTTTTCAGGTGAAAGTAGTATTTTCTTTTGAAAAAACAACTTTTAAAATATGGGTATCAAACAAACGCTGACATGCTTCGCGAGACAGCTTATTGTAACAAACGCCGACGCGCTTCGCGAGACGCTTATTGCAACAGACGCCGACGCGCTTTGCGAGACAGCTTGTATCAAAAGGGAAGGCCGCCGCATAGAGGCTGACGGCTTTCAGAATGGAGGGAATATGTATTTATTATCAATTGTTTGCGTTATTATCATTACCGTGGTGAATGTGTGGATGGTAGGGGGAAGTTTTTTTCAGCTGTTTGATGTGATTTCGTTTCTCTTTTTGTTTCTGATGTTTATTCCGCTGTTAATAGCGGGAGGACTGTTTAAAGATTTCAACAATGCCTTCCGTCTTGGGATTGGAAAAAGGAAAGCGGGAAATCTGATGGAATTAAAACGGGCAAAGGAGGCAATGAGTCTGGCAATTAAAAGTATCATCGCCGACGCAGGGTTTTGCGTGGTGCTGCAGGAGATTATTCTTTTCTCCAACGCGGAGAGCTTCGAAGCGCTTCGGCCAAGCATAGGAATATCCTTTATCACTTTTTTCTATGCGTTGGGAATGGTGTTGTTTTTGCTGCCCATACAGGCAAGGCTCAATGTAAAAATGCAGGAGTTCATCAGTGAGAAGGAGTAAGGAGGCTGTTAATGAAAAGGATTCTGAAAAGCCTTATAGCCGTAATCGTATATCTTCTCCTGCTCAGCTATCTTTTGGGAACAGAGGCCATTTTGCTATTAAGCCCGAAACATATTGGTATGTTTCTTTTAGGGTGTATTATTTTGTGCCTTCCTTTTTGGGAAAAAAAGACAAGGTGGAAGGACTTTAGGGATATTTTCAAAAGAAATGCCATCATGGCAGGATATCTTGAGACCTTTGTGCTGCTATTTGCCAGCGTCAGTCAAAGAAAAATGGCGGAAGGGGAATTCCTTCGGGAATTTGCGCTAAGCCTGCGCCCGGTTTTTTATGGTTTTGTGTGTCATCTGATACTCAGGGAGGAGGGCATGGCGGAAAAGGGTTCTGAAAAAGAGGAGCCGGAAGGAGAAAATCTTTTAAGGGCACCCTCTTTTAAAGAAAAGCAGGCAGAAGAGACGATGAAAGGAGAAAGGATTTTGCCGCCTGATGAAAAGACGACAAAATCGCCAGAGTTAGCAAAAGGGAAGAAAGAGTTACCGAAAAAGCCTGATTTATCAAAGCTGACCAGACAGGAAAAGCTGGTTGCGGAGCTGGTCGGCAGGGGGCTTACCAATCGGGAAATCGGGGAGGAACTTTATATATCGGAGGCGACCGTAAAAAAGCACCTATCCAATATATTTGAAAAAACAGGCATCAGCAGCCGCAAAGAATTACATTAAAAAAATGTGGACGTGGAGGTTTATGAGTAAAAATGCATAACCTCACCGTCCATTTTCTTACGTTAAGCCGACTGGCAAAATGTAGCGGTGTTTGCTGCGTTAAGCCGACTGGCAAAGCGTGGCGGCGTTTGTTGCGTTAAGCCGACTGGCAAAACGTGGTGGTGTTTGCTGCGTTAAGCCGACTGGCAAAGCGTGGCGGCGTCTGCTACAATAAGCCGGCTTGTAAGGCATAGCGGCATTTTGATATAAAGGCGGTTGGCATAGCGCAGGCGTTCGGCTCTGCACAGTCTTATTGGTTACAGATATGGTGACTTTAGTTACAAAGCTATCAAGTTTTATATGATTTAAACGATATAAATATATAGAAACGGATTTCTGAATTTTAAAACATGGAGGGAAAAGATGTCGGTAAACATTAGTCAGAATTACAGTCAATTTTATATGGGTTCGGAACCTCTTAAAAGCTACGGCAGTGAGAACAATGGGCTCATAAAGAAAAAGGATACCCTGGCGAAGTATGAATTTAACACGGTTGACGCTAAGGGAAACAAGGTTATGGATAAAATGACCAGGGAGGAAGCGCTTCGCGCCATGAATGAGATATCGGCGGGGTACGGCGATAATGTGCTGGTGATGTTTTCAGGGGACGGCCTGCAGGCTCTTGCGGACAGCATCCATGAGCAGCATACCAAAGGGGTATGGAATTTGACGGAGGAACAAAAAGCCGCCAGGGAGAAAAGGGACGCCGAGTTTCAGAAAGAAATTGTCCATCTGGAAAATACCCACAGAATTTTTATCCCGAATGTGCAGACAAACAAACAGTTTTATGACAGCCTTGAAAATGCCGACGAAAAGGTGGTAAGCGCGGCCAACGGCATTATCAGGAATTATATCATGCCTCATCAGGTGGGCGACATGTCTGAAAAAGAGCGGACGGATCAGATTGCGTTCGGCTTAGAGCAGGCAAGGTACCTTGCCGAAAACTATTTGGATAAGGAACACGGGGCGGATTTCCTTTCCGCCATGGAAACCATTGCGAAATACGGATTAAACGGTGTTGCGGATAAGGACGGAAAGGTGACATACGATATTGAAATGGGATATGTGGTGGGATCAAAGCTGTTTGCGGATCAGACTCGCACCAGAGAATATCTAAAGCAGCAAGCGCCGGATTTGTATCGGGAGATAGAAGAATTAAATCAGAATATTATCAACAACAAAGGAGGATGGGGCTCTAAGTTTATTGAACTGCATAAAAGGGCGGAAAAGGTATTAAACGCACCGGGAAATACAGGAAAATCCTTTTACGAGGCGCAGCAGGAACGTTATGATGCGTGGAAAGAAAAAATAGATAATACAAGCCTTCCGGAAACCTTTCATGGGCTCTCTTATACGGACATGTCTTCTTTTTTGGAGAGCATGAATGGGCAGAGCAGCCTTTCCTATTCCTGGATGGAAGACCAGATGGCGCGGCTTATGAAATGGCTGGAAAGCTGAGAGAGAATTTTTTTCAGGGCGAAAGCATTGCAGGTTGTTTTTGTCTTCATTTTGAGATCATTTTTTGAATACACGCGGGGAAAAGGCTTAAAAAAAGCTTATAGTCAGCCGATATAATTTATATGGAAAGAAAAGGATTTCGATTATAGACAGTTCAGGCACTTTTTGTGCTTGTCTGCAAAGTCAAGGAGGAAAGAATATGAGTACATTAGCCCATGTGGAAAGCAGTATGCAGGCAGCTGCAGCCTATGAAGAATCAAAGACCTCAAAAACAACCCAAAGCGAAAGGAAGCCCGGAAATTACGGCAGAACAATCGGGCAGCCGGAGCTCAGCGAAAAAGCGCAGAAGTATTACGAGGAGCTGAAAAAGAAATTTTCCAATATGGATTTTATTTTGGTCAGCAGTGATATGAAAGAAGCGGCAAAGGCTCAGGCGGGGAAATATGCCAATCCTCATAAAATGGTAGTCCTGATTGATGAGGAAAAGATAGAAAAAATGGCGGAAGATGAGAATTTCCGCAAGCAATACGAGAACGTAATCAAAAGCGCGGGCATAAAACTCCCTCAGCTGAAAAAGAGTTTAGGCAGCAGCGGCGCCAATGTAAAGTCGTTTGGACTTTTGTTCAACGACGGCGGAAACGCTTCTTTCTTTGCGGTGGTTGATAAGTCTTTGGCGGCCCAGAGGGTGCGGATCAAGGAAAATGCCGAGAAGAAGGCAAAGGAAAAGAAAGAAACTGCCAAAAAAGAAGCAAAGGAAGCGGTCGAGGAAAAGCTTGCCCAAAAACATGCTGAAAATATGGAAAATGCGGATACGGTTACTGTGACGGCGTCTTCCATAGAGGAATTGATGCGAAAAATCAATGATGTGCTGTATGCAGGTATGAGCGATTCCATGCTGACCGACGCGGAAAAGATGATAGGACAGCATTTTGATTCAAGGTGGTAATCTATTGTTTTTATCTGCAATTGATTTCAGTTTTTAACTCCACAGGCAGGCGCTATGGCGGAATGATAGAGATGAATTTACCGGAGCATTTTCCACAGGGAGAATGCTCCGGAATTTTATGCGCAGGCCCGTGCAGAGGAAGTATGCCGCTAAAGCGGCGCACGGGCCGCGCGGCGAGCAGGGAGAAAGTCTTCCCTGCTCGATTACACAGGCCCGCATACGGAAATTTGCTGCTAAGACAGCATGCGGGCCGCGCAGCAAGTAGGGAGAAAATCTTCCCTGCTTGATTGTACGGTCTTTTTGCATCAGGCATGTACTTCCCGACCGGTAAAAACGGCTACGGTGCGGGGAGGCATGATAAATTCACTTTCAATATGAACCTCTT
The DNA here is from genome assembly GCA_910587305.1 of uncultured Lachnospiraceae bacterium. Lineage (GTDB taxonomy): Bacteria > Bacillota > Clostridia > Lachnospirales > Lachnospiraceae > Suilimivivens. The sequence goes on along the minus strand of CAJUKV010000010.1, from coordinate 77,847 downwards.
CCCCTTCGGGATAAAAATAGCGCTTTTCCCCATCTCCCCAGGTATTTACACTTAAATACCATGCCTGACGATGATCCAGGGGAGGGAGTGTGATACGCACGCTTTCCCAGTGGACGTTAAGGGCCACATAGACGAGATCGTCCTTTCCGGTTATGGGATTGTATCCGGCAAAGCTGACAGCCATGGTTTTCGCATCTCTTGGAATATCCGTCTTACATGCATTGACATCATGAGTGCGAAGAGGCTCCATACCGCAGACGGCATCGGGAAGCTTTTTCCGGATAATGGGATGCTTGCGGCGATAAGCGATCATAAATTTGAAAAATTCAAACAGATCACGGTTTTTTTCAAGCAGCTCCCAGTTAAGCCAGGATATTTCATTGTCCTGACAGTAGGCATTGTTGTTGCCGTACTGGGTATTGCCAAATTCGTCTCCGGCCAAAAACATGGGCGTTCCCCGGCTGCACATTAGAATGGCACAGGCATTGCGTATCATCCGATACCGGAGATTTATCACGTCGGGGTCGGAAGTGTCGCCTTCAAACCCACAGTTCCAGCTACGGTTATCGTCGGTACCGTCCGTGTTTCGCCATCCGTTTGCTTCGTTGTGTTTTTCATTGTAAGAATAAAGGTCATAGAGGGTAAAGCCGTCATGGCAGGTAAGGAAGTTTACACAGGAATTATAGCCGGCATAATTGCTGCTGTTGTCAGAATAGTGACCGCCGTAGATATCCCCGGAACCGGTAATGCTCTGGGCGGCGTCCCAGGAATGCCAGCTGTCTCCCTTTAAATAAGCCCGCAGGGCGTCCCGGTAACGGCCGTTCCATTCCGCCCAGCGTTTGCTGGCCGGAAATCTGCCTACCTGATAGAGACCGCCCGCATCCCAGGCTTCGGCAATCAGCTTGACATTGCGCAGTACGGGATCTGTGGCAAGGAGCTCTAAAAGAGGCGGATTATTTAAGGGAGAACCGTCCTCATGCCGCCCCAAAATGCTGGCAAGGTCAAACCGGAAACCGTCAATCCGATAACTTACGGCCCAATACCGGAGGCATTCAAGAATCATCAGGCGCACGATCGGGTTATTACAGTTTAAGGTATTGCCACAGCCGCTGAAATTGTAGTAATGTCCGTCGGGGGTAAGCATATAATATACTTTATTGTCAAATCCTTTGAAACAGAAAGTAGGTCCCAGCTCATTGCCCTCGGCGGTATGGTTAAACACAACATCTAAGATAACCTCTATTCCGTTGTCGTGGAGCGCCTTAATCAACTCTTTCAGCTCCGTTCCTTCCTGATTATATTCTTCGGTGGAATTATAGCGTATATTGGGAGCAAAAAAACCGACGGTATTGTATCCCCAGTAATCCAGAAGGGTTTTTCCGTCCACTTCACGGGAGTTCATAGTCTCGTCAAACTCAAAGATGGGCATCAGCTCCACGGCATTGATGCCAAGCTCTTTCAGGTAAGGAATTTTTTCTTTAAGTCCTGCAAAGGTGCCGGGATGGGCAACTTTCGAGGAAGGATGATAGGTGAATCCCCTTACGTGCAGCTCATAGATGACAAGATCGCTCATGGTGCGGGAGGATTGGGGCATGACGCCCCAGTCAAAAACGTCCCGGACCACCCGGGCATGGTATCCGTCAATCTTTTTGTCGCCCCAGATTCTATGGCCGGCTACGGAGCGCGCATAGGGGTCGAGAAGGACGGCGTGAGGGTCAAAGGTAAGCCCGTTTTTAGGGTCGGAAGGCCCGTCAATCTGGTAGGCATACTCAAATTCCTCAATGTCCAGATCAAATACGATCATGGAATATACATCTCCAATTTTGTAAGCTTCGGGAAAAGGAAGACGGGCATAGGGTTCGGCGGCATTCCTGTGAAAAAGAAGAAGAGTACAGGAAGTCCCATAATGGGTCTGAACGGTAAAATTTACGCCCACCGGAAGCATGATTGCGCCAAAGACGTCGAAAAGTCCCGGACGGACGGGAAAACCCGCAATTTCTGCAGTGGGGGTAGCAAGTGACTGGTGGAACTCAGGTACATATTTTTGCGTATAAAGTCTCAAATTTTTTCTCCTCTGATGTTTGGCTTTCACGTAATGGCCAGCCTGCGGAATATCGATAAGTTATTTTGTGACAGTTCTTTCATTTTGCCATGTTAAGCTCATAAAAATAATATGACCGCGTTTAGAAGGAAATATGTCAACAGTATAGCGGAAAACCAGCCATAATGCAATCATAATTCATAAAAATTTTTAAGCTGGGAAACAGGGAAAAGGATGATGCCGTCTGCCACTTTTTTGGCGGCAATCGGACTTGTGATTGTACATATTACAGTAGCATAAATTAGAATCGGCAGCGTCATTTTATGCGCTGCCGGAATTTGGAGAAGAGTCCGGAGGTGGGCAAATAAGGCGTCCGCCTCCGGAACAATTGGTTATTAAGCGTTGTTTTTACAGGCAGTCTTTCATTACCTGATAAGCGCCCTGGGCCTCAATTTTTTCAAGAGTATCGGCAACAGCATCGGCAAATCCCTTAAGGGCGGATAAGTCTTCACCCCAGAAGGCCACATTTTTGCATACCGCATCAGCGAGGGCGCGGGGGGAGTCATCCTTGTGGGATAAGTAAAATTCCAAAACGGCTTTATCGTCGGAAATGGTATAGCTGTCTCCGTTGGGCCGGGCAGCTAAAAGCCCTGTTTCGGTCATCTCTTTGCCTCTGTAAAAAGCGATATACAGGGCAAAAGAGGTGGTCAGGCACACAGGAAGGCTTCCCGTATTTTTCAAATAATCTTTTAAGGTAGGCAGTACCCTTGCTTTCCACTTGGAAGTGGAGTTTAAGGAAATCGACAAAAGAGCATGGTCGATAAAAGGATTTTTGAAACGCTCCGTTACGGAAAAAGCAAAGCTTTCCAGTTCATCCTTCGGCAGGGTGAGGGTGGGAATGATTTCATCATAAATGGCTTTGTTCATAAAACCGCGGATCACATCGTCGGCCATACAGTCCCTGACAATATTCCGGCCGGCCAAGTATGCGCCCAGTACCATGGAAGTGTGCGCGCCGTTTAGGATGCGGACTTTTCTCTGCTTATAAGGTTTATGATTGTCCGTAATGATAACGGGAAGTCCCGCCTTTTCAAAAGGAAGCTCTTCCTTTAACCATTCGGGGCCTTCAATTACCCAGAATCCAAATACTTCGCCGGTGTTGAGAACCTTATCCTCGTAACCGTTTTCCTGATTGATGGCGTCGGCTTCGTTTCTGGGATAGCCGGTTACAATGCGGTCTACCAGGGTGGAACAGAAGAGATTCTCAGAGTCAACCCAGTTGACGAAATCTTCGCCCAAGTTCCACTGGCGCGCATATTTTTCAACGCATTCTTTTAAAACCTTTCCGTTATCGTCGATCAGCTCGCAGGCAAGAATGACGAATCCTTTTCCCGTTTCGGAGCCGAATTTTTGGAAACGGCGGTATAAAAGCTGCGTCAGCTTTCCGGGATAGCTTGAGGCGGGAGCGTCCGTAAACTGGCAGGCAGGGTCATAGACAATGCCCGCTTCCGTGGTGTTGCTGGTGATATAGCGCAGATCCGGATTGTCCGCGCATTGCATCATTTCTTCATAATCGGTATAGGCGTTGATGCAGCGGTCAATACAGGAGATAACGCGCTTGGCGTTCACCTTCCCGCCGTTTTCAAAGCCCCTGAGGTATAAGGTGTATAAACCTTCCTGCTCGTTTAAGAACTGTGGAACGCTGGTAAAGGAATTTTCAGGCAGGGGCTGTAATACGGTAACCTTGCCGTTAAATCCGGCTTTTTCATTTAAATTGTCGATAAAATAATCAACAAAAGCCCGGAGAAAATTTCCTTCGCCAAACTGCAGCACTTTAACAGGCGCTTTTTCAAGAAGATATCCGTCATATCCCTGCTCTTTTAAAACTTCATAAGATAATCTTTTCATTTTGATTCATTCCCTTTCTTTTTCTTACAATAAGCTGACCGCGAAACGTGGCAGCGTTTGTTAACATAAGGACAGTTCATAAAGCGCGCCGTCCGCTCATTCCGATAAGTTTTCCCTTCCGTACGGATTACGGCGGAAGAATAAAATTTCATAACGGCCGTTAAAGGGTTACACCCTGTTTAAAAATAGCCATATCGTGATATCCGGCTTCTTCGGACTTTACCTTCCGGCCGGAGGCTACATCTAGCACATAATCAAAAAGCTCCCCGCTAAGCTGCTCTAAAGACTTGCCATCTACCAGCGAGCCGCAGTTAAAATCAATCCAGTTTTTCTTGTGCTCATAAAGAGGCGTATTGCTGGAAATTTTAACGGTAGGCACAGGACAGGCAAAGGGGGTTCCCCTGCCGGTGGTAAAAAGTACAATATGTGCGCCTGAGGCCGCCAGCGCGGTGGAAGCTACCAAATCGTTGCCGGGTGCGCTTAAGAGATTAAGCCCCTTTACGGTTGCCTTTTGTCCGTAGGAGAGAACGCCCTTTACAGGGGCGGAACCGGATTTTTGGGTGCATCCCATGGATTTATCCTCAAGGGTGGAAATCCCGCCTTTTTTGTTGCCGGGGGAAGGATTTTCATAAATTGTCTGATTATGGCTGGTAAAGTAGTTTTTAAAGTCATTGATCAGGGACACGGTCTTTTCAAACAGCGCCTCATTTTCACAGCGGTTCATAAGCAGCGTCTCAGCGCCGAACATTTCAGGAACCTCCGTAAGGATGGTAGTGCCACCCTTGGAAATCAGCAAATCGGAAAATCGTCCCACCGTGGGGTTGGCGGTGATGCCGGAAAGACCGTCGGAGCCGCCGCATTTCATGCCGATGATCAGCTCGCTGCAGCTTATTTGCTCTCTGTGGAAATTTCCTGCATATGCGGCAAGGGATTCGATGAGCTTAAGGCCGTCCTCCACCTCGTTTTCCGATTCCTGGGATACCAGAAATTTTACCCGGTCTTCGTCATAAGAACCGATATATTTTTTTAATTCGTCGATATTGCTGTTTTCGCAGCCAAGGCCAAGTACCAGAACGCCGCCTGCGTTTGGATGGTTTATCAGATCCGCTAAAATCTGACGGGTATGTTCCTGATCGTCGCCCATCTGCGAACAGCCGTAGGGGTGAGGGAAAGCGGCAATGGCATCGATATTATCTTTAAGATAGACCTGGGCCTTCCTCTCGATAGAGGCAGCGATGTTGTTAACGCATCCCACTGTGGGAACAATCCAAATTTCATTCCTTACGCCAACGGATCCGTCCTTTCGCCTGTAACCCTGGAAATAATGGGGTTCGGTGGGAGGAAGGGCAGCGCCGGCGGGCTGATAAGTATAGGTAAGCAAATCGCCAAGGCCGGTTTTCATATTGTGGGTATGAATCCAGGCGCCTGCGGCGATATCTTCTCTGGCAATTCCGATGGGAGAGCCGTACTTAATTACAGGCTCATCCGCCTTTATGCAGGTAAGGGCAAATTTGTGTCCCTGGGGAATATCCTCGGATAAAGTGATGGAAACGCCGTCCACCGCAAGGGAAGTTCCCTTCGCAAGAGGTTTCAGGGCGACGGCCACTTTATCATCCGGATGAATTTTAAGAAAAGTTTCCATAATAAGTAATCCATACCTTTCCGTGACCTGCAGGCATTGGGCTGCAGACACAAATTTTAAATTTATGTAAGGGCTTACAATGAAATTACACTAAAATAAATAGCACGTCAATAAAAAAACTGAAAAAATACCATATTAAATAAATATTCGGCATATTGCACAAAAAATAAACGAAAAAATCGTAAAAAACTCTGATTAATTTCAAGGTGATATTTTGAAAAAAGTGTAGTAAAATAAATACAGATGTAAGGGCTTACATTTTAGATTTTAGAAATTAGAATGATGTGAACCGAAGCTCACCACGCTCCGGGGGCGAAATACTTTGTAAGACAGATGTTGACTTGATGATGGCATTACTTGGAGGAGAAAGGACAGAGTCTAAAAGTATAATAAAGTGTCATTTGGTCAAGCGTCATACAACTGATTTCTGAAATTTATTGAAGAAGAAATGATAAAAGGGAAAGGAAACAGAAATAATGAAAGGATTTAAAAAATTAGGCGCATTGATTCTCAGTGTAAGCCTTTTGGCGGGATGTATGGCAGGACTTACAGGCTGCGCTTCTCTTAAAAGCGGAAAACGAATTATCCGTATTTCCCATGCTCAGTCTGAAACACATCCGGAGCATCTGGGACTTTTGAAGTTTAAGGAGCATATCGAAGAAAATCTGGGAGATAAATATGAAGTCCAGATTTATCCCAACGAACTGCTAGGCGGAGCGCAAAAGGCGATTGAGCTGACGCAGACAGGGGCCATCGATTTTGTGGTGGCGGGAACGGCCAATCTGGAAAACTTTGCGGATGTTTATGAGGTATTCAGTATGCCATATCTATTTACTTCGGAGGAAGCTTACCACGAGGTTATGAATGATGTGGACTATATGCAGCAGATTTATGAGTCTACCAACGCGGCAGGTTTCAGGGTGCTCACCTGGTATAATGCCGGTACCAGAAGCTTTTATGCAAAGAAGCCAATCCATACGCCGGATGACTTAAAAGGCCTTAAGATGCGTGTACAGCAGAGCCCGGCCAGCGTAAATATGGCCAACGCTTTCGGAGCGGCGGCATCCCCTATGAGCTTTGGAGAAGTGTACACGGCAATCCAGCAGGGCGTTATTGACGGTGCGGAAAATAATGAGCTGGCGCTTACAAACAATAAACATGGGGAGGTTGCCAAGTATTATTCTTATAATAAACACCAGATGGTTCCGGATATGCTGATTGGAAACTTAAAATTCTTAGAAGGCTTAAGCGATGAAGAATATCAGATTTTCTTGGAGGCAGCTCTTATTTCCACGGAGGAAGAGATGAAATACTGGGATGAACAGGTGGAAGAGGCAAAGCAAATAGCTATGAACGATATGGGTGTGGAATTTATTGATGTGGACGTAGAGGTTTTTAAAGATAAGGTTTCCCAGGTACAGCAGGATATGCTGGACGATAATCCCAATATCAGGGAGCTCTACGCACATATTCAGGAAATAAACAAAAAGTATGCACAGGAGGGAGAATAGATGGAAGTTTTGCATAAGATTCGAAAGGGAATAGATTTTGCTTTAAGTTCCGCATGTGCTGTGATTTTTGGAGCGATGGTGGTGATTGGAACTTATCAGATTTTGACCCGATTTATCTTTAGAAGACCAAGTACGGTATCGGAGGAACTGCTTACATACAGCTTTACCTGGATGGCTCTGCTTGCCAGCGCATATGTGTTTGGAAAAAGAGATCATATGAGGATGGGGTTTGCCGCGGATAAGCTGGGGAAAGCGGGCCGGAAGGTCTTAAATATTATCAGTGAGATATTAATCGTAATATTGGCCGCAAGCGTGATGATATATGGCGGCGTGACCATTATGGAGCTTACAATGACGCAGTCAACGGCTTCTCTTGGGATACCTATGGGCGTGGTATACACCATTATACCGCTTTCCGGTGTGCTGATTGTGATTTATTCCATCCTGAACCTGGTGGATTTAATTGCAGGAGTTGAGAGAACCCAGCGAGAAGTAAAAGAATGAGGGAAAGGAGTAAAAGAACATGAATATAGCATTAATATGCGGCTTAATTATATTAATTGTATTGGCAGTGCTTTTGATCGCGGGTGTTCCCATTGCAGTGGCGCTGGGTATATCTTCCGTGTGTGCCATTTTACCGATTATGGATACGGAAGTTGCCGTGCTGACAGGAGCACAGAGAATTTTTTCCGGTATATCCGTATTTAGTCTGCTGGCAATTCCGTTTTTTATTCTGGCAGGTAATATTATGAATAAGGGCGGGATAGCAGTCCGTCTGATTAATCTTGCAAAGGTGGTGACAGGGCGTACTCCCGGCGCTTTGGCGCAGACAAACGTGTTGGCCAATATGCTCTTTGGCGCAATCTCAGGTTCCGGCACGGCGGCGGCTTCCGCAATGGGTTCTATCATAGGCCCTATTGAAAAGGATGAGGGCTATGACCCTAATTTTTCAGCGGCGGCAAATATCGCCACTGCACCTACAGGGCTTTTAATTCCTCCCAGTAACGTTATGATTACTTTTTCACTGGTCAGCGGTGGAACTTCTGTGGCAGCGCTTTTTATGGCCGGCTATATTCCGGGCTTTTTGTGGGGCCTTGCCTGCATGCTTGTTATCTTTATCATTGCAAAAAAGCGTGGATACAGAAGCAATACCAACTTTTCTGCGAAGGAAAAGTGGGATATTTTTATTCAGGCCCTTCCCTGCCTTTTGTTGATTATCATTGTTATTGGCGGAATTATAGGAGGTATTTTTACAGCGACGGAAGGCTCCGTGGTGGCAGTGGTATACAGTCTTATCCTGTCCCTGTTTTTATACAAATCCATTAAGTTTTCAGACATCCCACAGATTTTAAAAGAGAGCGCGGAAATGACCGGCATCATTATATTCTTAATTGGCGTATCCAGTATTATGTCTTGGGTAATGGCGTTTACCAATATTCCGGCGTTGGTTTCCTCCGGCCTTTTGTCCATCAGCAATAATAAGATCGTGATTTTACTGATGATTAATCTGATTTTGTTAATCGTTGGCACTTTTATGGATATGACCCCTGCCTGCCTGATCTTCACGCCAATTTTTCTGCCGGTGTGCCAGGCTCTTGGCATGAATACGGTGCATTTTGGTATTATGATGATTTTTAATCTGTGTATCGGAACCATTACGCCTCCGGTTGGAACCACTTTGTTTGTGGGCGTTAAGGTCGGCGGTGTGAAGATTGAGACGGTTATTAAACAGCTTTTGATTTATTTTGCCGCAATTTTTATTGTGCTGATGATGGTTACTTATATTCCGCAGATTTCCCTGTGGCTGCCCAGTCTTCTGGGATATGTGTAAAAATTTGATTTTGCAAGTAACAGTTCAGCAAAGCTGAACTGTTACGTTGATTTTCATACTTTGGAAAGTAATTGTAATAGATTTCTACCAGAATGCGCTTGCCGATTGGCTCAATTTATTTTAAACTAGTAGAAAATAGAATTGTGTTTTACGGGAAATTTTTTATTTATGAATGGAGGGTTAAAGAATGAAAGCATTTATGGATCAGGATTTTTTACTTAGCACCCAGACCGCGAAAGAATTATATCATGAGTTTGCTGCAAAGGTACCGGTTTTGGATTATCACTGTCACATTAATCCGCAGGAAATTGCCGAGGACAGAAAATTTGAAAATATTACCCAGGTATGGCTGGGGGGAGACCATTACAAATGGCGCCAGATGCGTTCGAACGGCGTGGACGAGTATTATATTACGGGGGATGCACCGGACCGTGAGAAATTTCAAAAGTGGGCGGAAACTTTGGATAAAGCGATTGGAAATCCCCTGTTCCACTGGAGCCATTTAGAACTGCAGAGATATTTTGATTATCATGGAGTGCTTGGCAGCGATACGGCGCAGGAAGTATGGGATCTTTGCAACAGCAAGTTGCAGGAGGATTCCATGAGCGTACGCAACCTGATTCGTCGGTCCAATGTAACCTTAATCTGTACGACAGATGATCCGGCGGATGATTTGAAATGGCATAAAATGATTGCTGAAGATGAAAGCTTTGAAGTTCAGGTACTGCCTGCATGGCGCCCTGATAAGGCCATGAATCTGGAAAAACCGGATTATGTATCTTATCTGGAAAAGCTGGGACAGGCAGCGGATAGCAAGATAGAGTCCTTTGAGGATTTAAAGAAAGCTTTAGTTAAGCGGATGGAGTTTTTTGATAGTTTCGGATGCCGCGCCTCAGACCATGCGCTGGAATATGTGATGTATAATCCTGCCAGTGAAGAAGAGGTGGAAGCTATTTTTGCAAAGCGGCTCAAAGGAGAGGAAATTTCCAGGCAGGAGGAGCTGAAATTTAAAACGGCTTTCATGATTTTTGTGGCAAAAGAGTATGCGCGTCTTGGCTGGGCTATGCAGCTTCATTATGGATGCAAGCGTGACAATAACAAAATCATGTACGAAAAACTTGGCCCGGATACAGGTTATGACTGCATCAACAATTACGCGCCTTCCAGTGAAACGGCGGATTTCTTAAACGCTTTAAATGAAAGCGGAGCTATGCCAAAGACCATTTTGTACAGCTTAAATCCCAATGATGATGAGGCTCTTGGCACTATTTTAGGATGCTTCCAGAATGGGGATATGATTGGGAAAATCCAGCAGGGATCGGCATGGTGGTTTAATGACAATAAGACCGGCATGATAAAGCAGATGACGTCTCTTGCAAACTTAAGTCTTTTGGGGAACTTTAACGGAATGCTCACCGATTCCAGAAGCTTCCTTTCTTACCCAAGACATGAGTATTTCAGGAGAATTATGTGCGATTTGATTGGCGGATGGGTTGAAAATGGGGAATATCCTAAGGATATGAAGAAACTGGAAACAATCGTTAAGGGGATTTCCTATAACAATGTAATCCGATACTTTGGCTTTCAACTTGAGACAAAATAAAAAGGAATAAAAATAACGGCCAGTTCGCGGAGCGATCTGGTCGTTATTTACTTTAGAATTTTACCGTGATAGAATAATAATGGGCGGTATGCCCTTATGTAAAACATATGCTGCTATGCTTTATGAGCCAGCTTATTGTAAAAAACAGCGTAAAGGTGAGAAAATAATGGACAGAATGAGAAGACTGCGCATGAATCCCATAATAAGAGATATGGTCAGGGAAAATCATGTGAGGAAAGAGGAACTGATTTATCCGATTTTTGTTATGGAAGGGGAGAAGATTTGTAATCCGGTGGAGTCTATGCCGGGGATCTACAGATATTCTATTGACTCTATGAGTCAGGAACTTGACCGGGTAGTGGAAGCAGGCATTAAGGCCGTACTGTTATTTGGCATTCCCGCCCATAAGGATGAGATTGGAAGCGGCGCATATGATGAACATGGCATTGTGCAGGAAGCCATCCGCTTTATAAAGTCGGAGCCAAAATACAGTCGTTTGCTTGTGATAGCGGATGTATGTCTTTGCGAATATACATCCCATGGGCATTGCGGCCTGGTGAAAGATGGGATGATATTAAACGACGAAACCTTGCCGCTTCTTGCCAAAACGGCAGTGAGCTATGCCAAAGCCGGAGCGGATATGGTGGCGCCAAGCGATATGATGGATAAGCGGGTGAGGGCCATTCGAAAGGCTCTTGACGAAAACGGTTTTGTGAACATTCCGATTATGGCGTACAGTGCGAAATTTGCTTCCGCTTTTTATGGGCCGTTCCGTGAAGCGGCAGGCTCCGCCCCAGGGTTCGGGGATCGGAAAACTTACCAGATGGATCCGGCAAACGGGCGGGAAGCAATGCGGGAAGTGGAAGAGGATATAACGGAGGGAGCGGATTTGATTATCGCCAAACCCACTATGGCCTATATGGATGTGATACGGGAGATGGCGACAGCTTATAATATCCCGATTGCGGCCTATAATGTGAGTGGAGAATACGCTATGGTGAAAGCGGCTGCGGCAAAGGGTTTTATTGATGAAAAAAAGATTGTGATGGAAATCATGACGGGGTTTAAGCGGGCCGGGGCAAAAATGATCATCACCTATCACGCCTTGGATGTGGCGGGGTGGCTTGATGAGCAGGTATAGATAAGTGTGAAGAAGAGATGAAGATTTTCTAAGGCGTCAAAGGACGCCGCCTAAGAAAATCTAAGTCATCTCTCGAAGAATCGCCTTGGGCGATTCTTCTGAAATAATTCATGTATTGTTTGTGCCGCAAGGCGGCATGTCGGGAAGTTTGGAAGTAAATTTCCGAACTATCTATTGGTGGCAGTATCGCAAGCGCAGCTTGCGGTATGCGGGGGTATGAAAATGAATGATAAAAATTGAATTTCTACGCAATTTTTATACGGTAAGTCTGTGCTTGCACCTGAATTTGCGAATTGTTAAAGATAGGGAGAAGCAGATAAATAGATAGAAGAAAGAAATATGGGGGATTGACATATGGATACAAAATCACAAGAACTCTTCAGGAGGGCCGGACTGCATATTCCGGGAGGCGTGAATAGTCCGGTACGGGCCTTTCGGGCTGTGGGGAGATGCCCACGGTTTATTGTTTCGGCCCATGGGGACAGGATCACAGATGCGGATGGCAATGAAATGATAGATTATGTCTGTTCCTGGGGGCCTGGTATTTTGGGCCATGCACACGAAAGGGTGATAAAGAGGGTACAGAAAGCCTGCGAATACGGCCTTAGCTTTGGTGCGCCTACGGAGGGGGAAATCAGGCTGGCCGAACTGATTGCGGAGCTTGTCCCTTCTATGGAAGTGAGCCGTCTTGTGAGCTCCGGAACGGAAGCGGTGATGAGCGCTGTCCGTGTGGCGAGAGGGTTCACAAAGCGGGATAAAATTATCAAGTTTAAGGGCTGTTATCACGGGCACAGCGATGGACTTTTGGTGAAAGCGGGCTCCGGCGCGCTTACCACATCAGTGCCTGACAGCGTCGGGGTTCCCCAGGATTACACCCAAAATACACTGGTGGCCTCCTACAATGATAAAGCTTCCGTTGAAGCGCTGTTTTTGGCAAATCAGGAGGAGATCGCGGCTGTGATTGTAGAGCCTGTGGCCGCCAATATGGGGGTCGTTTTGCCTAAGGACGGCTTTTTGGAATTCCTTCGGGAAATTACAAAAAAGTATGGCGCATTGCTGATTTTTGACGAGGTTATAACAGGATTCCGTTTAGGGTTAGGGGGCGCCCAGGGGTATTACCAGGTGACGCCCGATTTGACGACACTTGGCAAAATTGTGGGCGGCGGCATGCCTATTGGCGCATATGGGGGAAAAGGGGAAATTATGGAAATGGTTTCTCCTTTAGGACCGATTTACCAGGCGGGAACGCTTTCCGGCAATCCTATAGCCACCGCGGCAGGGATTGAAACCCTGCAGATTTTAAAAGAAGATCCGGACATTTATAGTCGTCTTGCGCAAAAGGCGGGGCAAATTGCCGGGGCGGTAAAAGAAGTGGCCGGGGAGAAGGTCTGCGTCAACCAGGCGGGGTCTTTGCTTGGTATTTTCTTTACACCTTCCCTTGTAATGGATTATGAAAGTGCGGCAGCCTCCGATACGACACGCTATGCCGATTATTTCGGTTATCTTCTGGATAGAGACATTTATGTGGCTCCTTCGCAGTTTGAGGCAATGTTTTTGTCGGATGCGCATACGCAGGAAGACATAGCGTATACCTGCCGGACAATCGGGGAGTTTTTATCTTCCATTATTTAAATTTAAGAAAGAGGTGTAAAAACTTTGGTATTTTATTCAATTAACAGTATAATAGATAGAAAAATAATTTGGCAAAAAGCGAGTAAGAAACAGTGAATATATATGATATTGCAGAACTTGCAGGCGTTTCTATTGCCACCGTGTCAAGAGTGGTGAATGACAGTCCTAAAGTGAGCGAAAAGACAAAAGAAAAAGTACTCAAAATCATGGAGGAACATCACTATACACCCAATGTGTTTGCCAGAGGGCTTGGCCTTAACTCGATGAAAACGGTTGGCATTATCTGTCCGGATGTATCGGACGCCTATATGGCCAATGCGGTTGCCCACTTAGAAAAAAGTCTCCGCTGTTATGGATATGACTGTATTTTGTATTGCAGCGGCTATGCCTATGAGGACAAAGTGGAAGCAGTCCGCCTGATACTGCAAAAGCGAATTGATGCGCTGATTTTGGTTGGCTCTAATTATGCCGGGGACGGGGGAGGCCAGGCAACGGAATATTTCCGCAGCGCAGCCCGGGAGATTCCGGTTTTTCTTCTGAATGGTTACGTACGGGCACCGGAGGTTTATTGCATATTGGCGGATAATTATCAGGCGGTATATGATGCCGTGACTGACCTGATCGAAGATGGGAGAAAGAGAATCCTTTATCTTTATGATTCAACCTCTTATAGTGGTTTAGAGAAGCTTCGGGGATATGAGGAGGCACTTTACGATAACGATCTTCCTGTTTTGGATGAGCTTAAGATATTCGTTCGAAACAGCATTGAAGTAGTGCAGGAACATTTGAAGGAGCTATCCCGGCAGGAAATTCTGGATTTTGATGCGGTTGTAGCCAGCGACGACGGACTTGCAGTAGGAGCGGTGAAATATGTTCGGTCAAAAAATCTGAGAATTCCGGAGGATGTCAGTATTATCGGATATAATAATTCGGAGCTTTCTGTCTGCTGCGAACCGGAACTGTCTTCTATCGACAGTAAGGGGAAGGAATTGTGCGAGACGGCAGTGGATTATATGATGCATTATTTAAGCGGACATCCAATAAGACATAAGAAAATGGTGCCATGCCAGTTAATCAGGCGGGATACGACAGATTTTTAGATATAAGTGATTTTTATTGTTATTTTCCGTTGAAAATGTTATGATTATAAATATGAATTGCTCGCCAAAGAAGGAGGAATAAGATGAGAGTATTAGTACTTGGGGGAGTTGCCGCAGGCACTAAGATTGCGGCAAAATTAATGAGAGAAGATCGCAGCAATGAGGTCATAGTACTCAACAAGGGAAAGGACATTTCCTATGCGGGATGCGGCCTTCCCTATTATGTAGGTCATGTGATTGAGGATAAGAACCAGTTGATTGTCAATACGCCTGAGAAATATTCCAAGCTGACCGGCGTATCCGTACTGACACAGACAGAAGCGGTGAAGGTTGACACGGAAGGGAAAAAGGTAACGGCCCTTGATTTAAAAACAGGGGAAGAAAAGGTTTATGAATATGACAAACTGGTCATATCCGTAGGGGCAAGCCCCATAAAGCCTCCCATTGAGGGATGCGACCTTGAGAATGTGTTTTTTGTGAGAACGCCTGAGGACGCTATTAGACTCCGGGAGCTGGCAGACGGAGGCGAAGTGAAAAGAGCGGTGGTGGTAGGCGCCGGCTATATTGGCCTTGAGATTGCGGAAAATCTGAAATTATTGGGAATCCGGCCTTTTGTGCTGGATATGGCGGAACATGCCCTTCCCGGCTTCGATGCTGAAATAGCGGGTTATGTGGAAGGAAAGCTTCAGGAAAGCGGAATCCCGGTGGTAACAGGGGTTACGGTTACCGGGATTGAAGGAGAGGGCAAGGTGGAAAAGGTCCTTACCAGCAAGAAGGCTTATAAAGCGGATCTGGTAGTGCTCAGCGCAGGAATCCGGCCCAACACGGCATTTTTGGAGGGCAGCGGAATTGAGATGTTTAAGGGAACCATACTGACCAATGAGCAGGGAGAAACAAATATTCCCGATGTCTATGCGGCAGGGGACTGCGCTATGGTACATAATGCCCTGACAGGAAAGCCCTCCTGGTCGCCCATGGGCTCTACGGCTAACATTGACGGCCGGATAATTGCCCAAAATATCATGGGAGCGGGACTTGGTTACGGAGGTGTGCTTGGAACAGCCGTATGTAAGCTGCCCGGAATGAACGTGGGAAGAACAGGACTTACGATGGCCCAGGCAACAGCCGAAGGATTTTCGCCTGTGAGTGTGGTTACGGTGGTTGACGACAAGGCCCATTATTTCCCCGGCGCATCCTCCTTTATTATTAAGATGATTGCGGACAAAGACTCTCTGCGGCTTTTGGGCGTACAGGTAATCGGACAGGGAGCGGTAGATAAAGTGGTGGATATTGCCGTAACGGGCATTATGCTAAAAGGGACGCTCCCGGAGCTGGCGAATATGGATTTTGCTTATGCACCTCCTTTTTCAACGGCTATCCATCCTTTTGCCAACACGGCCAATATCCTGATGAACAAAATTAAGGGAAACTTTGAAACCTTTACGCCGGCGGAATTTGAAGCGGGCGAGGCAAAAGAATATAAAGTGGTGGACGCCTGCCTTGTTCCTTCCATTGAAAGGGCGCCTTATGTGGATTTGACCACGGTGGAGGGCCCTGTGGACGGACTTGACCCGCAGGAAAAGCTCCTTCTGGTATGCAATAAGGGTAAGAGGGCCTATCTGCTCCAAAATCGTTTGAAATATTATGGGTATACCAATACGAAGGTGTTAGAGGGCGGCATTACTTTTAACGACGTGGAGGCGTAAGCGCGGGAGGAAGCTTGGGAACTGTCTGAAACGCAGTATCGCGGGCATGGCTTATGATGCGGGGCATGGGAACAAGCGTCGTCGCATTTTGTAAGCCTGTTTGTTGTAACAAAAAGGAGAGAAAAATTATGGGATGTACATTAAAGCCGGAAGAAATCAAAAAGGTAAAAGCCCTGGGCTTTTTGCATAATAAGGGAACGGATTTGTTTAACGGCCGTATCATCACGGTAAATGGAAAGATTACCGCCAGGCAGACAAAGGTGATTGCGGAGGCGGCGGAAAAATTCGGGAACGGGGACGTGGAGTTTACCACCCGATTGACAGTTGAAGTAAGGGGGATTCATTATAATGATATCGAGCCTTTCCGCGAGTATGTGGCGAAGGCCGGACTGGAAACAGGGGGCACGGGTTCTCTGGTTCGCCCGGTGGTGGCCTGCAAGGGTACCACATGCCAGTACGGCTTATACGACACTTTTGCATTATCGGAAAAGATTCACGAGCGTTTTTACAAAGGCTATCACACGGTAAGGCTGCCCCACAAATTCAAAATTGCAACCGGCGGCTGCCCGAACAATTGCGTAAAGCCGGATTTGAACGACCTGGGAATCGTAGGACAGCTTGTCCCCAACCTGGACGAGGACATGTGCAACGGCTGTAAAAAATGCCAGGTTCAGGCGGCGTGTCCTATGGGAGCCGCTAAGCTTGAGGACGGCGTAGTTGAAATTGATAAAGATATCTGCAACAACTGCGGCCGCTGTATCGAAAAGTGTCCTTTTGACGCCATCCCGGAAGGAACGGCAGGCTTCCGTATTTTTATCGGCGGAAGGTGGGGAAAACGGGTTGCCCACGCAAAGCCCTTATCGAAAATTTTTACGGATGAAAACGAAGTGCTGGATACGGTGGAGAAGGCTATTTTGCTTTTCCGCGAGCAGGGAAAGACCGGAGAGCGCTTTGCGGATACCATTGAGAGAATCGGTTTTGAGGAAGTGGAAAAACAGCTTTTATCAGATGAAATTTTGTCAAGAAAACAGGAAATCCTGGACGCGAATCTGCATCTTACAGGCGGGGCTACCTGTTAAAGAGTTCCGGTAATTTGCGTACATAGTTATCGGCATCTAAAAGATTTATAACAATTCCCATAAACAGGGCTGCGGTATATGCGGCCCTGTTTTATGCACAGGCCCGTGCGGAGGAAGTATGCCGCTAAAGCGGCGCATGGCGGGTAGGGAGAAAAGCTTCCCTACTCGATCACAGGCCCGTGCGGAGGAAGTATGCCGCTAAAGCGGCACACAGGGAAAATCTTCCTTACTTGATTGCACAGATTCGTGCGGAGGAAGCATATCGATTATACGGCGCATGGCCGCACGGCGTACAGGGAGGAAGCCTTCCTGTACGATTGCGCATTCCTGCGTAAGGAAATTATAGGAAGGAGCATTAAATTCAATATATGAGGCTTGGTTTTCTGGGGATTAATTATAAAAAAGCGCAGCTGGACATCCGGGACAAAATTTCCTTTACCGATACAATGAAGCTGGATTTTTTTCAAAAATCTGAGGCGGCAGAGGTAAGACAGTGCATGGTGCTCTCTACCTGCAACCGCAGTGAAGTGTATTTTGTGTATACAAAGGAAGAACAGGAGGCCAAAATACGGCAGGCATATGAGGACATGTTTCCGGAGATTGACTTAAAGGAGTACATAGACGAGCTTTATGGGCAGGAGGCAATAACCTATCTGTTTCGCACTGCCGCCGGGTTAGAATCCCTTGTTCTCGGGGAAGACCAGATCCTCGGACAGGTGCAGGAGGCACTAGACTATTCCCGGACCATGGGATTTAGCGGAAAGGAACTAAACCGGATTGTAAGGGACGCCGTTACCTGTGCAAAACGGGTGAAAACAGAGCTGAAAATCAGCGAAAAACCTTTATCCGTCAGCTATATCGGGATTCGGATGCTGGACAGAGTCTGCGGGATAGCCGGAAAAAGGATTCTGGTAATTGGCAGCGGGAAGACAGCGGCGCTGGCGCTAAAATATCTTTGCGAATATGAGACGGAAAAGATTTATGCGTGCAGCAGAACCTATTCCCATGCAAAGCGTCTCAGAGAGGAATTTCCGCAGACCGCCATTATCCCCTATGAAGAACGGTATCAGGTGATGGGTCAGTGCGATATCATAATTTCCGCCACCGCGTCCCCCCATCTGACGGTACAAAGAGCCGCCTTTGAACCGGAAAAGCCTGTCACCTTTTTGGATTTGGCTGCCCCCAGAGATATCGATACCGGGTTCGAAAGCTCTCCTTATGCGAAGCTGATTAATTTGGACATGCTGCAGGAAATTGCAGCAGAAAACCGGAAAGAAAGGGAGCGGTTAGCAAAAGAGAGCGAAGAAATCCTCAACGAAGCGCTGGAGGAGACAGCTTTGTGGCTGCGTCAAAGCAGGGTGGACTTTGCTATTGAATCTTTGCAGCAAAGATGCGGCGTGATCGTGGAGGACAGCTACCTTTATCTGAACCGGAAAATGGAGTTAAGTCCCAGGGAACAGAAGCTTCTGAAAAAAGTCCTAAACGCGTCTTTGCAGCGGCTGTTAAAGGAGCCGATAAGGGAACTGAAACGGCTGGGAGAGGAACAGGAGCCGGAGGAATATAGGCGCTTTATAGAGAAGCTGTTTCAATTTGAGTAGTTCATTTGTATAATTCGTTGAAATTTCATTGACAAATCAAAATTATTTGCTATAATTTAAATAAAATTCGGCAAAAATATGAAGTGCCGAAATTTATTTAAAACTTATTTCCCGAAATACCATAATTGGAGAGAGGCAAATGAAGAATGCGGCTGGAATTTCTGACAATCAAATGATTTTTTCGGTACAGGAGCTGAAAGAGAAAGGTTTTTCTTATTATAAAATTAATCAGATGGTGGCGCAGGGGATTTTGACAAAATTGAATAAGAGATTTTATGAAAATACATCTTTTCAAGGAGAAGAATCGGATTTTTATTATGTATACGCATTTGTTCCGGACGGCGTAGTGTGTTTGCTCAGTGCGGCTGTGCATCATAAGCTGTCAACATACAGACCGGATGCAATTGATGTGGCAATTCCAAGAAAAGCCAGGGTTTCTACACTTCCGGACTGGCCGGAATTTCATGTGTGTTATTTTACAGATGCGCGCTTTGAGGCTGGTATTGAGACGGTAAAAGATGGTAAGAATCAATTCAGAATTTACGATATTGAGAAAACGGTAGTGGATATTATTTATTATCGTGAAAAAGTAGGAATTGAAGAGGCAAAAGAAGTTCTCACCACATATCTGAATCGCCGTGACAGGAATCTGAATCGTCTGATACGATATGCGGAGATGCTTAAATGCGGAGATGTGATGAAAAGGTATTTGGAGGTACTTGTATGACAAACGCCATATCGGTGAAAGACAGGTTAAAAAATCAGGCGGTAGAAGACGGAAAGACTATGCAGGACAAACTGATGACCTTCGGGATGGAGAGAACGATATATAGAATATCGGTTTCACCATATGCAGAACGGTTTGTGTTGAAGGGCGGAGTACTTCTCTATGCACTATTTGACGGAGGGTATGCGCGCGCAACTGTCGATATTGATTTACTTGCCCGGCGTCTGCCCAATGATGCGGAAAAAATAAAAATGATTTTCAAAGATATTTTTTCTATTGAATGTGATGATGTATTGAGGTTTGATTTGGACACATTGGAAGTAGTCAACATTACCGAATTCAAAGAATATCATGGTGTGAATGTTTCTATTATGGGATATCTGGACAGAACGAAGGTGCCCGTTTCGGTAGATGTAGGATTTGGGGATACGATATACCCCGGGAGTATGAAAATAAAATTTCCGGTGTTGTTGGATATGAAAGCCCCGGAGGTGTATACATATTCTATTTACTCCATCATTTCGGAAAAGTTTGAAGCAATCGTATCGCTTGGCCTTGCAAACAGCAGATATAAAGATTTTTATGATATTTACGTTCTGGCCGACAGATATGATTTGGACGGAACGGAGCTTAAAAATGCGATAGTAGAAACATTCAGGCACAGAGGAACCAATTTTCACGATATAGCAGCTTTTGAGGCTGGTTTTGCGGAGGATGCCACAAGACAAAGCAGATGGAAAAGTTTCATCAAAAAGAAGAAAGCTCTCATGCAGATAGACTTTGAAGAAGCAATCGCATTGGATAAAAGATTACTGATGCCGATTGTGGAAGCTATTCTAAATAATTCGATATTTGATAAGAAATGGGATAGAAAATCAAAAAGCTGGGATAAAAAAACATATGAAATTTCCCAGAGGTGTTAACAATTTTTGACCATTTTTTTATTGGAGACAATATTACAAGCTATACTTGCGATACGCAGGGGGTATAAGTATGGAATACAAAATTGGCACAAGAGGTTCCCGGCTGGCACTTTCGCAGGCTGATTATGTGTGCGGCAGGCTAAGAGAGGCATATCCAAAGGACAGCTTTGTTATTCAGGTGATTAAGACAAGAGGGGATCTGGTCTTGGATAAGCCTCTGCATCAGATTGGGGATAAAGGGGTATTCGTAAAAGAGATTGAGGAAAAGCTTCTTTCAGGCGAGATACATATTGGGGTGCACAGCATGAAAGATATGCCTGCCTTCCCGGCTGAGGGGCTTATCTTTTCAGACGCCTGGAAAAGGGAGGATTACAGGGACGCGCTGATTTTGCGGGAAAGCAAATCGTTAGACGACCTTCCAAAGGGAGCCGTTATCGCCACAGGAAGCCGGCGCAGGGAGTTTCAGCTAAAGCGCCTCAGGCCGGATATTAAGGTGGTGGGAATCAGAGGCAA
Source organism: uncultured Lachnospiraceae bacterium (assembly GCA_910587305.1). GTDB lineage: Bacteria > Bacillota > Clostridia > Lachnospirales > Lachnospiraceae > Suilimivivens. Next base: position 56,892 of record CAJUKV010000010.1, on the reverse strand, counting down.
TGTGGACACCAGATTGAAAAAGATGGAGGAAGAAAAGTTAGACGGGCTTGTCTTAGCGGCGGCAGGCCTTCACCGGTTGGGACTGAAGGAGAGAATCACCCGTTATCTGGAGCCGGAGGAAATGACTCCTGCGCCTGCCCAGGGAATCCTTGCGCTTGAAATCAGGCAGAGTGATACAAAGCTTTTGGAAATGCTAAACAGGTTAAAGGATGAGGAAACTGACAGGGCGGCAAAAGCGGAGAGGGGATTTTTACGGGAAATAGGCGGCAGCTGTCATATACCCGTAGGCGCGGTATGCACAAAAGCGGATGACGGGAATCTTATACTGGATGTTATGTATGGAAATGAAAGGGGAACCAGACAGGCCTATGCAAGAGTATGGGGCGGCGATCCCCATAGACTGGCCGAAGAAGCGGCGGCAAAAATCCGCAGTCAGATAGCCGGAAAGGTCTTTCTGACAGGCGGCGGCCCGGGGGATCCGGGTCTTATTACGGTAAAAGGGTTAAAAGCCATTCGGGAGGCGGATTGTATTATCTATGACAGGTTATCTTCGCCTGAATTGCTCAAGGAGGCAAAGAGGGGCTGCGAGATGATTTATGTGGGAAAAGCCAGCCATGCCCACATGATGGAGCAGGAGGACATCAACGCTCTGCTGGTCAGAAAAAGCATGGAATATGAAAGGGTAGTTCGCTTAAAGGGAGGCGATGCCTATGTATTTGGCCGTGGCGGGGAGGAAGGGATTTTTCTAAAGGAGGCAGGCGTGCCCTTCGAGGTAATTCCCGGCGTCAGTTCGGCAATTGGGGCTTTGGCATACGCGGGGATTCCCATTACCCACCGGGGAGTATCCCAGGGCTTTCATGTGGTGACGGCCCATAGCAGTGGAGATACCCTTGCGGATATTGACTTCACGGCGATGGCAAATGAAAAGGAAACCTGCGTGTTTTTGATGGGACTTGGCAAGGTAGAGGAAATTGCGGACAGACTGATAAAAGCGGGAAAACAGCCTGCCGCCATGGCCGCCGTGATTTCAAATGGGACGACTCCCAAACAAAAAACCTGCATTTCCGATTTGGCCCATATAGGGGAAAGGGTGAGGGAAGAAGGGCTTTTATCACCGGCGGTAATTGTGGTGGGAGATGTGGTTTGTCTCAGGGATAAGCTGAATTATTACGAAAAAAAGCCTTTGTTTGGGAAAAAATATCTGGTTCCCAAAATAGGGGAGGAGATTACCAGGCTAAAAGAGCTGCTACAGGAACAGGGAGCGGATGTGACGGAAATACAGTTGGGAAAAATCCTAAAGAAGAATAATACTTTTTCAGCAGACCGGTTAAAAAATGTGGATTGGCTTATTTTTACCAGCAAAAACGGCGTGGAGGCTGCTTTTGAGAGTTTTAAGGAGAGCGGTTCGGATTTGCGAAGCCTTGGTAATTGCCGTGTTGCCGCTATTGGCGATAAAACAGCGCAGGCATTAAAGGCTTATGGCATATATGCGGATTTGGTTCCGGACGATTTTCACAGCGACGGGCTTATCGCGGAATTGAAAGCGCGCCTGACAGGTCGGGAAAGAGTCTGGTATTTGAAAGCGGAAAATGCGGACGGACATTTAAAAGAAGCGTTAAAAGATGTTTGTCAGGTTGAAGAAATTGCGGTGTATGAGAATTGCGCCGTGGAACCGGATTTGAAAAATTTAGGGTCGCTTGCGGATTATGACGGAGTTTTTTTTACCTGCGCTTCTAATGTCCGGCGGCTGATGGACGGACTGAATATTTCTAAAAAAGACATGCCGGATCCTTTTCCGGTTGAAAAAAGCAAAGAAGAAAGAGCCGGTAAAGAGAAGAAGGAATGCCGTATATACAGCATTGGCCCTAAAACAACACAATGTCTGAAAACCTACGGCTTTGAAAACATACAGGAAGCCGATAAGGCTTCCTGCGAAGAATTAGTTGTTAAGCTCCTCCGTAATGGCGCTTTTTAAGGATGCGGGCAGCGCCAGGGAGATATAATGAATCATTTCTTCCCGGGAGATGACCTTCTGGGAGGTTTCCCGGGAGGAAATTTCCTTTCGGGAACTGACTGATCGGTTTAAAAACCAGTCGGTCAAAATACCCGATAATGCGTTGGTGTAGAAATCGCAGAGAAATTGTTTGTAGTCGGGAGAAATACAGGCGTTTATGTCTTTTTCAATCCTTTCGATAATTGCGCTGACGCAAGCCTGAAAGTCGGAGAGAAAAATTCGTTTCATCCCGTCCCGGCCCATGGTATCGTAGATGCAGCTTAAAATATGATTGTTGGCGTCAATGTAATCAATGATAAATTGAATGAGTTCTTTATGGTCGGTAAAAGGGTCAAAATCTCTGACAATGTTTAACGCCTCCTGCTCCAGCATCCAGCGCACAAGGGCATAAATATCCTCAAAATGATAATAAAAGGTTTTCCTGTTTATGCCGCAGTCACTGCAAAGCTCGCTGACGGTAATTTTGGAAAGGGGCTTCTTTTCCGCAATTTTTTTTAAGGAGGCAACGATGGCCTGCTTGGTTTTTAAAGATATATCTGCGTGGGTCATTTCTTTACCTCTTCTTTGGCGTTCGACCGCTTGGACGAAAGGCTCCTTTTTTTCCGGTAGAGGATGAGCAGGAGCGTCATTGCTGCAATAAGGCAAATTGTAAGGACGACAAGGATTTTGCCTGAAAGGGATGCAGGCTGGTCCGTGCAGCAGAAAATGATCTCAGGCTGCTCGGATGTAAACACATAATAACTTCCATCCTGCACGGCGTCAACCAAAAGCCAGCTATTATTATCATAGACCATAAGCTCTGGATTCTCCATTTCAGTTGGAATCAGGTATCTTATGGTATAAGGCCCGGGGGCTGTCTCGGATATGGACATCTTCCAGCACTCCCCTTTGCTCCGGGCATTTGCCGGGTAAGCATTGGTCCTGGAAAGGGTAAAGCCTTCCTCCGGCGCAAAACTGCCCTCCACCAGAGCAACGGGGCGACCGTCCATGGTCTGTCTGCTTTCAACTGCGGAGGCGTATTCCGTATAGACAGCTTCGATTGTCTGATCAAACGTAATGTTATGATAGTCAAACTCAGGCCAGCTGCCCGCATAGCCTTCCTTTATCGGAACAGTAGGAAGCCTGTCGGGTGAAAAACTGTCTCCATATTTTAAGGGGACGACGCTCACCGTCTTTCCATCTGCCACAAAAGAAAGAGAAATGCTTTCAAAAATTTCCGGCAGGTCGGGCATTTGTAAAAATTCTTCATAGGCAAGAGGCTGCGCCATTTCTTCGTAGCTGATGCCGTCAATTCCGTCGGGACCTCCTTTCACAAAAAAGTTGTTGCTTATGGAGGAGGAAGAAACTGTTTTTCCGGCGATAGAGCCTGTGAAATTTTCACCGTCTTTGATTTCCACCATACTGTAGCAATCGGAGATATTGGCGCCGCAGCCTGCAATTCCCCCGATTTGATTTACGCCTGACAGAGTACACTTAGCGCTGCTTGCACGTATACTTGAGGCACAGTAGCCTGCAATGCCGCCAATCTGGTTGCCCTCGCCGGCAATATATCCTTCGTTGATGCATTCTATGATACTGCCTAAGGTCATTTCACCTGCAATGCCGCCGATACGGTTTTTCCGGCCCTCCACAGCGCCTTTGTTCCGGCACTGACGGACAACTATGCGCTCCTGGTAGCGGAAATTTAAAGTGGCGTTATCCTGCGTCAGATCAAAATCATTTTCCGGATCCAAATTGTTTTCTCTGGAAAGAGAGCCTGCGATCCCGCCTGCATTTAAGTCTCCGCATATTTTTCCGTTGTTGATACAGTTCATGACTTTGCCGGTGGTGTCGGTGAGCTGGTCTTCATCTGAAACATCTGTCAGAATGTCGTCAGGATCTGTGGTTTGAGGATTTGTAATAATATCCGTAATCACGTTAATCTGGTCAATGATTGCCTGAAAGTCGTTCAACACTATCTGATTTTCATCGTCCAGCATTGTGTTTAATATGCGCATATCATTTATTATCCCGGAAAAGCTGCCGCTGAGGGAAGCCTGTGCGGAGGAAATGCGGGAGCTTAAAATAAAGGCCTGATCTTGGACCATCCGGTTGATATTTTCCAGTACCGAAGAAGCGTCTTCATAAACGTTTTCCTGTACTTTGTTGATATCCTCCTCCACCTGTTCTTTGTCAATCCGATCCCGCAGGCTGTCGAAATCAAAGTTTCCCGGAGGCGTGGGAAAACTTTCCGGCCAAGTAAAGGAAGGAGAGGGCGTAACATCCGGCGTGGGGGTTTCATCCGTGTGATCCCCGGAATCACTATCAGGATTACTCCCGGAATTGTCTCCGGGAACTTTACCAGGATTATCCCCGGAATTGTCTCCGGGAACTTTACCAGGATTATCCCCGGAATTGTCTCCGGGA
>CAJUKV010000010.1:3991-52372 GCA_910587305.1 uncultured Lachnospiraceae bacterium | reverse complement strand
CCCGGAATTGTCTCCGGGAACTTTACCAGGATTATCCCCGGAATTGTCTCCGGGAACTTTATCAGGATCACCTCCGGAATTGGCCCCGGAACCATTGTCAGGATTACTGTTAATGGTGCCGTCATTGTTATTCGTAGTATCCGCATCCGTGCCGGGGACGGTATCGGAGCCGGTATCGGCCGGAACGCCTGCCTGCAACGCTTGTGCGGCGATTACGGTTTTGGCAGAGCGCGGCTCCGGCGCAAAGCCGCCCTGTTCGACGGAAACATCATTTTCTTCATAATTCGGTATGGCGTAGCTGGGATCCAAAATTGTATCTAATATATCCCCCTTTTCTTCCGTATGGGACGGCACGGTTTCAGTGGTTGTGCTGTCGGCAGAAGAGGACGGCGGGATATCTGTTCCCGGATTGGTTTCGTCCGTGCTGCCGTCGTCCGCCGGAGGCGCGGGTAACACCGGTGGTACAGGAGGATCAGGGTCAGGATCAGGATTCGGATCCGGTACATCCGGCGCATTCGTGGCGGCGGGAGAGGGCGTTCCCGTAGGCGATTCCGTAGCGGCAGGAGTGGCGGAAGGCGTTGCGCTGCCGACAGGCCATGGGGAAACGGTGGGCCATGGAGAAAAAGATGCCCACGGGGAAACAGACGGCCAGGGAGTAAAGGAAGGTGTGGGCAGCTTATCCAGAAAATCCAACGATACGGGCCTTGGCGTTGGGAGACTGGCAAGGTCGGTGAGGCCGGAAAATTCCGCCATATGGCTGCTGGCGTCGTTCATTATCTGCCCAACCGCATTTTGCGCATTTTCCACCGAGTTGAGCAGCTGATCAACCTGCCCGGTAAGGCTGCCTGAGGCCGTGGAGGTATCCCTGTCGAGCTGGGTAAAAAGGTCGTGGAGCTTGTCAAATTCCCTGTCCAGCTTCTGCAGAGTATCCTCGGAAAAGATGAGCTGACTGCTGGGCTCCATCTGTCCCGCAATGCCGCCCACGTCCTTGCGGCCGTTTAAAAGTCCGTAGTTAACGCAGCCCTCTATGTAGCCGGACTGACTGCCCGCAATGCCGCCTATATTGTAGCCCACATGCTGGTAGCCTACGGAGCCTTCATTGACGCAGGCGTGTATGACACCGGGATTACTGCCCGTAATGCCGCCAATATCGGTCACGGAGGCGGCATTTTCCGTAGATAGGATATCCAGAAGGGCCGTATCCGTATTCAGGGCGGATAAACTCGTATTCAGGTTCATTTTGTTGTCGGAAGGGGCGGTATTTACAAAGCTGTGATTTACACTGCCGGTAATATTTCCCTTATTTTCCCCTGCGATACCGCCAACTAAGTGGCCGCCGCAGACAAGTCCGTTTGCGCTGCAGTCCGCGATGACACCGGTAACCTCGTTTAAACCCGCAATGCTTCCCACCTGGTCGCCTCCGGTTACATTTCCGGAGGTTTCGCAGCCGCTGAGGAGTCCATAATTACATCCTGCAAGCAGAGCCAGCCCAACCTGGGTGCTCTCCACCTGGGCCGTGCCGGAGACAGATAACTGATATATCTGGCCGGATTCCTGTATATAACGGAAAAGCCCTATGTAATTGCTGCCGCCCTCAAGGGTAAGGCCGCTGATGGTATGCCCCTGTCCTAAGAAAACCCCTCCGAAGGTGGGGACAGGTGAAAAGTCGGCTCTGCTTAAGTCAATATCCTTATCCAAAACAAATATTTTATCTCTTGACCAGCTGTCTACCGAGCAGTTTTCGGCAAACTTCTGAAAATCTTTGACCGTTTTAATATGGATTGCATTTGCAGAGTCCATATCGGGGAGCGCGTCCGACCCGGGAGCCGCCAGGGCAGGAAAGCAGTAAAACAGCCAAAATGCGCCGAATATCAGTAAAGTGGCAAGAGAAATATTCTTTTTCACTTTTTCTTTCAGAAACAAATGCAATAATTTATTTTTCATCTGAATCACTTCCTTCCTGTGGCGTGGGGTGAAGCCGTTTATCTTCCTCCTGTAAGGGATCCGAAACAGGATTGGCTATTTTGTCCGCTATACTTTCCGGGCCGTCCTCAAGCTGAGCGGCGCTGCCGGTAATGATAACGGCCTCCATATCTCCACGGATGACGCCATAAAAAGTTCCTTCAAGCATACCGTTTACATGTCCCCTCATACGGCCCTGCACGCGGACCGCGCCGGAGTAGGCTTTGGGCGATAAGTTGATGCGGTTGAGCTCAAAGCTTGTGTGCTCTATAATGTTGTCCCCAAGCACCAGAATCTGGGGCAGCACGGCAAGTACCAGGAAGATGGAAATAAGAGTTCCCCGGCTTAAGCAGACCCCGATAGCGGAGATAACGGGATTGGTGGTCATCTGGCCAATGAGCGCGCCTGCCGCTGCCAGAATGGAACCGGAAGTAAAAATAGTAGGGAAGGCTTCGTTTAACGTTTCCACAATGGCCTGTTTATGATGCATGGTTTGCTTTAAATCCTTATAATGACTGGAAATAACAATGGCATAGTCGATATTTGCGCCCATCTGAATTGAGTTTACAATCAGATAGCTTAAGAAATACAAAGGGGCCGACTGCAGGTAAGGGAAGGAAAAGTTAATCCAAATACTGCCCTGTATCACCAATATCAGCAGAACCGGAAGACCGGCGGATTTAAAGGTAAACAAAAGGATAATGATTACAAACAGGGCGGAAAGGATGCTCACCAGCAGATTGTCCTGCCCGAAGGAGGAAGACAAATCATAATCGCTGGTGGAATTTCCCACCACATAAACATCCTTGCCAGGATAGTATTTTGACGCCTCGTTTCGGAGGATTTTCAGAAAATCAAAGGTTTCCTGACTTTCCTCAGGAAGATTCAAATATACCACAAGACGAGAATGGGTATCTGTCTTTAGCTGGAGCTTTGCCTTTTCCAACTGATCAAATAAATCGTCTAACGTGTCCTGGATATCTCCCTCTAAAGTAATATTTCCTCTTTCCATCTGATCTTTGAGAAAAAGAAACATGTCAAAGAGAGGAACCTTATATTGCTCGAGCCCGTTAAGGATTTGCCCATACTGATCGTCATTTACCGCATAGGCTGAGTAAAGAAGGTTGGAGAGTTCATATTCAATTCCGGCAAGCTCTGAAAACTCCCTGGGATTTAAGGCGTCGGTTAAAACATATCCGTCCATGGCTTCCACATTGGCAAGGCCCATGGCGGATTTTACTTCCGGATAGCTTTCGATATCCTTAAGGAGAGCGCTTTCGGATATGTAATTGCCGGAAGGAATGATCATGGCGACCATATTGCCGGAGCCAAAGGTATTTTTGATTTTTTGATAGGAAATCTGACTTTCACTCTGCTTGGCGGTAACCAAATCCGTAAAGCTGTAGCAGTAAGGACATTTGTTGGCCCAGACTGCTGTGACGGCAATCACTACTGCAAAAATGGGCGGAACAATAAAACGCGTCATGAGGTCAAACTTGCCCACGGCGGTAATACGTGGGATGAGCTTGCGGTGTTTGGTTTTGTCAATCAGCTTGCTAAAGAGCATAAGAAGACCGGGCATCAAGGTAAAAACGGACAAAAGGCTAAACAGAATAGCTTTAATCAGCACCGTTGATAAATCCATACCGATCTTAAAATGCATAAAAGCAAGAGCGGCCAGGCCGGAAATTGTGGTAAGCGAGGAAGAAGAAATTTCAGGGATTGCCTTGGCCAAAGCGGCAATACATGCCTCTCTGGCAGGTAAGGTTTCGTGCTCGTCGCTGAACCGATGGCATAGGATAATGGCGTAATCAATGGCAAGGGCCAGTTGCAGCACTACCGTTACGGAATTGGAAATAAAAGAAATTGTGCCGCATAGAAAGTTGGTTCCCATGTTCAGCAGCGCGGCGACGCCAAAAGTGGCAATCAGCACAGGAACCTCCGCATAGGAGCGGGAGGTTAAGGTAAGCACAACCACAATGATAATGGCGGCAATCACAATAATGACCTGCATTTCCTGCTTCAAATCGGCAGCCGTATCGAGGCCCACCTCTGTGTTTACATAGGTGTCATACTTTGCAAGAAGGTTTTTTATCTGCGCCATGGCGTTTACGCTTACGTCATCGCTTGCGGTACCGTCAAAAGTGACGTCAAACAGGGCGGAGGCGTTTTTATAATGATCCTCCGTGCTGTCAAAAGCTACGGAGGAGACGCCGTCCACATTTTCGATTTCTTCCCGCAGGCTTTCGCCACGCTCGTAGGATATATTGGAGACCATGACCCTGGCGCTGCCGTAGGTGATAAACTGATCATTCATAAGGGTAAGCCCCTGACGGGTCTCGGTTTCCTCGGGCAGATAAGTGGTGATATCGTTTTCCACCTGAACCCATCCGGTGGAAAAGAAGCAAAAAATAAGAGCAAAAATGTACAATAAGAAAAAAAGGTTCCTCTTATCAACAATAAAAGTGGCGACCTTTTCCATTGGGGTTGCTTTATTTCCGTTCACGTAAACCAGTCCTTTCAAAATGGTAATCATTTTTTTGAGAAAATTATATTCATTTGGGAGGGAAATAACAATACCCAAAATGGGACATTTGTCCGATATTTATATTTATTAGGGAGGAGTTTTTTTATACATTGGCGAACCGTCCGCTTCTCCGCGAATAGAAATTCGGTCGTCACCGCTTTCAAGCGTCCTCTTGGCCAATGTGTGATAGACAACCACGGTGGATGTTTTATGTGGATTCGGATTTGCAATTTGTTGACAGCAGGGAGGGGGATAGAGTATCATAAATGAAAAGCTGAAACAGAGTTAATTGTAATGAAGTCAAAAGAGCATTTTTCATACACAGTGCATAAATAAGGGATTAAGATGTTACCGGAACAGTTTTTAGATAGAATGAAAAATCTGTTGGGAGGGGAATACGCTGATTTTCTGGCCAGTTTCGACAGACCCAATTATGAGTCCCTGCGGGTGAATCTTTTAAAGGGACGGGAAAAGGAATTTGCAGATAAAGTGGATTTCCTAGAAGAAGCGGTACCCTGGGCGAAAGGCGGTTATTATTACAGGCACGGAGAACGGCCGGGCAGGCACCCTTTTCATGAGGCAGGAGTTTACTACATACAGGAGGCAAGCGCTATGGCGCCGGCAGCTTATTTAGAGCCCCGGCCAGGGGAGAGGGTTTTGGATTTGTGTGCGGCGCCGGGAGGGAAAAGCACGCAGCTTGCCTGTGCCATGATGGGACAAGGGCTTTTGGTGTGCAATGAAATCCATCCCCAGAGAGCAAAAATTCTGTCGGAAAATATAGAGAGAATGGGGATTGGAAACGCCCTTGTGCTGAACCATGAACCGGCTTTTTTGACAAAGCGTTTTCCGGCATATTTTGATAAAATTTTGGTGGACGCTCCCTGCTCCGGCGAGGGAATGTTCCGCAAAAATCATGAGGCAATAGAGGAATGGAGCCCTGACAATGTGAAAATGTGTGCCCGGCGGCAAAGGGATATACTTGAAAGCGCCGCCCTCATGCTGCGTGCAGGCGGCAGGCTGGTTTATTCTACCTGCACCTTTGCGCCAGAGGAGGACGAGGGAACGATAAGCGGCTTTTTAAAAGAGCATCCTGAGTTTCATCTCGAAGAGGTAAAAAAATATCCCGGCATGATGGCAGGAATGCCGCTTTTCCCGGAAGCGGATATAGAGGAAATAGAAAAGACCGTAAGGCTGTGGCCCCACAAGCTGAAAGGGGAGGGCCATTTTGCAGCGTGCCTGAAAAAAAGAGAGGACGCTGCGGATGGCGCTATGAACCCGGGGACAGAAGAAAAAGGAATTACGTTGAAGGACTGCGGGGAGTGGGAAGAATTTAGAGACCAATGTCTGAAAGTATCCTTAGACGGCTCTTACATAAAATTTGGCGAACAGTTGTATCTTATGCCGGAGGGAACGCCGTCTCTTAAAGGACTTAAGGTATTAAGGCCGGGCCTCCATTTGGGAACCTTTAAGAAAAAACGGTTTGAACCGGCCCACGCTCTTGCGCTTTTTTTAAAGCCGGAGGAGGTAAAAAATACCCGGGATTTATCTCTCACGGAAGCATCCGCTTATCTTTCGGGACAAACCCTTTTGACGGATGGGGAAAAGGGCTGGTACTTAATCAGCGTGGAGGGCTATAGTCTTGGCTGGGGAAAGTTATCCGGCAACGTGATGAAAAATCATTACCCAAAGGGATTGCGGACTAATTTTTGCGTGCAGTAGGTCAGGCGGATGGGAAGCATCCGTTTGACGAAAGCAGAAATAAACTTTTATGAAATATTATCCGGCGGTATTTGCAAAGGCGCCTGCGGCTTTTTTCCGTCGCCAATGCGGCAGGGAGGTTTGAGATGAAGAAAATACAAGTGATGATGGCCCTTGCCCTTGTCCTGATGCTGACAGGCTGTAAAGGGCAGAATAAAAATGATAATATAAGCGCGGGCATGGAAGCTGTGGCGGCTCTTGATTATGACAGCGCCCTTGCAAGCTTTGAGGCGGCGAAAGAGGCGGGGGAAAATGAACGCCTTTTATATAGAGGGGAAGGGATTGCCTATATGGGAAAAACCATGTATGGGGAGGCGGCAGAGGCGTTTGAAAAAGCCCTTTCTTTAAGCGACGGCAGGGTAAACGATATGGATTATGATATCAATTACTATTTGGCCGTAGCATACTACAAACAGGGAGATATTGGGAAAGCAATTAATGTATATGATGCGATTACCGCTCTGAAAAGCGAGGAAAAGGACGCCTACTACCTGAGGGGCGTTTTATATGCGGAACAGGGGAACCTGGACAAGGCGAAAGAAGATTTTGACAAAGCAATCAGCCTTGACAAAAAAGATTATGACAGGCTGATTGACATTTATAATGTTTTAGCCTCGGGAGGATACAGGGAAGCCGGGCAGGAGTACCTGCAAAGCGCTATGGATGCGGGAACCAAGGATATGACCAATTTTGAAAAAGGCCGTATCTGCTATTACCTGCAGGACTATGAAAATGCCAGAACCTATCTGGAAAAGGCCCGGGGAGAAAGCGGATACGAGGCGATACTCTTTTTGGGAAAAACCTACGAAACGCTGGGGGATAATAATTATGCTATCAGCGTGTACAATAGTTTCCTGGAAGGCGACGGGCCAAACGCGGAGGTCTTAAATCAGCTTGGCCTATGCAAAATGGAGACGGGGGACTATGAGGGCGCTCTTGCGAATTTTCAGTCCGCAATCAATATAGAAGACAATGGCATGATGCAGACGCTTAAAATGAATGAAATTGTTGCCTATGAGCGGCTTGGCGATTATAAAAATGCGGCGTCCCTGATGGAAAGCTACCTGAAAAGCTATCCGGATGACGAGGAAGCCAAGCGGGAATCTGTTTTCCTGCAAACGAGATAAATTGAAAAATCAGTCCGGCGACTGATTTTATCAATCACAAATTTGTGCCCCGACCCCAATTTGCGGGCTGTTGGAATCATGGTGGGGTTAGTGTGAAGAAAAGTTCTAAGGCGTCAAAAAGCGCCGCTTAAGAACAATTAAAACTTCACACTCAGAAGAATGCCTTGAAAAACAGGCATTCTTCATCAAGATTTGTGTTGCCGCAGAGCGGCAACATGGGGGTTAGTGTGAAGAAAAGTTCTAAGGCGTCAAAAAACGCCGCCTAAGAACAGCTAAAACTTCACATTCAGAAGAATGCCTTGGAAAAACGCCTTATAAGGCGAGCATTCTTCGTCCGGATTTGTGATTCCGCAGAGCGGAATCATGGGGGTAGTATGAGGAAAATTGTGAGGGAAGGAAATGCAGGCGGAAGAAGTGATTGAAAAGGTGGCGCAGCTGTGCCGGAAATATTCTGCAAAGGAGGGTGTTTTATTTGGCTCGAGAGCAAAAGGAACCGCCCTTGCAAGGAGCGATATCGATATTGCGGTTTCGGGGGTGGCTGATTTCCCGGCATTTCAGGAGGAAGTGGAAAACCTGCCAACGCTTTTTTCCGTGGATATTGTAGATATGGATACCTGTACCAATCCGTTATTGTTGGAGGATATCAGAAAGTATGGAAAAAAAATTTATGAGAAGATTCCTCTCCTATAAAAAGTCTCTGGAATCGTTGTCGGAAGCGAAAGAGAGGGATATGAGCGACTCCTTTGTGCTAAGCGGAACAAGCGCAAAATTCAGCATTACCTTTGACCTTGCATGGAAGACCATGAAGGATATTTTAATTGAATACTATGCGATTACGGATTTCGTGGCAGGCTCTCCCCGGGAGACTTTAAAAAAGGCGTTTCAGACAGAGATGATTACAGGGGATGAATGGATGGAAATGCTGGAAATGCGCAATCAACTGACCCATGATTATGACGGGGAGATTGTAAAAAAGCATTGCCAAAGGATAGTAGAGGTTTATATCGAAAAATTTAACGAATTTCAACTTTGGGTAGATAGATTGAAAAATCAGTCCGGAGACTGATTTTATCAATCATAAATTTGTGCCTGCGGCTCAAATTCGCAGGTTACGGAAAGGCATGGTTATTAACATGGAAAATGAGTGATTTTCCGTAGGCAATAAGACACACAGCAAGAATGGAGGTTTAAGATGATTAACCAACTGATTACGAAAATCAAAGAGACGGGAGCGCCCATTGTGGTGGGGTTAGATCCTATGCTGAAATTTGTACCGGAGCATTTGAAAAAAAAGGCGTATGCGGAATTTGGGGAAACGCTTGAGGGGGCCGGGGAGGCTATCTGGCAGTACAACAAGGAAATTGTGGACAATATTTATGATGTGGTACCGGCGGTAAAGCCCCAGATTGCCATGTATGAACAGTTTGGGATTCCGGGCCTTGTGGTGTTCAAAAAAACTGTGGACTATTGCAAGCAAAAAGGGCTGGTGGTAATCGGCGATATCAAAAGAGGGGACATTGGCTCCACCTCCGAAGCTTACGCGGTAGGACATTTGGGTAAGGTGACGGTGGGAAGCAAATCCTGCTATGGCTTTGACGAAGATTTTGCAACGGTTAATCCTTATCTGGGGTCGGACGGAGTGAAGCCTTTTATCAAGATCTGCAAAGAAGAAAAGAAAGGTTTATTCATCCTGGTGAAAACCTCCAATCCAAGCAGCGGCGAGTTTCAGGATCGTCTGGTGAAGGCACAGGCGGCAGAGGAACAGAGCGTCGGACAGGGCAGTCTGCCGGACAGGCCCTTATACGAGATTGTGGGGGAACAGGTTGCGAAATGGGGAGAAGAACATATGGGGGATTCTTACAGCTATATCGGGGCGGTGGTGGGAGCCACCTATCCTGAAATGGGCAAAATCCTCAGAAAAATCATGCCAAAGAGCTACATTCTGGTGCCGGGCTATGGCGCACAGGGAGGAAAAGGAAAGGATCTCGTTCATTTCTTTAACAAGGACGGGCTTGGGGCAATTGTAAATTCCTCCAGAGGCATTATTGCGGCTTACCAGCAGGAAAAATACGCCTCCTTCGGGCCGGAGCATTTTGGCGAAGCTTCCCGAGCGGCTGTTTTAGATATGAAAAAAGATATCGGGGAGGCTTTAGACAGTTGACGGAGGTTAAGTTTTATGAAAGCGTAGAGGATGAAAAACTTCAATTTGCCGTTATCATATCCAAAAGCCAGGACAAATATGTTTTTTGCAAACACAAAGACAGAGATACATGGGAAGTCCCCGGCGGCCACCGGGAGCCGGGGGAAAATATTTTAGAAACGGCAAAGCGGGAACTGTATGAGGAAACAGGAGCTTTGGAATTCGATATAGAGCCGGTATGCGCATATTCTGTCTTGGTCTCTGACAATTTTGAACACAGGGAAAACTTCGGAATGTTATTTGTCGCCCACATAAAAGTGTTTGAAAAAGAGCTCCACAGCGAGATTGAAAAAACTGCGCTGATGGAGGATTGGCCAAAGAGATGGACCTATCCCGAGATTCAGCCCGAACTGATAAAGGAAGCAAAGAAACGAGGCTATTTATAAAATTTTTGAGAACGTTAAAATGTTAAAAAAAGAAGAAGGAAACAAGCGTTGTCACACTTTGCATGTCAGTTTGCAGAAAAATATAAAAATTAAGAAATCCTTTATTTTATGTTAAATAAATTAATTTATCCCTTTGATATGCTATAATCTGCTAATACGTTACAGCTTTACAGGCAAAGGATGAGATGGGGATGGATTTGGAGTTTATTGACATATCGCGGGAAGAAGAGGGTGAAAGGCTTCGTGCCAACGGTACGACAGGCAGAAGAAGAGCCGCCGGCGAAAGAAGGCCGCGGCCTGTAAGACAGGAGACTACCCGAGGGGAAATTTCCCAACGGGGGGAGATTTCTCGGCGAGAGACTGCCAGGCGGGAAGATTCCCGACAGAGAACCGCCCGACAGGGGAATTTGCGGACAATCGGATATGAAAATCAGAGGGAACGAAGAAGCGAGGGGCAAAGACCGTCGTCCGTTCAAACACAAAGGACAAGACAGGTAAAGTCTGTTAACCCAATAATAAGCAATGTGGAGCATAACCGCGTTAAAAATAACAATCGCAGCCGCGATAATATTTCCACTCGTAATAATAGAAACATTAGCCGGGAAGGCGGCAGGAATTATAACTACAATCACAGCCGCAACGAAAATGCGGTAAGAAGGCCGAGACCGGCAGACCCAAGGGCTCAGCAGGAGCGGATACGCAGGCGTAAAATACGGAAACGAAAGGCAATCGCCGCCAGGCTGACCGTGATGCTGGCGCTTTTACTTGTGATTTTTTTAGCGTGCTTTATGCTCTATAAACTGGTTGCGGATTTCACCGGAGGGGAAGAAGCCCAAAAACCTTTTAATTCCTTTACCCCCACCGTTCAGAGAAAAGAGGTAATCAAAGCCAATGATACGGATAAGCCTGCCATTACGGAAGATTTTCTGACCGTCAATGAATACTCAAGACCGGGGGAAAAGCTTGGCAAGGTCAAAAATATTTTTGTCCATTACACCGCCAATCCCGGGACAAGCGCCGCCCAGAACAGAAGCTACTTTGAAAATTTAGGCATTACGGGCGAGACAAGCGCAAGCGCGCATTTTGTCATTGGCTACGATGGAGAAATTATACAGTGCATCCCCCTTGAAGAAATAGCTTATGCGGTAGTACAGCGCAATTACGATTCCATTTCCATTGAATGCTGCTATCTGTCAGAGGACGGCAAATTCACGGATGCAACCTATCAGTCATTGCTAAAATTATCCGCCTGGCTTCTAAAAGAATACAAACTTGCGCCGGATGATATGAGAAGACATTATGACGAAGGCGGAAAAAAATGCCCCCTGTACTATGTGGAAAACGAGGAAGCCTGGGAAAAATTTCTCTCCGATTTAGAGCAATACATAATGAATAATCAGGTATAAATTAACAGAATAAAAAATTAAAAAAAGTCGTCTGCCCATTTTTAAAATGATCGGACGGCTTTTTTTGTATACCTAATGAATGATACGCTTCCTTATTAATAGATTGCCAAAAGCGACCGGGTAGCCAAACGGAAATTTATAAACTTATGTCGTATACTGTTGACATAATATAAAGTTTATTGTAGAATAATAACATATGTTATACAAAAGGGGTGATTTATGTGGCAAGAAAAGAAACCATAAGCAGAGAAGATATTGTACAGGCAGCATTTGTCATATTACAGGAGGAGGGCATAGAGCAGGTTACCGCCAGAAAACTTGCGGCAAAAGCCAATTGCTCCACACAGCCAATTTTCCGTGTCTTTAAAAATATGGACGAGCTGTCAGAAGAACTATTTGAAAAAGCATGCGATTTTTTCAGAGATTTTTATGTGGATTTTCCCAGACAGTCGGTGACGCCCTTTGTAACTTTAGGGCAGGCATATATTAAATTTGCCGGCGTACATAAAAAATTATTTGAGTTCATTTTCTTATCTCCGGAGCGCTTTGGCAGGAGCATGTATGATTTGGTGAATGGTAAGGAAGGATTTGTAAGCAAAGAAATACAGGCAGCGAAGTCCCAGGGATGTAAAAACGCCAGTGAAATGTTTATGAAGATGTGGATTTTTATTCATGGCGCGGCGTGCATGACGCTGACAGGGGATTATGATTTGTCAGATGATGAAACAATGCAGCTTTTAAAGACCTCCTACCAGTCATTCAGATAGTTCCTAAATGTGAAGTATATTTTACTTTTCAAACGGATGGAATGTCGGGCAATCAGATAATTTTTATAAACATAAGGATGGCCGGCAAAGGCCGGCGTTTGTTGTTGTATGCAGGGGGTATAAGTTTGGAACAGCAGGATGTGGATATCATCACCAGAATGAACGACAAATTCATGAAAATGAGCAAGGGGCACAGGGCCATTGCCGCCTATATTTCCGATCATTATGATCAGGCCGTATTTATGACGGCGGCCAAGCTAGGGGAAACTGTGGGCGTCAGCGAATCAACGGTGGTACGCTTTGCCGCCGGGTTAGGCTATGCAGGGTATCCGGAATTTCAGGACGCATTGGAAGAGTGGGTAAAAAGCAAGCTGAATTCCGTGCAGAAGATTGGGGCCAAATATGGAAAGAGCACCCATTCGGAGCTCCTTCATTCCGTGCTCAGCGCCGATATCGAAAAGATTCAGGACACGATAGTAAACTTGGACGCGGTTGCTTTTGGGGCGGCGGTGGATATTATCTTAGAGGCGAGGACGGTTTATCTGGTGGGCGTCAGAAGCTGCGAACCCCTTGCCGATTTCTTACATTTCTATTTAAATATGATTCGCGGAAATATTGTTCTTGTTAAGACAACCAGTGTTACGGAAATATTTGAGCAGATGATACGGATAGACGGAAGGGACGCAATTATTGGCATCAGCTTTCCAAGATATTCCATGCGCACCCTTAAGGCCATAGAGTTTGCCAACGACAGAAATGCGAAAATCATTACAATAACAGACAGTATTCATTCTCCCATGAATTTATATTCTTCCTGTAATTTATTGGCAAGGAGCGATATGGTTTCCATAGTGGATTCTCTTGTGGCTCCTTTGAGCGTTATCAATGCACTTGTGGTTGCGCTGTGTTTAAAGCGGCCCGAGGTGGTAAAGAAGAATCTGGAGACTTTAGAGGAAGTGTGGAACAACTATCAGGTTTATTTAAATGACGAGATAAATTTCATAGACGGGGATCCCATGCTCCATTATCCGCTGATGAAAAAAGAGGAATTATAAAAATTGCAGGTTTTTAGAAGCATGGAGGATTATTTTGAAACACGTTATTGTAGTAGGCGGCGGAGCCGCAGGTATGATGGCGGCCGTAAGCGCGGCCGGGGAGGGCGCCCGTGTCACGCTGCTTGAGCAAAATGAAAAGACAGGGAAAAAAATTTTTATCACGGGAAAAGGCAGATGCAATCTGACCAATGCCTGTGAAAAAGACGCTTTTTTTGAACATATGATAAGCAATGGCAAATTTTTGTACAGCGCGTTTTCGAAGCTGGATAACCGGGCCGTAATGTCCTTTTTTGAGAACGCCGGATGCAGGCTAAAAAAAGAGCGGGGGGAGAGAGTATTTCCCGTTTCCGATCACGCCTACGATGTGACGGACGCTTTAGGCAGGCAGATGGAAAAGAAGAAGGTGAAAGTATGCCTGCGCAGCCCTGTGGCGGAAATTTTAACGGAAACGGTCACTGCGGCTGGGAGCGGCAATGGCGTCATGGCCGGGGACAGGATAAAGCCGCGGGTGGTAACGGGGGTAAGGCTTACGGACGGACGGGTTTTGCGGGGGGATGCGGTGATTCTTGCAACAGGCGGGAAATCTTATGCGTCCACAGGCTCCACCGGAGACGGATACCGCTTTGCCATGGAAGCCGGGCATACCATCAAGGAGATAAGGCCCGCTCTTGTGCCTTTTACCGTTTTAGAGAGCTGGTGTATGGAAATGCAGGGGCTTTCCCTTAAGAATGTGGCTGTTTTGTTGAAAAGCGGGAAAAAAAGAATTTACGAAGGTTTTGGCGAGATGCTTTTTACTCACTTTGGAGTAAGCGGCCCTTTGATTTTAACCGCCAGCAGCTACTATGTAAAAAAATATTACGGAATGCCGGTGGAACTTCACATTGATTTGAAGCCCGCCCTGTCCGTAGAACAGCTTGACGGGCGGCTGCTTCGGGATTTTGAAGAAAACAAAAACCGTCAGTTTAAAAATGTGCTGGAAGGACTGCTCCCCGCGAAAATGATTCCCGTGATAGTGAAACTTTCCGGCATCATGCCGGAGAAAAGGGTAAACGAGATAACCAGACAGGAGAGAAACGCTCTTATAGAATGCCTGAAAAATCTGACCATGACCGTTACGGGAACCAGAGGCTTTGAGGAGGCCATCATAACCCAGGGGGGCGTCAGCGTAAAGGAAATAAATCCCTCCACCATGGAATCCAAACTTGTAAAGGGCCTTTATTTTGCAGGGGAAGTGCTGGATTTGGACGCCATGACCGGGGGCTTCAATTTACAAATCGCATGGTCTACGGGATATCTGGCAGGAATAAGCGCGGCGGCGGAAGGCGTATAGAGAAGTTATTTTGTGGCGGCCGGAATAAACCCGGAAAGCGAAAGGGGGATGCGCATATGAAGGGAAAATTATGGAAGGGGGCGGCAGCCGGCCTTTTCTTTTTCATCTATTTGCAGGCAGGTTTTTGTGTTTATGCAAAGGAGGCGGCTTTTGAAAAGGACGGTGAGGTTTATCTGATCCAATCCGCGGAGGATATGCGCACGCTTGCAAGGCTGGTGAACAGGGGCGAAGAGGTAGAGCCCGAAGTGGCGGCCCACAGCGCCTCCTACCGGCTGACCTGCGATGTGGATCTTTCCGCCTATTGTAAGGAAGATGGCGGCTGGGAGCCTATCGGGTACAGGAATATCTACGATGACAGCTTAGAGGATATTTTGTGGGAAAAAGATGGGGAACCAGAGGACGATGGCTGGGTTACCTGTCATGAGACGGACGCGGGATATTTTAACGGCACCTTCGACGGCGGCGGACACGTGGTGAGGGGGCTTTACATCAACAGACCAAAAGAACAGGCCCAGGGATTGTTCGGGGCAAGGCTCGATCTGCGGGGAAAAGACCGGAACAGTACGGAATACAAGAGCAAAGAAACTACCGTGATCAAGAATCTTTATATTGAAGACTGCGATGTTACGGGCGCTTATTATACCGGCGGCGTTATGGGCGGCATGTGGAATTTTATCCAATATGAAGGCGGGGGCCTTAATATAGAAAACTGTCATGTGACCGGGAAGATTGTGGGGAACGGAACGGCGGGCGGCGTTGTGGGCAGCGCCTCCACCGTGAAAAATTCCAGTTTCGTGGGAACGGTGGACGCTTCGGGCGCGGGCGGCATAGCGGGAGCGACTTATTATATCTATGGGTGCGTCGCACATGCCCGGGTGACCGGCTCCTGCGATGTGGGAGGTATCGGCGGTGAGGCTGTCTGTGTGCGGAACAGCTATATGACCGGCTCAGTGGCGGGATATGACAGCGTAGGCGGCATTACCGGTATGGGGTCCTGTCTGACCGGATGCTATACCAGGGCCGATGTGACTGGCTACAGCCGCACGGGAGGGCTGATTGGCGATATCCAGAGCATGAACGTCCCCACGCCGGAGGAAGCTTCCAGCGCGGCCACTATCCAAAATTGCCTGATGGGCGGTTACCAAATGGAGAGAGCGGAGAAAAGAAACGATATCGATGTCTACTATCCCACGAAAGATCATTATAACGGCTACATTTACGGGTTCCCGGGGGCCGGCATAGACGACCGCGCCACTTCCGCTTTTTATTATCGGGAAGGGCTTCAGGTGGAGGGCTTTGGTAAAGGGATGTACGAATTTTCGGACTGGAACTGTGCGCCCTACGACTGCGCCCATCCCGCGGAAGCAGACTTTCAGAGCATTTTGGAAAGGCCGGATGAAAAGTGGGAGGATGTGTGGTACTGCGCGGCCGATTATGCGTGGCCGATTCTGGCATGGGAAAAAGACAGCCGCTTTGGCTTTCAGGTTACCGTCACGGTGCAGGAGGGGGACAGCCTGTGGAAGATTGCCCAAAAAGTGTGCGGAGCCGGAAATGAATGGGAGAGGATTTATGAGCGGAATAAAGCGCTTGTGGGCGGGGATGCGAATCTAATCCATCCGGGAACGGACCTGACGATAGACAGTCCTTTTGTTAATCTTCCACGGCCAGCCGAAACATAGCTCGGAGCGAATAGAAATTCAAGGAGGAACCCACCAAACACTGTCACGCTTCGCGAGCCAGCTTATTGGCTATAAAAACGCCAGCGCTTGGTGAGGTATTTTCGAACCTAGCGTCTGTTGCGTTTTTATAGAGCGAAAGCGCGGTGACGACTGAATTTCTATTCGCTCCGAGCGGACGGTTAGCCAACAAGTGAGAAGTAACATCCTTTTCCCGTACTTGAGAATTCTTAAAATGGGCACTTGGCACGGAAAAAAGTTCATGTTATGATAAAAATGACGGATAGATAAAGGAATGGTTGGAAAATGGAAGTAATGCTTGCAAAGAGCGCCGGTTTTTGCTTTGGCGTAAAGCGGGCTGTGGAGAACGTCTATGAACAGCTCGGCGTCCATAAGAAAATCTATACCTACGGCCCTATTATACATAATGAGCAGGTAGTGGAGGATTTGGCTAAACGCGGCGTTACGGTGATAGAAAGTGAAGAAGAGATAGCAGATATCAGGGAAGGGGCGGTGGTGATCCGTTCCCACGGCGTTCCCAAAAGAATTTATCGCCTGATTGAAGAAAACGGATTGGAATGCATAGACGCTACCTGTCCCTTTGTAAAAAGAATACACAAAATAGTGGAAGAGGAAAGCCGGGGAGGCAGACAGATCATTATAATCGGCAATGCGGGACACCCGGAAGTGGAGGGCATTATGGGCTGGTCTGAGGCGCCCACGGTGGTGATTGGAACGGTAAGCGAGGCGGAAAGCTTTGAAACAGATGCCGGGAAGCCTTTGTGCATTGTATCCCAGACGACATTTAACTACAACAAATTTCAAGAATTAGTTGAAATTATTCAAAAAAAAGGTTATAATGTTAATGTTGTGAATACAATCTGTAATGCGACAGAAGAACGACAGGCGGAAGCTGGAGAAATTTCAGCCAAGGTCGATGCAATGATAGTAATAGGTGGCAGAAATAGTTCTAATACGCAGAAGCTCTACGAGATTTGTGCTAAGAAGTGTGAGGCTACGTATTTTATACAAACACTGGAAGATTTGCATTTGGAATTGCCTAAAACGGCCGCTCTGGTGGGTATTACTGCGGGGGCTTCCACCCCAAACAATATAATTGAGGAGGTTCAAAATCATGTCAGAGTTAACTTTTGAACAAATGTTGGAAGAATCATTAAAGACTATACATACAGGAGAGGTAGTTGAAGGCACGGTCATTGATGTTAAGCCGGAAGAAATCATACTTAACATCGGCTATAAATCTGACGGTATTTTGACAAGATATGAATATACCAATGAGCCTAATGTGGACCTTACGACTGTAGTTAAGCCGGGAGATACCATGGAGGTGAAAGTCCTTAAAGTAAACGATGGAGAAGGACAGGTTATCCTAACTTATAAAAGACTTGCTGTGGATCGCGGAAATAAGAGAATTGAAGAAGCTTTTAACAATAAAGAAGTGCTTACCGCTAAGGTTGCGCAGGTGCTTGACGGCGGCTTGAGCGTAATTGTTGATGAAATCAGAATTTTTATTCCCGCAAGCCTTGTATCCGATGTGTATGAAAAAGATCTGACCAAATATGCAGGTCAGGAAATTAAGTTTGTAATCAGTGAATATAATCCTAAGAGAAGAAGATATATTGGAGATCGCAAACAGCTCCTTGTTGCGGAAAAGGCGGAAATGCAGAGAAAGCTGCTTGAGAGCATCCAAATCGGCGATGTAATGGAAGGCGTTGTGAAAAATGTAACCGATTTTGGCGCATTTATCGATATCGGCGGTGCGGACGGACTTTTACATATTTCCGAAATGTCATGGGGACGTGTTGAAAATCCCAAAAAGGTATTTAAAGTTGGCGATAAGGTAAGAGTTTTTATCAAAGATATCTCGGGCACAAAGATTGCCTTAAGCCTTAAATTCGAGGATGAAAATCCATGGAAGGATGCGGCTGAAAGATATGCGGTAGGGAATGAAGTAACCGGTAAGGTTGCCAGGATGACAGATTTTGGCGCTTTCATTGAATTGGAAGTTGGTGTAGACGCCCTGCTTCATGTATCGCAGATTTCCAGGGAACACATTGAGAAGCCTTCCGATGTGTTGAAAGTCGGCCAGGAAATTACGGCAAAAGTAGTTGATTTTAACAGCGAGGATAAAAAGATCAGCCTGAGTATCAAAGCACTTGCAGCAGCGGAGCCGGAAGAGGTTCATGAAGATGCTGTGGAGACAGATACGGCGGCAGAAACTGAAAATGATTCCCAGGCAGGCACAGAGGAATAATGTGAAGAAAAGTTCTAAGGCTTCAAAAGACGCCGCCTAAGAACAATTAAGGCTTGTAAAGCAAGCTGTCTTCACACTTAGAAGAATGCCTTGGAAAACAGGTATTCTTCGCCCGGATTTTTGATTTCGCAGAGCGGAATCATGTGGGTTAGAGTGAACAATCAGGCAAGTCAAGGCGCCAGTTACTTAATATTCGTTGTACTAGATTAGATATACGCAAAAAGCAGCGGAGAAATATGTAAGCAAGAAGGGGGAACGGATTTGCGATGACTACGGCATACGATTATGAAAAATTTAAGAGCGCGGTACTCTCTTTGACCAAAATCGATTTAAATGCCTACAAAGAAAAGCAGATGAAGCGCAGGATTGACTCGCTCATTACCAAAAATGGTGTTAAAGGGTATGAGGCATATGTGCAACTCCTTAAGACCAACAGGGAAAAATTTGAGGAGTTTATAAACTTCCTGACGATCAATGTTTCCGAGTTTTACAGGAATCCTGATCAATGGAAGTTGTTAGAAAATCAGATTATACCGGAGTTAATTACTAAGTTTGGTAAGAACTTAAAGGTTTGGAGCGCTGCCTGTTCCACAGGGGATGAGCCATATTCTCTTGTGATGGCATTGTCAAGGCACATTCCGCTTAACCAGATTCGCATAACGGCTACGGATTTGGATAAGCAGGTTATTGCAAAAGCTAAAGTGGGGCTTTACAGTGCAAAAAGCATTGCTGCGGTTCCGGAGGATTTAAAGAAGAAGTATTTTACGAAGATAGGGCTTTCCTATCAGATTTCCAACGATATTAAGTCCAGAGTCGATTTTAAAGAGCATAATCTTTTGGATAACAATTATGCAAAGGGATATCATATGATAGTCTGCCGTAATGTTTTGATTTATTTTACGGAAGAAGCCAAAGACGAAGTGTTTAAAAAGTTTTACAACTCATTAGCGCCAGGCGGAATTCTCTTTATCGGAAGCACGGAGCAGATTATTAACTACAGGGATATTGGCTATAACAGGAAAAATTCATTTTATTATGAAAGGCCAATGAAATAAAAATTTAGTATGGGTTAATAGCAAACGCTATTCTTCTTCATAAGTCAGCTTAGTAGTAAGAAATAAGGGACAGGATGGTTTTTACATCCTGTCCCTCTCTTATGCACGGGCCGCGCAGCGAGCAGGGAGAAAATCTTCCCTACTCAATTGTATAAGCCTGTGCAGAGTAATATCTATGAAAGCGGCGTACAGACCGCACGGTAAGTGGCGAGAAAAATCTTCCCTGCCGATTCGCTTAACACTATTCCTGGAGAGCCATTGTGTTTAATATGTGGCTTGCATAATCGGAAAATAACTGTCGATTTTTTTTGATATCGTCCGTAAGTTCAAAAAATAAATCCTTGCTTTTATATTCCCGTTTAAAAAAGGGTTCCACAAGCACTTTCCACTGGGGAAGATAGCAGGACAATTTTCTGGTATAGCAGTTAGAAGCAGTTGCCTGCTGTCTGTAGTCCCGGTCTACAAAAGACGAAATGGACTTATGCAATGCCATATCTTCCGTAGGAAGATAATAATAATCTTTATAGTTTGCATAAAAATATTTAAGCTCCTCCTCATAAATAGGAACGATTAAAATACCCTCATAGCCTTCTCCTTTAAAGTGACACCCCTTCCCCATAAAGGAAATGGGAACCGGAAGTGGAGAAGCAAAAACCAATTGCAGCACCAGTTCTTTTCGCGGAACGCCATGAATATCATTGTAATAATTGGCCTGTACTTTTCTGGCCTTTAAAGAGCTGTTAAACAGGTCATAATAGGACAGAATGGGAAGGATTTCCAGCATACCCTTTATATCGTCGGAGTTGTGAAGGAGCAGGGTGCGGTAAAGGTTGTAATCGTGGGAGAAGGTAAACTCTCTGTAAACCTGTACCAGTTCTCCTCCGCTGTAAGAGTCCTCGCGTTTAATGCCAAGAAACTGCTCGACTGTTTTCAGCTTACAGTCAGGGAGCTTTAGGAAATTTTTGTAAGGCGCTATACGGCGATAAATGTCAAGCCCCGCCATATTTTCGAAATTGCAGGGAAGATCGTATTTTTCCGCTTTATGGATTAAAAAGGGCAGATCAAAAGTATTACCATTATAATGAACAAGGTAAGTATATTTTGATGCAAAAGAGAGGAAGGACTTTACCAGCTCGCTCTCCTCGTCGGGAGTTTGTGCAAACCACTGTCTCACAATCCAGTTACCCTCCGAATAAAAAGCACAACCAATCAGATATATAGCAGAACCGGAGGACAAAAAACCTGTAGTTTCTATATCTAAAAATAAAATTCGATCCAGAGGGGTTAAAAGTTCCAATGGATAATTTAATCTAAAATTGCCGAGAATGATTTCTTCTGTTTTCATGGAAGCCTCCTATGAAATAGCCCCTTCGGGCTATTATATTCCTATAATAGTGTAGCATATTTTTGAAAATTACAGTAGTATTTTCGACAAAAAAATAGTATATTTAAATAGATGGAGTTCCTATCAATATATATGGAAAGAAGGGTGTTTAGTGGCAAGATTAACGTTTACGGGGGGGATTCATCCTTATGACGGAAAGGATCTGTCGAAGGATAAGCCGATCAAAGAGATCTTACCCAAGGGAGATCTGGTATATCCCTTATCCCAACACATTGGTGCGCCGGCCAAACCGGTGGTTAAAAAGGGTGATAAGGTGCTGACAGGACAGAAGATTGCGGAGGCAGGCGGGTTTGTGTCCGCGCCCATTTATGCGACTGTGTCCGGCACGGTTAAGGCAATAGAGCCGAGGAGAGTGGTTACAGGAGACAATGTAATGTGTATTGTCGTTGAAAACGACGGGCTGTATGAGGAAATAGACTGGCCCGAAGTACCGCCTTTTGAAAAGCTATCCAGGGAAGAAAAAATCAATATGATCCGGGAAGCGGGGATTGTAGGTATGGGCGGCGCCGGTTTTCCCACGGCGGTTAAGCTTTCCCCCAAAGAGCCTGACAAAATAGAATATGTGATTGTAAACTGCGCGGAGTGCGAGCCTTATCTTACCTCCGATTATCGTAAGATGTTAGAGGAACCGGAGAAATTGATTGGAGGGCTTAAGGTCTCTTTAAGCCTGTTTGAGAATGCAAGAGGAATCCTGGCTGTGGAGGATAACAAGCCGGACTGCATTGAAAAGTTAAGGAGCCTAACAAAGGATGAAAATAAGATTACGGTGAAAGCGCTGAAAACCAAGTATCCGCAAGGGTCCGAGCGGCAGCTTATCTATGCGGCTACGGGACGGGCCATCAATTCCTCACAGCTTCCGGCGGACGCGGGGTGTGTGGTGAATAATGTGGATACGGTGATTGCCATTTATAACGCCGTGATACTTGGAAAGCCGCTGATGTACAGGATTGTAACGGTTACCGGGGACGCCATCGCCGATCCCAGGAATTTCAAAGTGAGAATCGGTACCAACTATCATGAACTGGTGGAGGAAGCCGGAGGGTTCAGGCAGGATCCCGTTAAGATTGTCTCAGGCGGCCCCATGATGGGCTTTGCCATTTTTGATTTGGATGTGCCGGCTACCAAGACGTCCTCCGCGCTTTTATGCCTGACGAAGGATGAAGTGTCGGCCATGGAGCCCTCCGCCTGCATCAACTGCGGCAAGTGCGTGGAGGTGTGTCCGGGCAGGGTGGTGCCGCGCAAGCTGGCGGATTATGCGGAACATTATGATGAAGAAGCTTTTGTAAAAAATAACGGGATGGAATGCTGTGAGTGCGGATGCTGCAGCTTCATCTGTCCGGCAAAACGCCCTCTAACGCAGGTCATTAAGTCCATGCGGAAGATGCAGCTTGCAAAGAAGAAAAAGTAGGAGGAAAGGAAAAGATGAGCGATTTGATGAAGGTTTCATCCAATCCCCATGTCCGGTCGAAGGTTACTACCAGTAACATTATGCTTGCAGTGGTAATCGCATTGCTTCCTGCGGCAGGCTTTGGCATTTTTAATTTTGGGTTGGATGCACTTATTTTGATTCTGATTACGGTGGCAGCCTGCGTGCTGACGGAATATCTTTACGAAAAGGCCATGCACAAGAAGGTCACCATAGGCGATTTTTCCTGTGTGGTGACAGGGCTTTTACTGGCCCTTAACCTTCCGTCCACGGCTCCCTGGTGGATTGGAGTGATTGGCGGTGTCTTTGCCATTCTGGTGGTAAAAATGCTCTTTGGTGGACTGGGCCAGAACTTTATGAATCCGGCTTTGGGCGCAAGATGCTTTTTACTGATTTCGTACACCTCTATTATGTGCAATTTTGACTGCGACGCTTACACAGGCCCTACTCCCCTGGCCAGCCTTAAGGCGGGAGAGAGCGTAAACATCCTTGACATGGTAGTGGGAAGAACGGCAGGCGTTATCGGGGAAACGTCTATGATAGCAATTGTAATTGGCGCGTGCTTCCTGATTTTATTGGGTGTGATTGATTTAAAGATACCGGGAACTTACATAATAACATTTGTTATATTTCTTATCCTGTTTGGCGGCCATGGTCTTGACCCGGCGTTTATCAGCGCTCATCTGGCAGGGGGCGGCCTGATGCTGGGAGCTTTCTTTATGGCCACGGATTATGTGACAAGTCCTGTGACGAAAAAGGGCAGGTATCTGTACGGCGTGATACTTGGCGTTCTCACAGGAATCTTTCGAATTTTCGGGCCTTCGGCGGAGGGCGTTTCCTACGCGATTATTTTAGGAAACCTGCTGGTGCCTTTGATTGAAAAGATTACCATGCCGAAAGCGTTTGGAAAAGGAGGGGAGAGAGCATGAAAAATATGATAAAGGATGCTGCTATCCTCCTTGTGATTACCTTGTTTTCCGGATTGATTCTGGGAATGGTATATGAGATTACCAAAGAGCCTATCGCGCTGGCGGAGGAGAAGGCGGCGAAGGAAGCCTATGCGGAAGTTTTTCCATCTGCTGAGGAGTTTCAGGAGCAGGAAGTTATCTCCACGGAAAACGAGAGCTGGAATACGGAATGGGAAGAAGCAGGTTTTGACGGAGTGGATATTGACAATGCCTTAGCGGCTCTTGACGGAAATGGAAATGTGCTTGGATATGTGCTCACGGTGACCAGCCACGAGGGCTATGGCGGGGATATCACCTTTACCATGGGAATCGGTTTGGACGGTCTGTTAAATGGCATCTCTATCTTAAGCATATCGGAGACGGCCGGACTTGGCATGAAGGCGGAGGATGTGCTGAAACCGCAGTTCGCAGGAAAAAACGTACCGAGCTTTACCTACACCAAAACGGGGGCGGTTTCCGAGGGCCAGATTGACGCCATCAGCGGGGCCACAATCACAACAAATGCCGTCACTACGGCGGTAAACGGCGGCCTTTACTATTTCCAATCACAGTTAGGAGGTGGCGGCAATGAAACAGAATAGTATAGGGGAGCGTCTGGTAAACGGGCTGCTGAAAGAAAATCCTACTTTTGTGCTGATGCTGGGAATGTGTCCCACGCTGGCGGTTACCACCTCGGCAATCAACGGCCTTGGCATGGGACTTACCACCATGGTGGTGCTTGCCCTGAGCAATATGTTTATTTCCATGCTGCGCAAGATTATACCCGATAAGGTGCGTATCCCGGCTTTTATCGTGATTATTGCATCTTTTGTGACGGTGGTCGAACTTTTACTGAAAGCTTTTATTCCCTTTTTATACAGCGCCCTTGGGCTTTACATCCCTTTAATCGTAGTGAATTGTATTATTTTGGGGCGTGCGGAGGCTTATGCGTCCAAGAATGGGGTTGTGGCCTCTCTTTTTGACGGAATCGGAATGGGCCTTGGCTTCACCTGCGCGCTGACCATCATTGGCGCAGTCAGGGAGCTGATTGGGGCAGGTGAGCTGTTCGGGCTTGCGGTTATGCCGGAAAGCTATGTGCCATGCAGTATTTTCGTGCTTGCGCCGGGAGCGTTCTTTGTGCTTGCAGCGCTGACGGCAATCCAAAATAAAGTAAAGATAGCCGGCGAGAAAAAGGGCAAAGATATGTCAAAGATTCAATCGGGCTGCAATTCCGACTGTATGAACTGTCAGGATACGAGCTGCAGCAAAAGGTTTTATGGCGCCTCCGCAAAAGAAGAAGGGGCAAAAGAAAATGGAAATACGGCAGATATGACTGCAAAGAAGAAGGGGGAGTAGAACAATGGTAAAAGATTTATTGATTATCTTAATTTCATCCTCACTGGTCAGCAATGTTGTCTTAAGCCAGTTTCTGGGGCTTTGTCCTTTCCTGGGCGTATCGAAAAAGACCGGTACGGCGGCAGGCATGGGAACGGCGGTCATCTTTGTCATCACTTTAGCTTCCGCCGTAGCGGGCGTTATTTATAAATATATCTTAACGCCTTTTGATTTGACCTATTTGCAAACGATTGTATTTATTTTGGTTATTGCGGCATTGGTACAGTTTGTGGAAATGTTCTTAAAGAAGTTTATGAAATCCCTGTATCAGGCACTTGGCGTTTATCTTCCGCTGATTACCACCAACTGTGCGGTACTTGGCGTTGCGCTCACCAATGTGCAGAAAAATTATGGCATTCTTACAGGAATCGTAAACGGGTTTGCCACGGCCGTAGGATTTACAATATCAATCGTTATTCTTGCTGGTATCAGGGAAAAAATGGAATACAACGATATCCCGGAATCCTTTAAAGGAATGCCTATTGTCCTGCTTACCGCGGGACTGATGGCGATTGCTTTTTGCGGATTTTCAGGATTGCTGTAGGCGGCAGCGTTGTTTTGCAGATAGAAAGTGCGATATATAAATAGAAAGATTTGTAGTTTCAATATATATATCAAAATATCAATCAATATATAAATAATGATTGGTAAATAATAGAAAGTTTGCAGGTTAAAAGAAATTTTTCACACGCAGATTTATGCCATGGGGCATACATAGGGCATAAATTTGCAGGTGGAGAAGGGAGTATGGTTATTCATATGAGTATAACAGGTGTTTTGCTTGCTGTGGCTGTGGTGGGAGGCGTCGGGCTTTTTATCGGGCTTTTCTTAGGGATAGCAGCCATCAAGTTTAAAGTGGAAGTGGACGAAAAGGAAGAAGCGGTTTTGGCGGCACTGCCCGGCAATAACTGCGGCGGATGCGGTTTCCCGGGGTGCAGCGGCCTTGCGGCGGCTATTGCCAGGGGAGAAGCGGCGGTAAACGCCTGCCCTGTGGGCGGCGAGCCGGTGGGAAAGGTGATCGCAGGGATTATGGGCGTGGAAGCCGGGGAAAGCGTGCGTATGCGCGCTTACGTACAGTGCCAGGGCGACTGCGATAAGGTGAAACTGGATTATGAGTACAGCGGAATTGAAGACTGCCGGATGCTATCCTTTGTGCCAAACGGAGGGGCAAAGAGCTGCAGCTATGGGTGCCTTGGATATGGCAGCTGTGTGAAAGCCTGTCCTTTTGACGCGATTCATGTGGAAAATGGCGTGGCGGTGGTGGACAAAGAAAAATGTAAGGCATGCGGGAAATGTGTGGAAGTCTGCCCGAAAAATTTGATTAGCTTAATTCCGTACGATGCAAAATATGCGGTGGCATGCAGCTCAAAGGATAAGGGGCCGGTCACCATGAAAGCCTGCAGTGTGGGCTGCATCGGATGCCAGCTCTGCAAAAAGAACTGTTCCTCCGGGGCGGTGGAAATTGCGGATTTTAATGCAGCTATTGATTACGAGAAGTGTGTAGGCTGCGGAGCCTGCGCGGAGAAATGTCCGAGGAAGTCTATCGTAAAGATTTAAATGTTTCATAATGGAATTTACACAAAATTGCATTTTTTCGTTTATCTGGTTCAAAAAGCGGTAATTTCAATTTGTGCTTGTGGCTCAAAGTTTGCAGAGTACAAGGCTACAAAAAGGATAGGCAATAGGGTTGGAAATTAGTAGGAGGATACATATATGGAAAATAATAAGGTACAGGTAAGGCTTGGAAGTACAGGTATCGTCGTAAACAAAAACGGTTTTGGCGCTCTGCCCATTCAGAGGGTAAGCGACGAGGCGGCGGTTAAGCTGCTGCGCAGGGCATACGAAGGCGGCATACGTTTCTTTGATACGGCAAGAGCCTACAGCGACAGCGAGCACAAGCTGGGGCTTGCCCTTGAGGGGATGCGCGATAAGATTTTCATTGCCACCAAGTCGGGAGCACAGACCGGGGAGGCTATGAAAAAGGATTTGGAAACAAGCCTTGAAATGCTCCGTGCGGATTACATTGATATTTATCAGTTCCATAATCCGGCGTTTTGTCCTAAGCCGGGCGATGAAAGCGGGCTCTATGACGCAGCTTTAGAGGCGAAAGCGGCTGGCAAAATCCGCCATATCGGAATTACCAATCACAGGTTAGGTGTTGCAAAAGAAGCCATTGAAAGCGGCCTGTATGAGACTTTGCAATTTCCCTTTAGCTACCTTGCGGGGGAGAAAGAGGAAGAACTGGTGGAAGGATGCAAAAAGGCGGATATGGGCTTTATTGCAATGAAGGCCCTTTCCGGCGGCCTTATTACGAATTCCGCGGCGGCTTATGCGCATGCGGCCGAATTTGATAATGTACTGCCTATCTGGGGCGTGCAGAGGGAGAATGAACTGGAAGAATTTTTATCTTATATAGAGAACCCTCCGGTTATGACCGATGAAATCAGGGCCATAATTGATAAGGACAGGGCGGAATTGTGCGGAGAGTTCTGCAGAGGATGCGGCTACTGTATGCCATGCCCTGCCGGAATTGAAATCAATACCTGCGCCAGAATGTCCCTGCTTCTCAGAAGATCCCCTTCGGACGGCTGGCTGACAGACAAAGCACAGGAAATGATGGGAAAGATTGAAGGATGCCTGCACTGTAACCAATGTAAAGCAAAATGCCCTTACGGCCTCGATACGCCAAATCTTCTTGCCAGAAACTTAGAGGACTATAAAGAAGTGGTTGCGGGGAAAGTCAGCGTCATTTAGAGAAAGGTACTATTTGCATATTATTTTGCTCAAACTTCCCACGTCGTTTGGTGTGTTGAATTTTGCTACGAAAATAATATTCTATTCGCAGCAAGGTTCAAGTCCTATTTTAGATGTGGGAAGTTTGAGTTACTGAGATGTGGGAATTCCTGAACGGTCAGGTGGAGAAAGTCTGAGAATACGATGAGCATTTTGTGCTTATCAATCAAATGATTTATAATAAGAGGTGCATTAGCAGAGGAGAATCAATGCGAAATAAGAAAAAGAATACGCCAATCGTTGTGAGTTCACATGATGTACATTTGGATTCTGATTATGTACAGTGGATTCATGATATAAAGAAACGTTTTAGAGGCGCACAGATAAAAGCGGCTGTGAAGGTTAACTCAGAACAATTATTATTCAATTGGCAGTTGGGACGGGATCTTGTTTTGCGAAAATCAGAGGAAAAATGGGGACAAGGTATTGTTGAGCAGTTGAGCCTTGATTTACAGCAGGAATTTCCGGATGTGAGAGGCTTTTCGGTCAGAAATCTTTGGAATATGAAAAAGTGGTATTCTTTTTATACATTGGCAGGAGCTTCAGCTGATTTAATTCGTGCAATGGATGATAAACTAAAGCTCGACAGTATAAAACTGCAACAGATTGGTGAAGAAATTCAAGAAAATAACGAGAAAGAAAAACTGCACCAAGTTGGTGCAGAAATGTCGTTTCCCTCTTTTTTCGGATTTGTGCCTTGGCGCCATCATGTAGAAATTGTTTCAAGATGTAATTCCGTGGAAGAGGCGTTGTTTTATCTTCAGAAAATAATTGAAGAAGGTTGGAGCCGAAATGCTTTAGTTGATTGTATAAAAGCTGATTTATATCATAACATAGGAGTGGCAAACACAAATTTTGCGGAAAAGCTTCCGGGAATACAGGGAAAGATAGCAAAGGAGATTGTAAAAGATACCTATGATTTCAGTTTTATTTCTTTGCCAAGAGGATATGATGAGGCAGCGCTGGAAGAGGCATTGGAACAGAATATTACAAGATTTTTGCTGGAACTTGGAACCGGCTTCGCATTTATCGGAAGGCAAAAAGAAATTGTAGTTTCAGGCAAAACACGAAAGATTGATATGTTGTTCTATCACATCCGCCTTAAATGCTATGTAGTGGTTGAGTTGAAGACGGTTTCCTTTGAGCCGGAATTTGCCGGAAAATTGAATTTTTATGTTAATGCAGTGAACGACCTTATCCGGACTCCTGAAGAAAATCCTACAATAGGATTGTTGATTTGCAAAGATAAAGATCAGACGGAAGTACAATGGGCATTTCAGGGAATTCAGACGCCGATGGGAGTTGCGTCTTATGATTATGTGAGATTGGAAGAAATTAAGAAACAACTTCCTACGGAGAAAGAGATTCAGCAACGTATCGAATTAGCAGAAGAAGAATTCAATTTGAACAGAAAGAATAGGGAAAATGATGCCGGATAGTGGGGGATTGGGCGATGAAAACTCCATTTGTTTCTTCTAATAGTAGTAATACCAGCTTTACCAATTTCCAAAATCACTTTACCAGCTTTCAAAATTTCGGATTTTTTATAGAGAATTTTGAATCTAAAAAATTATTAAAAATTCACATAAGAAATATCGCCCTCATCCGTGATAAAAACAGCCTGCACGTCAGGAAAGTCTTCCAGCACGGAGAGGGCCTTTTCATACCCTAAAATAAAACAAAGGGTGGAAAGCGCATCCCCGTCCACCGAATCAGCGCTCAAAATAGTCACCTGTGATAAACCGCTCTTAGCGGGATATCCGGTGTCCGTAGACAGAATATGATGGTACAATTTCCCATCTTTTTCAAAAAAACGTTCATAATTCCCGGAGGAAACCACACTTAAATCAGAAATATCAAGCGTCAGCGCGGCGGTACCGGATGGCGCAAAAGGTTCCTGAATGCCGATGTGAAAAGGAGTTCCATCGGGTTTACCGCCCACGGCAACCACATTCCCTCCTAAATTAATCAGCGCGTAGCTGACTCCCTGAGAGAGCAAAAACGCTTTCATCTTATCGCCAATATATCCCTTGGCAATAAAACCAAGTTCCACCCGGGCCATAGGGTCGCTTAATGTCACCTGATTGCCTTTTATGTTAATAGAATGATAATCCACATGAGATAAAGCCTCCTCAATCTGCTGCTTTGATGGAACAATCTCCTGATTACCGGATCCGAAATTCCAAAGCCGGGACAAAGGGCCGATAGCAGGATCTACCAGCCCGTCGGAGAGCCGCGCATACTTTAAAGCAATCTCCAACAATTCCAAAGTATCCTCATCCACCGTCACAGCCTGTCCCATACTGTGATTTATATTCCACAAGTCGCTCCCCTCAACATTAGGATTAAGCAAGTTCTCATAATACTCAGCCAGCTCCATACACTGCGCCAATAATTCCTCGGAGCCCCCTTCGTATACGGTAACCGATATAACCGTATCAAAATAAAACCCATTTGCCGTAACCGGAGAGTTTTCCACAAAAGCACTGCCGCACCCCATAAGAAATGAAAAGGGCAAAATGTATAATATAAAAATTAATAAAAAATTATAAAACAAATTTTTGAAACTATGGCGTAGAAAATAATGATATTTTACTTTAGAAAATAGGTGCATGAATATGTTCCTCTGACTATTAAAAAGGTTTTAAAGGTACGCCAACAAACAGCTTGGAAAAATTAATATTTCAACAAAAGGAACCCTTGAAAAAACGCCACGCATTATGCGTCCGCTGCCAATAAAAACCACTCGTCCTAATCCCCTTCCACTGTTTGGTAACGAATTAAGGTTGTAAAGCCGCTCCATTTCATGTATAGTATTAATGTCGTTGCCAGAGCGTTCAAGCACGCTCCGGAAACAGGCGGCCTACCGTCATTATAAAGTTTTTTACAAAAAATGAAAAGAGAAAGTGGTGAATCTATATGCGTTTACCTGACGAACAGGAAGAAAGAGGAATGGGAATGCCGGTTATCTATACCATTGTGGCCGTTTCCGCCTTTATTTTAATTGTCCTGGCTGTTGTGTTTATGAGCAATACAAGGCAGCGCGGATCAGAAACGGCAAAAAACAAACGCCTGGAGGCGACCCCTTCGCCCACACCGGAAGAAGAGATTGAATTTGTCGAAGGGGAGTCAGATATCGAAACCCTTTACAGGCAGCACAAACTACGGGCGGAAGATCTGGACTTTTGGGATATGTACCCGGACGACAGTGTAAGCATTGAGCGTCCCAATCAAAGCCCGGAAGATGACAGCGCCTTAGAATCTGAGAAAAGCCCGCAGAAAACAGAAGCGCCGGAGCGATATACTAGTCCCGGCCCATCGGTTTCGCCGAATCAAAGTCCTTTCGCTTACGCATCTCCGGGCAAAAGCCCTGATGTGTCTGCATCGCCAACGCCTACCCATGAGCCCACGGAGGAGGAGATGGCGGCCTCAGATGACTATGTGCAGGTCACCTTAAGGGACGGGACGAATGAGTGGGTGGAAATATCCGAGGATATTCCCAGATATACTTATGATTTTACGAATATTAGAATTAGCGACGGAAAGATGGCATACTACCAGGACGGCGAAAAGATTTCCTGGCTGGGGGTAGATCTGTCTAAAAGCAGCGGCAGTGTAGATTTCGAGGCTTTGAAAAATGCAGGGGTGGACTTTGTCATGTTAAGGTTGGGAGGCCGCGGCTACGAGACGGGCCTGGTCAGCCTGGATGAAAATTTTGTAAACAACATTACGAAAGCCCAAAGCGCCGGATTAGAGGTTGGCGTTACCTTTTTCTCGCAGGCGGTAACTCCGCGGGAAGCCGAGGAGGAAGCCGAATTTGTGTTAAATAATTTGATTCCCTATCGGATCAGCTTCCCCGTAGCTTTTGATATGGAATATATTGTAAACGACGAATCCAGAATTGATATACTGACCAAAGAAGACAAGACGGAGATTGCGGAAACCTTCTTATCCAGGATAGAGTTGGAAGGTTATCGCTGCGTCCTTTACGGCAACAAAAACTGGCTCTTAGGAGAGATAGAGTCGGAGGATTTGCTTGCCTATTATGATGTGTGGCTCAATGAAGCCAGTTCCATACCGGAATTTCCATACCAGTTTAAGATGTGGAAATATGGCGCTTCCCAGAAAATTGAGGGTGTGGAAAATGACGCGGCATATACGATAAGCTTTGTAAGTTACTCACGCAAATAAGCTGTAATTTTAGGAGAAATATGTAGCTTTGCATAAATGTCGGCATAAACGGAGGGAGATATTTTTTCCAGGTAGTTAGGGGAAAAGTTCTTGTTTATGCCGGCTTTTTTTAATAAATCTATCGCCTTATTGTAGGCGATGGCCGCCTCAATATCGCTTGCGTAGGTGCCGATGGTATAATTGCCATTTATGTGTATTTTCGCGACATATCTGGTGCCTTTTTTTGTTTCTTTGCGAATGACTCCATGGTAATGGTTATAAATTTCTATATTTTCATATCTGAAATCCAGATCATCCCCATTCACAAAGCGGTAATCCCTGCCCCTTACCGCATAATTTTTAATTCCATACCGGTTCATAATATTGGTCTGCATTCCGTACTCGGCCACAAAGAAATGCCGCCCCCGGCGCATGATTTTATGCGAGGAATAAAAAAACAGATCTTCAATATCAAATTTTAGTATATACTCAGGCGATAAAAGGTATTCAAAGTAATTTTTGCGGACGTAAATAGGAGTCGCAAAATAGATATTGTTATCCCTGAAATTAATCAGACAAACCCATTTTTCAAAGGGCAAAACGCGATGCTTGGAGAAATCCTCCAAAGTAAGCGCACCATCTGAAAGCAGCGTTATTCCCTCTAAATATGCGGCATAAGCCATAAAAGGAGAGGGGTAGCTTCCCAAAGAAATATGCTTTTTTTTGTGAGTTATGGAAGCACGGTAATAAATCGTACCGTCTTTTTTTCTTGCCGTAAAAACGCCGGGGAGATTTTGCTTCATCCTAATCCTCCATACTGAAACTTATTTCAATTTTATAATAGCATAAAAAGCTGTATTTTTGAAATATTTTCCCCTGATATGTAATTTTTAGAAATATTTTTGGCATTAACTGTATAAAATATTAAAGAACTGTTACAAATGATAATAAATTTTTAAATAAAATCTATGGCAGAGTTAAAGAAAGGATGCGTATAGAAAATGTATAAAAAATTTGTAACACAGTTATTTTTATGCAATATGCTGTTTATTATGAGCTGGTTTTGCGTAGGTGGAGCGCAGTTAAATAAAGCGGCTGCCACACCGGCTTTTCAGGTGGCGACAGGCGAGGCTTCAAAGCCAAAGGCGGACAGGTTCTTTGGCCATTCTAAAAAAGCGGCTTCAGGACAGCGCGTAGTGGATTATGCGGTTACGGAAAAAGAGTACAAGTATGAATTGGGGAGTGCAGATTATGAAGCATTGCTAAAAATTGTACAGGCAGAGGCCGGAAACGAGGATCTGGAAGGAAAGATGCTGGTGGCCGGGGTGGTTATGAACCGTGTGGAGAGTGAAAATTTTCCGGACTGCGTTACGGAGGTTGTGATGCAAAAGGAAAAAGGAATATACCAATTTTCGCCGGTAGGAAACGGCACTTATTATAATGCCAAGGCGTCCCAGGACACAATTGAGGCGGTAGAGAGGGTATTAAAAGGGGAGGATATTACCCAGGGGGCTCTTTACTTTGCGGCAAGAAAAAGCGCCGATCCTGAAAAAATGCGTTGGTTTGATTATTCTCTGGAAAAACTCTTTACCCATGGGAACCATGAATTCTTTACAAATGGTTGATAAATATATATTCTTTATGGTAGAATAAAAAAAATTTATAAAGTACGATGGGAAACAGGTAAGAATATAAATTTCTAAAGATTTTTCAATGGGCAAATTTGCGCTTACGAACCAATTTGCAGGTTGAGAAAGGAGCATAGTTACGAAATATGGATATTTTATATAACAGTACAAGAACAAAAGGAAATCAAGTGAAAGCTTCGGAGGCGATTTTGAAAGGGCTTTCTGAGGACGGCGGGCTTTTTGTACCTGAAAGGATTCCCGCTTTGGACAAATCCTTTCGGGAATTATCGGAGATGACTTATGGACAGACCGCTTATGAGGTGATGAAGTTATATCTGACCGATTTTACCAAAGATGAGCTTTTAGACTGTATTGCCAAAGCATATGATGAGAAGTTTGATACGGACGAAATTGCGCCTTTAGTGGAGGCGGACGGCGCTCACTATCTTGAGTTGTTCCACGGTGCAACCATTGCTTTTAAGGATATGGCGCTGTCTATTTTGCCCCATTTGCTGACGGTTTCGGCGAAAAAGAATCATGTAAAAAATGAGATTGTGATTCTTACGGCTACATCGGGGGATACGGGTAAAGCAGCGCTTGCAGGCTTTGCAAACGTGGAGGGAACACGAATCATTGTATTTTACCCTAAGAACGGCGTGAGCCCTATACAGGAAAAACAGATGGTAACCCAGAAGGGTAAAAATACATATGTCGTAGGGATTCATGGAAATTTTGACGATGCGCAAAACGGAGTAAAGAATATTTTCGGGGACAAAGAACTGGCTGCTTACATGGATGAGAAAGGCTTCCAGTTCTCGTCGGCAAATTCGATTAACATAGGGCGGCTGGTACCCCAGATTGTTTATTACGTATATGCTTATACAAAGCTTTTGAAAAAGGGCCGCATCAGGGACGGAGAAAAAATAAACGTAGTGGTGCCTACGGGGAATTTTGGGAATATCCTGGCCGCTTTTTACGCAAAGCAGATGGGGCTTCCTATTGACAAGCTGGTTTGCGCTTCCAATGAAAATAAAGTGCTTTACGACTTTTTCAGGACAGGTACCTATAATAGGAACAGAGAGTTTGTTTTAACATCTTCGCCCTCCATGGATATTTTAATTTCCAGCAATCTGGAAAGGCTGATTTATCATATTACAGGAAATGATCCGGAGAAGAATAAAGAATTGATGGAAAAACTGAAGGAGGGCGGCTCTTACACGATTACGGAAGAGATGCGTTCTAAGCTTTGCGGATTCTATGGCAATTATGCAAGTGAGGAGGAGACAGCCGAAAGAATCCATGGACTTTATCAGGATACGGGATATGTGATTGATACCCATACGGCTGTGGCTTCCTGTGTTTTCGGGAAATATAAAAAGGATACGGGGGATGGGAAAGTAACGGTGATTGCATCAACGGCAAGTCCTTACAAATTTACGAGGAGCGTTATGGAAGCGATTGACAGTAAATATGCAAAAATGGGGGATTTTGAACTGGCGGACGCTCTTTCGGAGATTTCAGGTGTAAGGATACCAAAAGCTATTGAGGAAATCAGGACGGCGCCGGTATTGCATGACCATATATGTGAAAAGACGGAAATGAAAAAGATGATAACGGATTTTTTGGGAATTTAGAAACTCTTGTTTGGAAACGACAGATTGCGTCAAAACACAGAAGAAACTATTATTACGACAATAGGTTTTGCATTTTGTATATGACATTAGGCTCAGCCTATTGTATGCGGGGGAGTAAAGCATGAAACATATTTTGATTGTTGATGATATGGCAGTTAATTTAGAACGTGCGATAGAAGTGTTGAAGGATTCTTATGAAATTACGGCGGTGAGATCCGGCCGGCAGGCATTGGTCATCTTAAGGGAAAAGATTCCCGACATGATTATCATAGATATCAATATGCCTGATATGAATGGATATGAATTAATGGCAGTGATTAGAGAAAATACAAGGCTTAAAGATATTCCCGTGGTCTTTATATCGGTGGAGACCGATCAGGAAAGCGAGATAGAAGCTTTGAAGATTGGGGCGATGGATTTCATAAAAAAACCCTTCGAACCGGAAGTTATGCGCAGCAGAATCGACAGAGTGCTGCAGATGGCGGAGCAGAAAAAGGAGCTGCAAAGCTTTGCGTGGCAGGATGGACTCACCAACCTTTATAATAGAAGATATTTAGAGCGGCTTATAAATTACATAAACAAGGATGAAAAAAAATGTTCGTTTATGTTACTTGATCTGGATAACTTTAAGCAGGTAAATGATAACTTTGGACATTTGATGGGAGATGAGGTATTAATCCGCTTTGCAGATGTCCTGAAAGAGAAGGCAGGCCCTAAGGACAGTGTGTGCAGGTTAGGCGGTGATGAATTTGCAGTTTATTTCCCGGAAGGGTCCGCCGGATGTGACCGAAGCCAGATACAGGTTATTGCCCGTAAGCTTATGGAGGACGCTGCTTTTGAAATCAATGATATGCTTGGAAATACCTGTAATTTTAGAGTTTCCGCTTCCATTGGCATTGCCCAAAAACCAAAAGACGGCGGCAATTTCTCGGAACTGTTTGCAGCGGCGGATAAGGCCTTGTATTTTGTGAAACAAAATGGAAAGGGCGGATATCATTTTCACAGTGATATGAAGACAGAGAAATCCATATCAGAGAATGGCTCACTGCCCAATCTGATTCAGTTAAGCCGTCAACTTTATGAAACGGGAGTTGAAAGGGGCGTTTATCAGGTAGAATATGCAGGCTTTAAAAAGATTTATAATTTTGTGGCTCGCTGCCTGGAAAGAGGAAAACAAAACGCGCAGCTTGTGTTGTTTTCGATCTGTGACGCTGACGGAGGCAGCCTGGCGCGTTACAAGGAAGCAAAAGGGATTGAAACCCTTGAGCTGGCCATCATCAGGTCTCTTCGCAGGGGAGATGTGGCTACAAGATGCGGGGATGTACAGTACGCGGCTATTTTGAACAATACTTCTTTTGAAGAAGGAGAAATGGTGGCGGCGAGGATCCAGAAAAAATTTAATAAATTGCTAAAAGACGACCCTATGGTACTTACTTATGAAATTCAAAGTATCGAAAACATAACCGAATAAATTTCAGAAGTTATTTTATGTTATAAAGAGACTTGCTGATAAAAACTACGGATGCTATTTAAATGGCATCCGTTGTTATACAGCATTGTTTTTGCGAGAGAGTAATTTTGGTTAAATCAGCTTCGACTCTCGATATCACGGTAGTCACGCTCCGGACAGATTGGCTTATACGCAGGGCGGATAATTTTACCGTTGTTTGCAAGCTCCTCCATACGGTGCGCACTCCAGCCGGAAATACGCGCAATGGCAAAAATCGGGGTATAGAGTTCCATGGGAAGCCCTAACATGTGATATACAAATCCTGAGTAAAAGTCTACGTTGATGCTTACGCCTTTGTACATTTGTCTTTCCCCGGAAATAATTAAGGGGGCCAGCCGTTCTACAAGAGAATAAAGAGCAAATTCTTTTTCCAGGCCTTTTTCTACGGAGAGCTTTTCTACGAAAGATTTCAGGATAACGGCACGGGGGTCGGACTTAGAGTAAATAGCGTGACCCACGCCATAGATTAATCCTGCATGGTCGAAGGCTTCCTTGTGGAGCAGACGCCGCAGGTAATTGCCAACTTCTTCTTCATCTTCCCAGTCTTTTACTTCTTCTTTCATTTCCTCAAACATCCGGACAACCTTAATATTAGCGCCCCCGTGGCGCGGTCCCTTTAGGGAGCCGATAGCTGCCGCAATGACAGAATAAGTATCTGTCAGGGAGGAGGTAACCACGTGAGTGGTAAAGGAAGAATTGTTTCCACCGCCATGTTCCATGTGCAGCACAAGAGCAATGTCCAAAAGCTTTGCCTCTAACGGCGTATAGGAACTGTCAGGGCGCAGGATGCGCAAAATATTTTCAGCAGTGGAAAGAGCGGGGTCCGGCTGGTGGATGTACAGGCTTTTTCCATCATGGTAATGGCAGTATGCCTGATATCCATAGATGGATAAAAGCGGAAACAGACTGATGAGCTGCAGACACTGACGCAGCACGTTGGGCAGAGACACGTCGTCGGCCCGGTCGTCATAGGAATAAAGAGTCAGTACGCTGCGGGCTAAAGTATTCATCATATCGCTGCTGGGCGCCTTCATAATAATATCCCGCACAAAGCTGGTGGGCAGTGAACGGTATTTTGCAAGCAGGCGGGTAAAATCTTCCAGTTCTTTTTCATTTGGAAGCTGGTCAAATAAAAGAAGGTATGTAATTTCCTCAAACCCAAATCGGTTGTCTTTTGTAAAGCCGTTTACAAGGTCCTGAATGTTATAGCCCCGATAGAACAGACGGCCATGGGCGGGTACTTCCTCGCCATTTACAATCTCTTTCGCGCGCACATCGGAGATATTGGTCAGGCCGGCCAGCACGCCTTTACCATTTAGGTCGCGCAGCCCTCTTTTTACATTATACTTTGTGAAAAGCTCCGTATCGATCATGTCAGCCTGCTCGCTCATTTTAGCCAGACGGACGATTTCGGGTGTGATTTCGGAAAAAATATTGTGTTCCATTCCATACTCCTTTCTATAAAAAATGTAATCATAACCGTTTTATATTTTCGCTTTCCGGTAATAATGGCTATTATCAAGTTTCACGCTAAGTACTTGCATTAAGCGGCTTCTCAATAAAGATATTTACTTATACCAGGTGTTTATTCACGAAAAGACGGTCCGCATTGTCAGTTAATATTTAGAAATGAAAGAACATTTCAGAAAAATCAATATAATTATATTAGCATGACAATTCAATTCAAACAAGTAAAAATTGTTCACTTCATAATTTTTTAACATTTTGGACATAATTATTATCCTGTACTCTTCACTCATCCTGCGAATTTGGAGATGTACACAGATTTGATAAAGACTGGATTTGCTTCATGGCAATATCTAAAAAAATTATAAAATTCCATAATTTGTGAGAAAATGAAGACTATAAATATTGACTTTTAAAATCATGTTTGAGATAATAGTTTTGATGTACTGACAAGTACATATATAGTCATAAACCGCATATTTAAAGCCTTTGGCTTTAGGCCTGCGGTTGAAAATACACAATAATTTAAGGAGGATGTATAATATGTCAACAAAAGCGTATTATCCCATTTCCGAGATTGGCAAAGGTAAGGTTGGTTTTTCCAAAACCCGTTCCATTATCGAAGCTGCTTTTTACGGAAATAACGTAGTGAAGGTAAACACATTAAAGGAAGCTTACGAATTAGCGAAGAATTCACCCGGAACAATCGTAACGGACATGCCTGTTAAGGATGGCGATACCTTTGGTCTTGAGAAGGACGCTAAGGTTCTGCTGTTTAATGACGGCGCAGTTACAGGCCGTTATGCTGCGGCACGCCGTATCAAGGGCGAGCCCGGGGTTGACGAAACCAAGCTGGATAAGGTTGTCATGGACGCTATCTACAAGACCCGCTGGAAAACAATGTATCATGCGGAGTGCTTCGTAGGTCTTGATCCTGAATTTATGGTAAAGGCTCACCTTCTGATTCCCGAAGGAGAGGAGAACCTGCTTTACAACTGGATGATCAATTTCCAGTATATGTCTGACGAGTATGTTAAGATGTACAGGAAATCCAAACCCGTAGGCGATGGAAAAGAGCCTGATATCTACATCTTCTCCGATCCCCAGTGGGCTCCCGAGGAAGCGCCTGACGTTGACTACAGCTGCTTAAGCGATCCTCTTACCCTGTGCTATTTCGACACCAATGAGAACTGTGCGGCAATCCTTGGTATGAAATATTTTGGCGAACACAAGAAGGGTACTCTGACCATGGCCTGGGCGCTTGCTAACAGAAACGGTTATGCATCCTGCCACGGCG
The DNA here is from genome assembly GCA_910587305.1 of uncultured Lachnospiraceae bacterium. Taxonomy (GTDB): domain Bacteria; phylum Bacillota; class Clostridia; order Lachnospirales; family Lachnospiraceae; genus Suilimivivens. The sequence continues at coordinate 13,176 of CAJUKV010000010.1, read as the reverse complement.
GACAGAAAGAGTACACTCTGCCCGATGGTTCTAAGTTCGTTGCATCCGTTTACGGTCTGTCAGGTTCCGGTAAGTCTACTCTGACACATGCAAAACACGGCGGAAAGTATCCTATCACCGTTCTGCATGACGACGCTTTCGTTATCAACACAGATACCTGTGCTTCCGTAGCTCTCGAGCCTACTTACTTCGATAAGACGGCTGATTATCCTACGGGATGCGCTGACAATGAATATCTGTTATCCGCTCAGAACTGCTCCGCTACTTTAGACGAGAACGGAAAGATTCAGCTCGTAACGGAGGATATCAGAAACGGCAACGGCCGTGCAATCAAGTCCAAATTATGGTCTCCTAACCGTGTGGATAAGATTGACGCGCCTGTAAATGCAATCTTCTGGATCATGAAGGATCCTACCATTCCGCCGGTAGTGAAATTAAAAGGCGCTGCTTTGGCTTCCGTTATGGGCGCTACATTAGCTACCAAGACTTCCACCGCAGAGCGTGTTGCGGCAGGTACCGACATGAACGCGCTTCGTATCGTGCCTTATGCTAACCCGTTCAGAACCTATCCTCTGGTTCATGACTATGATAAGTTCAAAAAGCTGGTAGAAGAAAAGAACGTTGCATGCTATATCGTTAACACCGGCGACTTCATGGGAACAAAGGTTAAACCCGCCGATACACTGGGAATCCTTGAGACCATCGTTGAAGGCAAGGCAAACTTTGAGAAATGGGGCAACTTCGACGACGTTGAGATTATGTATGACTGGGAAGGCAAGACAGCTGATTTCAGACCTGACTTAAACGACGCTTCTTACAAGGCAGCTCTTAAGAACGCTATGCAGAACCGTGTAGACGCTGTTAAGGGATTCGCTGAGAAGAAGGAAGGCTATGATAAGCTTCCCGATGAAGCGCTTGAAGCAGTTCAGAAACTGGTTGACGCTCTCAGCTAATTTATAGTTGTATTTTATATGAATTTTGGATATAATAAGATTAACCTGAAATGTACGACAACTCCTGTTAGTTTTGAACCTACAGATACTTTAAACGGGATTCCTACATCATCTGGTGGCTGTCAAGCCCTCACTCTTTATGAGGATTGGAAGGGAAGGCAAAAGCGCAGGTTGCGGTGACCCACCTAGCGCGGGCTAGGAGTCAAAAGGCAGGAACCGGCATTTTGGGGATAACAGATACATGAAAGTGTGTTTGTAAACAGAAGAAAAGCAGCCTTTTGAGGCTGCTTTTTTTCAGCATATATGGGGGATTGTTATGAAAAAAAGCGACAGGATTTTACTCAAAGTGGCTGCAATAGTAGTTTTGGCATTGCTGTTTATTTGGCTGATTTATAAAGACGAGACTTTTTTTCAATTGGAGCAGCCGGAAGGGGAATTAATGACGGCGCAGGATGCGAGGATACTTTTAGAGGAGTTGGTGCAGGCAGGGGCAAAGGGGATTGACACAAGCACTTTAAGAGAATGCGGCGAGAGATATCTGTCGCCTGAGACGGATAATATCAGCTACGATACATACTGCCTTATTTTGGATTGTCTGCTGGGGAAGAAGGGCCAGTCGGAGGAAAATGACAGGCTTCGTGAGAAGATTTCATATAAAGATAAATATAAAGGGGATTTCCTGCTGTTAAAGAAGGACTGGTATGACAGCTATGATAAACTGACGGAATTTTTTGGCCTTGAGGATGTGATTCGGGAAGAAAAGGTGGAAATTTTATGTGGTAATTCGGCTCTGGAGGGAGAAAAGCGTCTTGAGGAGGGCTGCCTTCTGGGGAGGGACGGAACTGTTTACTTTTTAGTTTCCGACCGGTTTACGGGGCTTTCCTTTGTCAGCGTGCGGGCATATGTTCATGGAGAGAGGCTTCTTACGTTAATAGAATGTCTGCCCGATGAAGGAAGCTTTAAGAATATCTGGATTATGGAGGCAGAAAGCGAAAGAATTCGATTTTTTTATGAAGGATATGAGGTTTCAGGTGAAGTGCAGGCATTTTCAGGAACACCGGAACAGACCAGAGAGCAGGTTGCGGATTTACTGTATCAAAACGGGGTGATTTCACAGGTTGCGGTGAAAGGGGAACGGGTCAGCGGAAAGCTTCTTGGCATGGAGCCGGGACAGATTGAACTGGAGGGCCATGGGAAAATTGCCATAAAGGAAAATTGTGTGGGGTATCAGCTTTATGAAAAACTGCAAAAGGCGGATCTGACAGAATTGTCCATAGGTTATGATTTTACCGATTTTGTGTTGGAGGACGGAGAGATATGCGCTTTTTTAATTGCACGGAAGGAAAAGATGGAAACCATACGTGTGGCCCTTAAAAGCACTAATTTCAGCAGCTTATATCATGACAGGATTGTTTTAAAAAGTCAGGATAATATGACGGTTTATTATGGAGCTTATGAGGAGCGAAAAACGGAAGAAATACCTGCGGGAGAGGAGCTTGTACTTGAGAGAGACAGCGTTTACTTTTCGGGAGGCCGGGTAGAGGTAAAGCCCAATATTAATACGGGAAAGATTCAGGTGCTTTCCTTAGAACGCAGCCAGGGGACGCCGGCTTATAGAGGGAGTTTGGAGATTGTGGATATGGAGGAGGGACTGGCGCTGATTAATGAGGTATTGCTGGAGGAATATCTTTATTCAGTGGTTCCCAGCGAGATGCCTGCCTCTTATCCGTCCGAGGCCCTAAAGGCACAGGCAATTTGTGCAAGGACATACGGGTACCGCTATTTGACGCAGCCGGGATACGGAAAGCTGGGAGCCCACTTAGACGACAGCGTAAGTTATCAGGTTTACAATAATATTACGGAAAACATTGAGTCCACAAAGGCGGTGAAGGAAACGGCCGGAAAGCTTCTTTTGTTTGAAAATGAGCCTGTGAGTACCTATTATTATTCCACATCCTGCGGGTTCGGAGCGGACGCCGGAGTGTGGAATGAGGAGGAAAAAGAAAAGATGCCTTATTTAAGTTCCGCACACATTGGATGGCAGGATGGAGAGGGGGACGAACCGGTTGCAGCGGAGCTTTCCCAGGAAGAAAATTTCAGGGCATATATTTCCCTGACGGATGAAAACGCTTATGAGAAGGACGAAGCATGGTTCAGGTGGCAGTATCAGGTAACGGAGATAGATGTTTCTCTTTTTTATCAGAGGCTAAAAGAACGGTATGCGGCAGGGGCGCAAAAAGTCCTTACTTTTAACGGACAGGGAGAGCCGGAGGAAAACCCGGAGAATTTTGAGGCAAGAGAGCCGGAGAAATTTAAAAATATCTATGAGATTCGCTGCTTAAAGCGCAAGGAAGGCGGCGTTATGGATGAGCTCTTGGTTAAAACGGACAAAGGAGCCTATAAAGTGATTTCAGAATATAATATCAGATATGTTTTAAACCAGGGAGGCGAGATTGTAAGGCAGGACGGTTCAGGCTATGAGAGCAGCCTGCTACTGCCAAGCGCGTATCTGATAATAGATATTGATAAAAAGGATGAAAATGTGGTAGGATATAGTATATTTGGCGGCGGCTATGGCCATGGGGTCGGCATGTCTCAAAACGGAGCAAAGAATATGGGGCTTATGGGGCTTGGCTGCGAGGAGATTCTTTCCTTTTATTATGCGGATTGCGAAATCAGCGAAATATATTAAGAATTTGGCTTATGATGCAGGCTGTAAGATAAACGAAATATATTGAGATATGCGGCGGCGGGACCGGGGAGAATATACTTCTATCACCTTTTTAATATGGTACCGCGCGCTTCGGAATATGAGGGAATAAGTTTGGAAGTAAACTTCCAAACTCTTTATCGGTGGCAGTACCGCAAGCGCAGCTTGCGGTATGCGGGGGTATAAGGATGATAAAAAGGTTAATATTTATCGGATATGATTTTGGAAAGCACATGAGCAAAAAGAATATCAGCGCATTTGCCTCAAGTACGGCTTTTTTCCTTTTTTTATCTCTGATACCTGCGCTGATGTTGTTATGCGCTATTATACCTTATACGCCTGTCACAAAGGCAAACCTTATGTATCTTGCGAAGCTTATTTCGCCTGACGCCATGAATGCATTTCTGGTGGGGATTATTGATGACGTTTATGGCAAATCCATTGGGATTGTGTCTGTGACGGCAATTGGTACTTTGTGGTCGGCGGGAAAAGGTGTATTGGCTCTGATGCGGGGGCTGAATGCGGTAAACGACGTGGAGGAGGACAGGAACTATGTACTGCTGCGTCTGGTAGCCAGCCTGTATACGGTGCTGCTTTTACTGGCAGTGCTCCTGTCGCTTCTGATCATGGTGTTTGGAAATTCTCTGGTGGGGATTATTGTGGGCATTATTCCACAGACCTCGTATTTGTTTGAGCTATTGTTGCATTTCAGGACGCCTTTTATGTGGCTTGTGCTTACGGTTGTGATTGCCCTCATGTACGCTTATGTGCCGGGAACACGCACGGGCTTTAAGCTACAGCTCCCGGGGGCCGGGTTTGCGGCGGTGGGGTGGAGTGTAATGACCTGGGCGTTTTCCATCTATATAGATATATTTAACGGTTTTAATACATATGGCAGCCTGACCACCATTATTATTTTGATGCTCTGGCTTTATGCCACCATGTATATTATTTTGGCGGGAGCCTTTATCAACCGTTATTTTAAACCGGCTTTTCAATTTTTTATAGGGAAAAAGCATATTGACAAGCGGGAAAAGATTGGCTAAAATAAGGAAAGTTAAACAATAACAGGTCGGTTATCTTTTGACCGTTATGAGTATAAAAGCTATGAAGGTGCTTTAGTAGCAGCATATCTTCTGTCAGAGAGAGGAAGTCGTCGGCTGAAAGCTTCCTTAAGTTCAGATATGAAATGCCGTGCCTGAAGAAAATACATGGCAACTGTGAATTTCCCACCGGAGCTGTCGGGCCTAACATGGGTATGGAAATTGATTTATGATTTCCCGGTATCCGTCAGTAAGCCTGAACGTGGCACGCGTTAAGTGAAGTGAGAGTCTGCCGGCAGGCAGGAATTTGGGTGGTACCGCGGAGAATATTCGTCCCTTGTGCGTAATCGTACAGGGGATATTTTTATGGAAGTATGCCGCTAGAGCGGCGCACGGGCCGCGCGGCGAGCAGGGGAAAATGGTTCTTCCCTGCTCAATTGCACAAGGGTGCGTAAGGAAAGTTGCCGTTGTGTAGCGCGCACCCCGCGCGGCAGTAGGGAAGATGAAATTTTTCCGCTTGGTTGTACGGACCGATACAGAGGTAATATGTCGATGAATTTGCAGGGAAAGGAAGGAAAGCATGAAGGAGAGACTGGAACAGATTAAGGCGGAGGCCTTAAAACAAATCCAAAACAGTGACGCGTTAGATAAGCTGAACGATATCAGGGTAAGCTATCTGGGCAAAAAGGGCGAACTGACCGCCGTATTAAAGAGCATGAAAGACATTGCGGCCGAGGAGCGGCCTAAGGTCGGCCAGATGGTAAACGAGACAAGGCAGGAAATTGAAGCCGTCCTTGCGCAGGCAAAAGAAAAGATGGAAAAGGCGGTTTTGGAGACAAGACTGCAGAATGAAACAATTGACGTGACGCTTCCGGCGAAAAAGAACAATGTAGGGCATCGCCATCCCAACACCATAGCCTTAGAGGAAGTGGAGCGGATTTTTGTAGGTATGGGATATGAGGTTGTGGAAGGCCCTGAGGTGGAAACTGATTATTACAACTTTGAGGCGCTCAACATTCCGGCGGATCATCCGGCGAAGGATGAGCAGGACACCTTTTACATCAATGGCGATTTCCTGTTGAGAACACAGACCTCCAGTACCCAGGTGCACGAGATGGAAAAGGGAAAGCTGCCTATCCGCATGATTGCGCCGGGGAGAGTTTTTCGCTCCGATGAGGTGGACGCCACCCATTCCCCCTCCTTCCACCAGGTAGAAGGACTTGTGATAGACAGGCATATTACCTTTGCCGATTTAAAGGGAACTTTGGAAGAATTTGCCAGAGAGCTTTTCGGGGAGGAGACAAGGGTAAAATTCCGCCCCCATCATTTCAATTTCACGGAGCCAAGCGCCGAGATGGATGTTTCCTGTTTCAAATGCGGCGGTAAGGGATGTCGTTTCTGCAAAGGTTCCGGCTGGATTGAGATCTTAGGCTGCGGCATGGTACACCCTAACGTGCTTGCCATGAGCGGGATTGACCCTGAAAAGTATACGGGATTTGCCTTTGGCGTGGGGCTCGAGAGAATTGCCCTTCTGAAATATGAAATTGATGATATGCGTCTGCTTTATGAAAATGATATCCGGTTCCTGAAACAATTTTAAGCGCTCAAGGGCAAATTTTGAATCCGGTTTATTCGGGTCAGGCATTTAAGAGCGAATTTTTGGGTAAAATGGGAAGGCTTTGGCTCTGATTTATCCGGATTAGAATTTGCAAAATAAGAGATACAAAATATTGTTTGTAGGATATTGCAGAATAGATTGATACCGGGGAAATAGAATCGGGCAGCCGCCTTACAGGATAAGGAGACAGGATAAGGGGCTGCAGTCGGAAAGGAAGGAAAGGAAATGAATACAGCGTTATCATGGATACGGGCCTATGTGCCTGAATTATCATGCACCGATCAGGAATATTGCGACGCAATGACCCTTTCGGGGACAAAGGTGGAAAATTATGCCAGACTGGATAAAAATCTGGAAAAGATTGTAATCGGCCAGATTGAAAAGATAGAAAAGCATCCGGATGCGGATAAGCTGATTGTCTGTCAGGTAAATATTGGAACGGAGGTCATTCAGATTGTGACAGGAGCTCCCAACGTGAAGGAGGGGGACAAAATTCCCGTGGTGCTTGACGGAGGAAAGGTGGCAGGCGGCCATGACGGAGGCCCGCTGCCGGAGGAAGGCATCAAGATTAAGGCCGGCAAGCTGCGCGGGGTAGAGTCCAATGGTATGATGTGCTCCATAGAGGAGCTTGGCTCCGACAGGAACATGTACCCGGAAGCGCCGGAGGAAGGCATTTATATTTTCCCACAGGATGCGGAGGTGGGAGCCGACGCCGTTGCGGCTCTTGGCATGAGGGATACGGTGTTTGAATACGAGATTACCTCTAACAGGGTGGACTGCTACAGCGTGCTGGGCATTGCAAGGGAGGCGGCGGCTACTTTCCGCAAGCCCTTTGTACCGCCTGTTGTGGAAGTAAAGGAAAATGGAGAGGATATAAAGGATTATGTTTCCGTGGAGGTAAAGGATGCGGACTTGTGTTCCAGATACTGTGCAAGAGTCTGCACCAACATCAAAATAGCCCCTTCGCCTCAGTGGATGCAGGACAGGCTCCGTGCCAGCGGCATCCGTCCCATCAATAACCTGGTTGATATCACCAACTATGTGATGGAAGAATACGGCCAGCCCATGCATGCCTTTGATTTGGATATGGTGGCTGGGCATAAGATTATTGTGCGCCGGGCCAAGGACGGGGATGAATTTCAGACTTTGGATGAGCAGGTAAGAAAGCTGGATAAGGATATACTCATGATATGCGATGCGGAAAAGGAAATCGGCATTGCCGGCATCATGGGCGGCGAAAACAGCAAAATCACGGACGATGTGAAGACGGTTCTGTTCGAAGCGGCTACCTTTAATGGCACCAATATCCGTAAGTCGGCCAAAAGGCTCGGCCTGCGCACAGACGCTTCCGGCAAGTTTGAAAAAGGACTTGACCCTCATAACGCACAGGCGGCTATCAACCGCGCATGCCAGCTGATTCACGAACTTGGCTGCGGAGAAGTGGTGGGCGGCATGGTGGATGTGTGCCAGCCCATGAAAGAAAAAGAAAAAATTCAGTTTGAGCCGAATAAAATCAACGCCCTGTTGGGGACAGATATTACAAGGGAAGATATGCTTGCCATCTTTCAGATGCTGGAAATCGAATACGACAGCGAGACAAACGACCTTGTTGTGCCCACCTACAGACAGGACCTTGGGTGTTGCGCCGATATAGCGGAGGAAGTGGCAAGATTTTTCGGGTATGATAAGATACCCACCACCCTGCCAAACGGCGAGGCGACCGCCGGAAAAATTTCCTACAAGCTCCGCATAGAGCAAAAGGCAAGGGATATAGCGGAATACTGCGGTTTCTCACAGGGAATGAATTATTCCTTTGAGAGCCCCAAGGTGTTCGATAAACTTTTACTGCCTCTGGATTCACTTTTGAGGAATGCGATTGTGATTGCCAATCCTTTGGGAGAGGATTTTTCCATCATGCGTACCATTTCTTTAAATGGAATGCTCACATCCCTGGCAACCAATTATAACAGGAGAAATAAGGATGTAAGGCTGTATGAGCTTGGCAATATTTACCTGCCCCATGAATTTCCTTTGACACAGCTCCCGGACGAGAGGATGCAGTTCACCCTCGGCATGTATGGAGAGGGCGACTTTTATACCATGAAAGGAGTTGTGGAGGAGTTCTTTGACGCTATCGGTATGAACAAAAAGACCGTGTACAATCCACACGCAGAAAAGTCCTTCCTCCATCCCGGACGTCAGGCCAATATCGAGTATGAGGGAAAAGTGGTGGGATACCTGGGCGAGGTTCATCCGCTGGTATGCGACAGCTACGATATCAACACAAGAGTTTATGTGGCCGTTCTGGATATGCCCCAAATTGTGGAGCGGGCAACCTTTGACAGAAAATATGAAGGAATTGCGAAATACCCCGCCGTTTCAAGGGACATCAGCATGGTGGTTCCCAAAAATATCCTGGCAGGTCAGATTGAGGCAATGATAGAACAAAGAGGCGGAAAGCTGCTGGAATCCTGCAATCTTTTTGATATTTATGAGGGAGAGCAGATCAAAGAAGGCTTTAAGTCCGTGGCTTACTCCATCACATTCAGGGCAAAAGACCGCACGCTGGAAGAAAACGACGTTACGGCCGCTATGAAAAAGATATTGAACGGACTGGAAAGCATGGGAATAGAACTCAGGCAATAGATTTTAAAATCAAGTTTTTTAACTTCCTATTTAAGCAGGGAACGGTTGCAAAATAGCAGATTCATACAATAATAGCATCCATACACCAAAGGGGTGGATAACTGTTGTAGAACTGCTGTGTTTTGCAACATCCCTATGGACAGGGATAAGTAAGAAGAACTTCTAATTGCTTTGGCATGTATTGCTTTGGCATGTATTGCTTTGGCATGTATTGC
>CAJUKV010000010.1:0-3891 GCA_910587305.1 uncultured Lachnospiraceae bacterium | reverse complement strand
ATTGCTTTGGCATGTATTGCTTTGGCATGTATTGCTTTGGCATGTATTGCCTTTGGCAATTTTTACTCGCAGCGGGGCGACAACATGGAGGATATGGAAAGAAAAGGATTTGTGCTGCTGTCAGGGCTGATTTTATGGAAATGTAACAATAAAGTGAAATGTAAGATGGAGGTTTAAAATGGAAAAGAAAAACACATGGGAGACGTATAACGACAGCCAGTTAAAGGAAGTTGACGTGTTTGCGGATCAGTACAGGAGCTTTTTGGACGCGGCCAAAACGGAGAGAGAGTGCGTGGATTATGTGGTAAACGCCGCGGAAGAAAAAGGCTACCGCGAGCTGCAGACCGTCATAAAAGAGGGTGGGAGCCTGAAAAAAGGCGATAAGGTATATGCAGTTTGTATGAACAAGTCGGTGGTAATGTTCCGCATCGGTGAAAAGCCCATGGCGGAGGGAATGAACATTCTGGGCGCGCATATCGATTCGCCCAGACTTGACGTGAAGCAAAATCCCCTTTATGAGGACGAAGGGTTTGCCTATTTTGACACCCATTACTATGGCGGCGTGAAGAAATACCAGTGGGTGACGATTCCCCTTTCTCTGCACGGCGTGATTGTAAAGAAAGACGGAACCACCGTGGAAATCAATATTGGAGAAAATGAAGATGATCCGGTATTCTTTGTATCCGACCTTCTCATTCACCTTGCACAGGAGCAGCTTGAGAAAAAGGCTTCAAAAGTGATAGAAGGCGAAGCGTTGGACATCATTGTCGGCAATAAGCCGATTATCTTAGGGGATGAGAACGGAGCCGATGCAAAGGATTCCTGCGCTGACAAAGCCGGGGAGAGTGACGAAAGAGATACCCATTGTGACGGCGCCGGCGGGAAAGATGAAAAGGATTCGGATGGCGCCGACGGGAAAGAAAATGATGGGGAAGATAAAAAGAATGAAAAAGAGCGCGCCCGGGACGCCGTAAAAAAAGGCATTCTTGATATTTTAAAGAAAACCTTTGACGTGGAGGAAGAAGATTTCCTTTCCGCAGAGCTTGAGGTGGTGCCTGCCGGAAAGGCAAGAGAGGCAGGCTTAGACCGCAGTATGCTTTTGGCTTATGGGCAGGATGACAGAGTCTGCGCGTACACTTCCCTGCGGGCTATGCTTGAGGTGGAGGATACGGACAGAACCGCCTGCTGCCTTCTGGTGGACAAAGAAGAAATTGGCAGCGTGGGGGCAACCGGTATGCAGTCGAAGTTCTTCGAAAATATGGTTGCGGAGGTGATGAATCTCACAGGGGAATATTCGGAGCTCAATTTGAGAAGATGCTTAGCGTCCTCCTGTATGCTTTCCTCCGACGTGAGCAGCGCGTACGACCCGTCCTTTGCATCCAGCTTTGACAAGAAAAACGTGGCTTATCTTGGCGGAGGCATGGTATTTAACAAGTTTACCGGCTCCCGGGGCAAATCGGGCTCCAATGACGCAAATGCGGAGTATCTGGCGCATATCCGCAAGATTTTTGAGGAAGAAAGCATCAACTTCCAGACAGCGGAGCTTGGAAGGGTAGATTTGGGAGGCGGCGGCACAATCGCCTATATCCTTGCACTTTACGGCATGAATGTGATTGACTGCGGCGTGGCCGTTTTAAATATGCACGCGCCCTGGGAGGCTACCAGCAAAGCGGATGTGTATGAGACAAAACGGGGGTATGAAGCTTTCTTAAAAGGGGCCTGCCTGTGATGGAAACGGCAGGATGGAAAGAAAAAGCTGAACGGAAAGAAACAACCGAACGGAAAGAAACAACCGAATTAAAAAGGGCATCCGACGCAAAAGAAAGTGATGGAGCAAAAGAAAAAGCAGTACAGGCAGACGGCCTTAAAACTTCGGACTTTTATTTTGAACTTCCCAAAGAGCTGATCGCCCAGGCCCCCTTGGAGGAGCGGACTTCGTCGCGACTGCTTGTCCTTAATAAAAGCACCGGCGAAATAAAGCATCAGGTATTTCGGGATATTATAGATTACCTGAACCCGGGAGACTGCCTTGTGCTGAATAATACCAAAGTGCTCCCGGCAAGACTTCTTGGGGTAAAGCAGGACACCGGCGCCGCAGTTGAGATTCTTCTTTTAAAAAGGAGAGAGGGAAACGTATGGGAAACGCTGGCAAAGCCGGGCAAAAAAGTGCGGCCGGGTGTATGGCTTAGCTTTGGAGACGGTTTGTTGCAGGCCGAAGTGCTGGATGTGGCGGATGAGGGCAACCGGCTTATCAGATTTTCCTACGAAGGAATTTTTGAGGAAGTCTTAGATAAGCTTGGGGAAATGCCCCTTCCCCCTTATATCACCCATAAACTGAAGGACAAAAACCGCTACCAGACAGTGTACGCCAAATATGACGGCTCGGCGGCGGCTCCGACAGCGGGCCTCCACTTCACAAACAAGCTGCTGCAGCAGATAGAGGACAAGGGGGTAAAGCTTGCCTATGTGACGCTCCATGTGGGCCTTGGCACCTTTCGGCCCGTGAAGGTTGAAAATATTTTGGAGCATCACATGCACTCCGAATATTATCAGGTGACGGCGCAGACGGCCCAGATGATCAATGAGACGAAAAAAAACGGCGGAAGAGTCATCTGCGTGGGAACCACCAGCTGCCGGACGCTGGAGAGCGCGGCGGATGAAAATGGAACGCTCAAAGAGAGCTGCGGCGATACCGATATTTTTATTTACCCGGGATACCAATTTAAGGTGCTTGACGGTTTGATTACAAACTTTCATCTGCCGGAATCCACACTGCTTATGCTGGTCAGCGCGCTTGCGGGGAGAGAAAACGTGCTGGAAGCTTATGAGAGAGCGGTTGAAGAAAGATATAGATTTTTTTCTTTTGGGGATGCGATGTTTATCTATTAACACCGTTTAGAACATATAAAATTTATATACCCTGCAATCTTACGGTATTACAAGCAGAAGAATCGTTTGTAATACCGTAAGGTTGCAGGGTATCAGATTTTCAGCGGCCTGCTACATATGGCAATGTTCAATATTCAAAAACCAGCTTTGATAAGCATATTCAGGAGGGCCTCACAGCCTTCCACGATATCGTCATAGGTTACATCAAAATTTCCGGTATACCAGGGATCGGCAATATCTCTTGAGCTTTTCGCAAACTCAAGAAGCTTGTATATTTTATGCTCGGGATCGCCCCCTGTGATTTTCCGCATGTTCCGAATGTTCCAATCGTCCATTCCGATGAGATAGTCGTATGATGCGTAATCCTGCTTCTTCATGCGGATTGCGGTTTTTCCGGCTGTGCTGATGCCGTAGGCGGATAACTTGTTTCGGGTTCCGTAATGGACGGGATTGCCGATTTCTTCCGAGCTGGTAGCGGCGGAGGCAATGTAAAAATTGTCTGTAAGTCCTTTCTTTTGTACCATATCTTTTAAAATAAATTCGGCCATGGGAGAGCGGCAAATGTTTCCATGGCACACGAATAAAATTTTTATCATATCTTTTATATCCCTTCATAAGCCTTCAATCCTTGATATTTCAAGCTTTCCGGCGCTTTTTTCATTTTTTGTGTCTTGCTCCAAATTCACGCATTTCTTTATAAATCTACGCAAATTTATGAGCAAGTGGTGTAGTAATTGGTGTAGTGATTTGATTCATTTTCAACCTGATTTTCTCGGTTTCCCTTGCGTATCGGCTTTGAAGTCTAAAATTTTCGTCATCTGTTCCGCTGCGCGGTCATAGCTGGCATGAGTGTAGACATTCAGCGTAACACCTACATCAGAGTGTCCCATCACATACTGCAAAGTCTTTATATCCATGCCCGCATTTGCCATGTTGGTACAGAACGTATGCCGGAATACATGAGGTGTGATATGCGGCAATGGTTTTTCAGGATAAAGTTTC